>JAEULG010000158.1 GCA_016793875.1 Rhodospirillales bacterium | reverse complement strand
GGCGTCGATTCCGGCGAGCACCACCTCCGAAGCGCCGTCAACGGGAGTCGAAAGCACGAGGGTACCGGTGACGGAGATGCTGGCGACGACGGCGCGGGAGCAAGGCGGGGTGGCGGCAGCCGGTTCGTGAACGAAAGCTAGCAGGAGCGCACCGGCTGCGCAAAGACCCGCACGCGAGGAAGGGGAGCGGCCAGCAGCTTCGGAGCGGGTGGCGCGCGCGGTTGGGGACGGTGGACACCAGGACCACCCGCGTCCCCCTGCGTAAAGGCAGTTCCCGATCCGGCCCATCGGCCCATATTATCAGACTGCAAGGCAGCAGGCCGGAGGCTTTTAACCCGTATGGACGTTCGTCACTATCGCACCGACCTGTTTCCCGAGATCGAGCCATACTCGTCCGGTCGGCTGCCGCTGGGCGGTCCGCACGTGATGTACTGGGAGCAATCCGGCAATCCGCGCGGAACGCCGGTGCTATTCCTGCATGGTGGGCCCGGCGCCGGTGCGGCAGCGGCGCACCGGCGCTTCTTCGACCCGCGACACTACCGCATCATTATCTTCGACCAGCGCGGCTGCGGCCGTTCGACCCCCCACGCAGCCATCACCGACAACACCACCCGCCATCTGGTCGCCGACATCGAAGCGCTGCGTAGCCACCTCAACATCCGCCGCTGGCTGCTGTTCGGGGGATCGTGGGGATCGACGCTCGCCCTGGCTTACGGCATCCGCTGGCCCGAGCGTTGTGCCGGCTTCGTGTTGCGCGGGGTCTTTCTTGGCACGGCTGCCGAGGTCGAATGGTTTCTCTATGGCATGAGGACGTTCTTTCCGGAGGCTTGGCGCCAGTTCGTCGACCCGCTGCCGGAGCGCGAGCGCGGCGATCTGCTGGAGACCTACTACCGCCGGCTGATCGACCCCGATCCGGACATTCATATGCCGGCGGCGGCTGCCTGGAGCCATTACGAGACGGTTTGCTCCAACCTGATTCCCCGTCACGAAGATCCGCTGCCGACCAAAGGTGGGGACGCGGCAGCGCTGGCCCTGGCTCGGATCGAGGCGCACTACTTCGTCAACCACGTCTTTTTCGAGGAAGGGGAGCTGCTGCGCGGGATCGGCGCCCTCCGCCACATCCCGGCGATCGTCGTCCAGGGGCGCTACGATATGGTCTGTCCCATCGTCACCGCCGATGGCCTCGTTCGCGCGTGGCCAGAAGCGAAGCTGGTGACCGTGCCCGATGCCGGACACTCTGCGATGGAGCCCGGGATCCGGGCCGCCCTGGTCAGGGCGACCGAAGCGATGAAGATACGCGCCAGCTGATCTGCGGTCGAGCGCGACCTGCCCTCGCGAACACTCCCGGTTAAGGCGGCGACATCTCAGCGCCCGCCCCGACGGTCACGATCAATAGGCGTTTTTGCCAGTCCATCCGCCGAAGGCGGTGAGGATCATGATCTTGATGTCGAACCACAGCGACCAGTTCTCGATATAGAAGATGTCGTGCTCGACGCGAGCGCGCATCTTGTCGACGGTATCGGTCTCGCCGCGGAAGCCGTTGATCTGCGCCCAGCCGGTGATCCCCGGCTTGACCTTGTGACGCCCGTGATAGCCGCCGATGAGCTGCGCATACTGCTCATTGTGTTCGACGGCGTGCGGCCGTGGCCCGACCATCGACATGTTGCCCTGCAGAACGTTGAATAGCTGCGGCAACTCGTCGAGGCTGGTGGAGCGCAGGATGCGGCCGATGGTGGTCACGCGCGGGTCGTTCTTGGTCGCCTGCTGCACACCCTGCTCGCGCGGCCGGTTGTGATACATCGAGCGGAACTTGTAGACGACGATCTCCTGGTTGTTGAAGCCATAGCGCTTCTGCCGGAAGAGGATCGGTCCCGGACTGTTCAGCCGGATCGCTGCGGCAATCATCAGCAGCAGCGGCGACAGCAGGACGATCGCGCCGAGGGCGACTGTCCTGTCCTCGATGTTCTTGATCAACCCGCTCCAGCCGGTCAGCGGGGCGGAGGCGATCTCCAGCACCGGCACGCCCTCCAGCATCTGCTCGCGGTGCCGGGGGAAGTGGTAGCCGATCAGGTCAGAGCCGAGATAAATGTGCACAGGCAGGGCCCGAAGTTTGCCGATAATCGTTACGAGCCGGTCGTCGGCACTCCAGGGGAGCGTGATGACGACATCGTGCACCTTGCCGGAGCGTACGTAGCGCACCAGGTCGTCGAGGCTGCCCAGCACCGGGTAGCCGCTGACCTCGCGGCTAATACGGGTGCGGCGGTCGTCGAAGATGCCGACAATGCGCTTCCACGGAGCATCTTCCAGACGCAGCCGCGAGACGAGGTGCTGCGCCTGGCCGCTGGCGCCGACGATGGCGACGTTGCGGACCAGCACACCTGCCGAAGCAAGCTGGCGGATCAGCAGCTTAGCACCGCCGCGCAAGGTGAAGATCAGCACCGAGGACGTCAGGAAGCTGGCGAAGAACCACAGTTGAGAGAACTGATCGGAGATACGTAGGGCGAGCGCCAGAGTGAGCAGGATGAGCGTTACCAGCGCGCTCATCAGCACCATCTGCCGCATCCGGTTGGGCCAGGAGACGATCGTGTTGCAATCGTAGAGGCCGGCGTAGTGGAACACACTGAGTGTCAGGCCGACATTGATGGCGATCTCGGTAAGGTAGGTCTGATAGGTGCTGGCGCTCCAGCCTGGGAAGATCAGGTAGTAGAACAATCCGACAAGGATGAGGACAGCTGCATCGGCTGCTCCAACCAGCCCGGAGACGATGCTTTCAGACCAGGAGATGCTCCGCCGCGAGGCGGACGGGAGCGCGTCAATCGCTGAGCTTGCATCAACGTTCATCGAACTTTCGATCGTCGTCATGTCCTCAACCGTAGCTTCCCAGCACCCTCTACCGATGCGCCGGGTCAACTGCTGCAGATACTGCGCGGCGGGTCCGGCGAACCCACCGGCACGACAGCAGCTGTCCCAGCCCCGACATATCGCAGCAGCCAGCGGCTACGCCTGCGTATTTCCGCCGACCACCCCCCCTGCCGCTACCGCCGATCGCCAGCGGAACGACGGAAAGATGTTTGTGTGTCGAATGAATGAACGAACTGCTTAACGAACAGCCGGTCGACCTGACGCGGCGCTGACCCGGATTCCAGAAGAAGCAATCCCGCACATGTTAGCTCGAACGGCGTCCGTACAGGCAGGCCCACGGTAGCGACGGGCTGCTCGAAAATGGTGGCTGCCCAGAAAGCAATCGCTATTGCGCGCGCCTAACCCAACCGGACCATTCTGTGAGCCATCAACGCCGCTACTCCCAGATTATGTAGCAATCTATCAATCTCTTGATTGCTTCTGCGATCGCAACCTCGCGGAATGGCTTATAGCGATGCGCTCTGCGGGATGTCCACTGCTTTCTGGCTATGCGAGGCTCAACCGATGGCTGCGTGATCATGTGGCAACAGGAACAGAGCTTGACCAGTGGCGTGGCGACCGCGCGGGTGGATCATCCCTATTACAAGTGAACGAGATCGCGCAATTGGCGCGATCGGAGGGGGTAACTCGGGGGGCTGATCAGGTCTGCGATGAAGAACGCGTTAATTTTGGTGCGTCTGCACATAGTGCAACCTCACCGTGTCCTCCTCTGACACGCCGCCGGCGGCCGTCGGCAACGGCATCGTGGCCGGGAAATCAATGCTTTGGGGTAACGCAGGCCCCAACAGGGACGCGCATTTGTGCACCGGTTGCTGGTAGACAGTCGGGCGGAACTATGGTGGTCTAGCAGCCAAATCTCAAGCAAACGCGAGGAACTCGAGCCGTGCCCCAGTTCGGCAACGACAGCCTGAAAACCCGCCGGACTCTCGATGTCGGCGGCAAGCAGTATGACTACTACAGCCTCGCCGCGGCGAGTGAAGGCGGGTTGGGCGACCTGACGCGTCTGCCGTTCTCGCTGAAGGTTCTGCTGGAGAACCTGCTGCGGTGGGAAGACGGCCGCACTGTCACCACCAGCGATGTCAAGGCCGTCGCCGCGTGGCTGGTCGATCGCAGCTCCGACCGGGAGATCGCCTTCCGACCGGCGCGGGTGTTGATGCAGGACTTCACCGGCGTGCCGGCGGTTGTCGATCTGGCCGCAATGCGCGATGCCATGGTCGCCAGTGGTGCCGACCCGGCCAAGATCAATCCGCTGGTTCCCGTCGATCTCGTCATCGACCATTCGGTGATGGTCGATGCCTTCGGCAACAATCAGGCGTTCGGCCTCAACGTCGAGGTTGAATTCGAGCGCAATCGCGAGCGCTACGAATTCCTGCGCTGGGGCCAGTCGGCCTTCGATAACTTCCGGGTGGTGCCGCCAGGGACCGGTATCTGCCACCAGGTCAATTTGGAATACTTGGCGCAGGTGGTCTGGACCGGCACAGACGGCGATAGGGTGGTAGCCTATCCGGACACGCTGGTCGGTACCGACAGCCACACCACCATGGTCAACGGCCTTTCGGTTCTCGGCTGGGGCGTCGGTGGCATCGAGGCGGAGGCGGCAATGCTGGGCCAACCGATCTCGATGCTGATTCCACAAGTTGTCGGCTTCAAGCTGACCGGGCAGATGCGAGAGGGCAACACCGCTACCGATCTTGTCCTCACCGTAACGCAGATGCTGCGCAAGAAGGGGGTGGTCGGCAAGTTCGTCGAGTTCTTCGGCCCCGGCCTCGACCATCTGACCCTGGCGGATCAGGCGACGATCGCCAACATGGCGCCGGAATACGGCGCCACATGCGGATTCTTCCCGATCAGCCGCGCGACCGTCGATTATCTGCGCTTCTCCGGCCGTGACCCGGAGCGGGTGGCGCTGGTTGAGGCTTACGCCAAGGCGCAAGGGCTGTGGCGCGATGCGCAGACGCCCGATCCGGTCTTCTCCGACACCATCGAGCTTGACCTCGCCACCGTTGAACCGTCCCTTGCCGGCCCCAAGCGGCCGCAGGACCGGGTGCCGCTGTCCCGGGCGGCATCGGCCTTTGCCGACTACCTGAAGGCGGAACGGGGCGGCACCGAAAAGCGATCGACGCCGGTCGACGGCGCCAACTATTCCCTCACCGACGGCGATGTGGTCATCGCTGCCATCACCAGCTGCACCAACACCTCCAACCCCAGCGTGCTCATCGGCGCCGGGCTGCTCGCTCGCAACGCGCGGCGTGCCGGGCTCGGCGTCAAGCCGTGGGTGAAGACGTCGTTCGCGCCGGGCTCGCAGGTGGTCACCGACTACATGCAGGCTGCCGGGCTCCAGGCGGATCTCGACGCGCTCGGCTTCAATCTCGTCGGATATGGCTGCACCACCTGCATTGGCAATTCCGGCCCGCTGCCCGAGCCAATCGCCAAGGCGATCGAGAAGGGCGATCTCGTCGCTTCTGCCGTGCTGTCCGGCAACCGCAACTTCGAAGGTCGTATCCATCCGCAGACCCGTGCCAACTACTTGGCATCGCCGCCGCTGGTGGTTGCCTACGCCCTTGCCGGATCCATGGCCGTCGATCTGCTGAATGACCCGCTCGGCACCGGCGAAGAGGGCCAGCCGGTGTTCCTGCGAGACATCTGGCCGACGAACAAGGACATTCAGGCGACGATGAATGCGGTGCTGACACCGGAAATGTTCCGCAGCCGCTATGCCGATGTCTTCCGCGGAGATCAGGTCTGGCAGGATCTGGAGGCGCCGACGGGTGAAACCTATGCGTGGGCGCAGGCCTCCACCTACGTCCGCCATCCGACGTTCTTCGAGGAAGGGCCGGAGGGGGGCTTCGCCGATGTTATCGGTGCCCGGCCGCTCGCGCTGCTAGGCGACTCGGTGACCACCGACCACATCTCGCCGGCCGGCGCGATCAAGAAGGACAGCCCCGCCGGGCGCTACCTGATGGAGCACGGCGTCGTTCCCGCCGACTTCAATTCTTACGGCTCACGGCGCGGCAACCACGAAGTGATGATGCGCGGTACCTTCGCCAACATCCGCATCCGCAACGAGATGGCGCCGGGAACCGAGGGCGGCGTCACCCGCCACATGCCGGATGGCGCGGTGATGTCGATCTACGACGCATCGATGCTCTATCAGGCCGATGGTGTGCCGCTGATCGTCATCGCCGGGGCCGAGTACGGCACCGGCTCTTCCCGCGACTGGGCGGCGAAAGGCACCCGTTTGCTCGGCGTCAGCGCCGTGGTGGCCGAGAGTTTCGAGCGCATCCACCGCTCGAACCTCATCGGCATGGGCATACTCCCGCTGCAGTTCAAAGCCGGCACCAGTCGCAAGACTCTCGGCATCGACGGCAGCGAGACGTTTGACGTGACTGGCCTCGGCGGCGAGATCAAGCCGATGATGGAGGTGACGCTGACCCTGCACCGGGCCGGCGGCAGCTCGGAAGCCGTTCCCCTCGTCTGCCGGATCGATACCCTGGACGAGATCGAGTACTATCGGAATAGCGGTATTCTGCAATACGTGTTGCGGCGGCTGGCCAAGGCGGCGTGACGAGGCCGTAGCGGGCTAAATCGGCAGGGCGAAGAAATCGGGGTTTCACCCGGCTGTGATTCGCCCTGCTCCCGCGAGCGGGTTACGTCTGCCCTATGCTTCGAACCTTTCGAAAGCTCGTCTTCACCGGAATTTTACTGTCGTTTATTCCGCTGGCTGATGCGGCGGAGCGGCTGACGGTCGTCGAGCTGTTCACCTCGCAAGGATGCTCGTCGTGTCCGCCGGCCGACGGGCTGCTCGGCGATCTTGCCGTACGTCCCGAGGTGCTGGCGCTCTCCGAGCATATCGACTACTGGGACTACCTCGGGTGGCACGATCCTTTTGCCCTCGCCGACAATACCCGACGGCAACGGAGCTACGCCCGCCGTCTTGGGCAGAGCTATGTCTATACCCCGCAGTTCGTCGTGCATGGTGTCGTGCAAAGCCCTGGTAAGGACCGCCTCTCCCTGCTCCACCTGATCAAGGAGGCGGAAGCGCAGCCGGCGCGGGTATCCGTGGAAATCGAAACACACGATGAGGGCGCGCTCGCCGCACGTCTGGCAGCGGCGGCTTTGCCGAAACCCGCCGATGTCTGGCTGGTCAAGTTTGATCCGGCGCACGTCACCGCCATCGCCAACGGCGAGAACGAGGGCAGGTCGATACGCAATGTCAACGTCGTCCGCGCCTTTACCCTGATAGGGCGCTGGTCTGGAGAACCCGCTTCGCTATCACTGCCGAAAATTTACCCCAGCGACAGTGCCTACGCCGTTCTCGTACAAGAAACCGATGCGGGCCCCATTCTCGGTGCGACGCGCCTGCCGGCTCCGATGCGCTGAAGTTTCCTACAAGTTTGTACCAGCCGTAGGTTAATCTACTACCGCGCTTGTCTCCTGCTGCAAGCGCCGCTATACTTTCCGCATCCAGAGAAGTTTTGCTTGGAGCCGCGATGGAAAATACGCCCCGGGTCGGCGATGACGCTGGCCGCGCCCGGGTCTTGTGCTAAGGCCGATGCCAGTTCAGGCAACCTGAGAAGATGTCGCGATAAAGCGCATGAATAGTACTCGCTAAGGGACAGTATCCGCCTGCCAGGGAAACAGGATCGAGGCGGCCTATCGTTAGCGAAGGGAGGTAACATGCTAGGACTCGCCATTGACCGCCGTCCCGCACGACCAGCATCCACACTGTGCGGACCGGGACCACAGCCGCGCCGCTCCCGACGGGAGATGTTCGCAGAAGGCGGTGTTGAACCCACGCTCCAAGAATTGCTCACCGACCCGCTCACCCAGGCTCTGATGCGGCGCGACGGCGTCAGCCACTCGAGCCTATGCGAACTCATCAGCAGCACCCGTAGAGGGTTGCGGGAGCGCCTCGTGACTGCCGCTTAACCGCGGCTGCACCGGGGACGCGGATCCAGCTGGTTGGAGCGAACCTACCAGCGGTCTGCGTATTGTCGTTTATTCGAGCTTTCGGCCCTGTGAGGAAGCAAACAGCTTACTTGGCTATCTCGGTCATCGGTTTGCGTCTACTACGGAGGGCTGGGCGCATCTGCCCGTAAGTCGGCGTCGCGCAACCGCAGAAGGGTATGAATGGCCTCGAACAGCGATAGAGCATCGCCGATCCCGAGTTCCTTGATCTGCGCGTGATCGAGACCACCTGCCAAATATACGCGCGCCTGTCCCGGGGCCACCGCCGCGGAAAAGGCTTGGCTCTGCTCCGCCGGGATGATCCGGTCGGAGCGGTCGTGGACCAGCACGAAAAACGCCGGGGCTCTGGTCAGATCCCGGCGCTTCAGGTCGAGCCGGCCGATCTCCTCGCCGAGCTGTGGAGGGAGCGCTGCCAGTAGTCCCGGCACCCGCTCCGGATCGACATTGCTTACCAGGGCGTACACCGCACGGCCGTCCGGGCCGAGCGCGCCGGCGAGATCCGCAATGTCTGCGTCCTTGTCCTCCAGCTTGCGCTTGGCGATCCCGGTCAGGATGGCAGCGTCACGCGCATCTCCGAGGCGAGCGGCATTGCTGAGCACGAAGACCCACTTGCCGTAGGCCTTCGGTTGCCGGAAGACCCAGCCGTTGTCGTGTCGGTAGAAGCCGGTGGTGACATAGGTGATCAGCGCCTCCAGGTCCCAGTAGCCGCCGATGCCGAGGAAGAAGTCGGCATGAACGCCGGGCTCGCCGAGCGCGATCACCGCAGGCCCGACGGCGAAGGACACGGCAGCAATGCCGAGCGGCCTCCCCGGCGCACGCTCGCCGAGAAATCGTACGGCATCAGCGATCGGCACCGCGTCATCCGCCGCCACCCGTAGCGCCCGCAGCCGCGGCAGATCGGGCACCAGCACTTCGAAGCGGGCGCGAGCGAGCGTCTTCGCGAAGTCGACCAGCCGGGCGTCGTCGCGCCCGCGGGGTGTCAGCCCCGGCACCAGCACGACTCCGGCCTTCGCCGGATCCCCGGGGAGGTAGAGGTCGCCTTCCCGCGCATCGCCGTCACCGAAGCGGACGAAGGTGCGGGCGGGCGTCGGCGTTACCGCCTTCAGCCCGCTCGGCCGCGACCCAGCCTCGATGTCGCGGAGGACGCGCACCGCCTCCAGGCTGCGCGCTGGCGAGCAGGCGGCGGCGATGCCCGCCAGCACCAGCATCGCGAGCACGAATGCGCAGAACAGCCCACGACGGCGCCTGCCAGCGGTGATGGCGTCCGCCCGATCAGCGGACCCATCGCGGCGCGTACTGGCGCAGGCCGCTCTGCATCTGCGCATCGAACTCGTCCATCGTCGCCGCGATCATCTCCGACCAGAACTGGCTGCGCTGATCGGCGGTGGTTCCTTCCTTCAGGTCGCGGGTGCGCACCACCTTGGTGGTGAACCCGTCGAGCCTCGTGCCGGCGTCATCGAGGAATTCAAGCTGCGCTTCCAGGGTCACTGTCCAGCGCTGTGCCGATTCCGTCGTCAGCATTCCCTTGAGCCCGCCGGCGCGCGTCAGATTTTCGGCGGTCACCGGCGCATCGAGGATGGTGAACCGGGCGATGTTCTCGCTGCCATCGGACCGCAGCCGCTGCTGCGCCCACTTGATCAGCGCCTCCTGCGGCGTCGGCGCCACCGAGCGCTCGATGTTCGGCGGCTGGATCGTCGGGATGTAGCGCGAGTCGATCTCCGCGACCCGCACATCCAGCAGGATGGGTGACCCGTGGGTGAAGTCCAGCGTCACTGCCGGCTTCGCATCCCGGTTATCGCTGCAGGCGGTCGATCCGGTCGCCAGCAGCACGATCGTCAGCAGAAGGGCAGCAATACGCATGCGGAAATCCTCAAGTCGAGCGCTCGTCCGCGGCCGTCGCGCCCAGCGCGGCGAGCGCCGTCTCGTCAAAGACATACTCAGCCTTGCAGAACTCGCAGCAGGCACGGAGCAGACCGTCTTCGCGCATCGCCAGCAGCTCGTCCACCGGAAACGCCCGCAGAGCGCGTTCGACCTTGGCCCGCGAGCAACGGCACTGCTGTCGCAGCGGCCTGGTACGGAACAGCCGGACGCCGTCCTCATGGAAGAGGCGGAAGAGCAGGTCGGCCGGCGCCAGCTCCGGGGATAGCAATTCGGTGGAGCGGGCGCTGCTCATCAGGATCACCGCTCGGCGCCAGTCGTCTTCCGCAGCTTCCGGATCGGCTCCCTGGGCCAGCGGCAGGCGCTGGATCATCAGCGCCGCCGCGCGACGTCCGCCTTCGGGCAGCGCCATGTCGGTGGCACAAAGCTGGATCGCCGTCTGCAGCTGCTCCGACTGCCGGAAGTAGGCGTGGCAGCACTCCGAGAGGGTTGCCCCTTCCAGCGGAGTAATGCCCTGGTAGCGCTCGCTTCCCGGCCCCTGGTCGACGGTGAACGACATCACCGCGGAGCCGAACAGCCGTGGCACAGGCCCCTCGGTGGTTCGCATCGGACCCGTCAGCCGCTCGGCCTCGAAACGAGCATAGCCGCGCATATCGCCGCTGCTGGTCATATCGACCACCATCAGCCGGATCGGGCCGTCGCCCTGCAGCTGCAACGTAAAGATGCCGTCGTACTTCAGTCCGCTCGCCAGCACCGCTGCCATCGCCATCGCCTCGGCCAGCTGACCCGCCACCGCCGGCGGGTACTGGTGGGCCGCGATCACCGCGTCCACCGCCGGGCCGAGCCGGACCAGTCGCCCGCGCAGCCCCGGCGCCTCGATCTGGAAGGGTTGAACGTGGTCCTCGAACGACCGGGCGCCGGCAGCACTCACCGGAGAGGAATCTCCATCAAAGCCTGAGCGGCGGAACGCTCAGGCAAGGCACCAAGCGAGGATGCCCTTCTGAACGTGCAGGCGGTTTTCCGCCTCGTCCCAGACCACCGACTGCGGACCGTCCATGACCTCATCGGTCACCTCCTCGCCGCGGTGCGCCGGCAGGCAGTGCATGAACAGGGCATCGGGCTTCGCCTGCGCCATGAGCTGTGTGTCGACCCGATAGGGCGCAAGCTCGTTGTGGCGCTTCTCGGCTTCTTTCATGCCCATCGATACCCAGGTGTCCGTAACCACCAGATCGGCGCCCTCGACCGCCTGCCGCGGCGATGTCGTCAGAGCGACATCGCCGCCCTCCGACTGCGCCCATTCCAGCAGCTCGCTGCAGCGGCGGAAAGGCCTGGGGCAGGCCAGACGCAGCCGGAAGCCGAAGCGTACGGCTGCATGCACCCACGACCGGGCCACGTTGTTGGCATCGCCGCTCCACGCCACCACCCGCCCGGCGATGTTGCCGCGGTGCTCTTCGTAAGTCATCACGTCGGCCATCAGCTGGCACGGGTGGGAGGTGTCGGTCAGCCCGTTGATCACCGGAATGCTGGCATACTCTGCCAGTTCTACCAGCTTGCCCGGGTCGTCGGTGCGGATCATGATCACATCGACGTATCGCGACAGCACCCGGGCGGTGTCGGCCATCGTCTCGCCCCGGCCAAGCTGCGAGGCGTTCTCGCTCAGCAGGACGACGTTGCCGCCAAGCTGCCGCATACCGACCTCGAACGAGACGCGCGTCCGCGTCGACGGCTTTTCGAAGATCATCGCCAGCGTGCGGCCCTGCAGCAGCGGCGTGTGTCCGTTCGCGCCGTTCCGCTTGATTTCAGCCGCAAGGTCGAGAATGCGGCGCAAGGTGGCGGTATCGAAGCGGTCGAGATCGAGAAAGTGTCGGAGCGTGGACATTTCAGGCAGCTTTGGCGGCAAGGTCGGTACATGCCTGCTCGATGATCCGCAGCGCGTCGTCGACCTCCGCCGCACCGATGATCAGGGGCGGCAGCAGCCGGACGACGTTCTCGCCAGCCGGCACCGACAGCAATCCGCCCTCGATGAGGGCCGCGACCAGGGCCCGGTTGGGGATGACGCAGCGCAGCCCCAGCATCAGGCCAGTCCCCCGCACCTCGGCGATGACGCCGGGGTAGCGGGCGGCAACGGCGCACAAGCCGTCGTGGAGGATGGCTCCGGTGGTCCGGACATGGGCGAGGAAGGCGTCGTCGGCGACCACATCCAGCACCGCGTTGCCGACCGCCGTGGCGAGCGGGTTGCCGCCGAAGGTGGAGCCGTGGCTGCCCGGGGCAAACGCTGCCGAGATCCGCGAGGTGGCGAGGCAGGCGCCCAGCGGGAAACCGCCGCCGAGACCCTTGGCGACCGCCATCACGTCCGGCACCACGCCTGCCCACTCGTACGCGAACAACCGGCCGGTGCGGCCGATGCCGCACTGCACCTCGTCGAAGAACAGCACGAGGCCGTGAGCGTCGGCCAGCTTGCGCAGGCCGTGCAGAAACTCGGCGGTGGCGACCCTGATGCCGCCCTCGCCCTGTACCGGCTCGACCAGAATGCCGGCGGTGGCGGGGCCGATCGCCGCCCGCACCGCTTCCAGGTCACCGAACGGCAGATGGTCGAACCCTTCCATCGCCGGCGCGAAGCCCTCCAGGTACTTCTCCGAGCCACCGGCGGCGATGGTCGCCAGCGTCCGGCCGTGGAAGGCCCCGGCGAAAGTGATGACCCGGAACCGCTCCCTGGCGCCGGCCACCACCTGCTGGTACTTCCGCGCCAGCTTCAGTCCGCATTCAATCGCTTCGGCGCCGGAGTTGCAGAAGAAGGCGGCGTCGGCGAAGCTCAGCCCGGCCAGCCGCTCGGCCAGCCGCTCCTGATCCGGAATCCGATAGAGGTTGGAGCAGTGCCAAAGCCGATGCGCCTGCCGCGTCAGCGCTTCGACCAGATGCGGATGGCAATGTCCGAGAGCGGTCACCGCAACGCCGCCGCCGAAGTCGAGGAAGCGGCGGCCATCGGTGGCATAAAGCCAAGCGCCTTCTCCCCGCTCGAAGGCGATGTCGAAGCGATCGTAGGTGCCCATCACGGCCGAAGCCATCTGCGCCTCCTGAATACTCGAGGCGGAACGAGGACGGGCCAGAAACACCACGGGCCGGTGTCGGCCACCGGCCCCCATCCGCGAAAAGCAGACTTATGTTTCGCCGCAAGGCCTTTGTCAATGTTCGCGCTGCCGGATTCATCCAGGTCGCGTCTGTGGCCTCCGTCACGGTAAACTATTGCCAATCGGCCATGATCGGTTTGGCGTGGTTTGGCGCGCCGCCATTGCGGCGGCCGAAGGGAGGGAGGTCAATGGACGATAGCATGTTGGTCACTGTGATCGGCGCGATTACCGGTCTCATGACCGCCATCGTCACCAGCTTCATCATCCCGATCGTCCAGAAGAGGCTGGAGAAGGTCGAGGAGCGGCGCAGCGTCCACGAGAAGTACGCCCAGCCGCTCGCCGCCGATGCCGTCAACCTGCTGTGGCGTCTAAACGAAATCCTCTTCAAGGGCCGGGCCCAGTACCTCCGGGAAGATGCGCCACTCACTCCCTTCAATGTCTACAAGCGGATCAGTACCTGCTACCGCATCGCCGTCATCCTCGGGTGGGTGCGCGCCATCGAGCAGGAGCAGTCGTACCTCTTCTACGGCGAGGAGAAATCGCAGACGGACCTGCGACGCGCAGTGGCCGATCTGGAGTCGGCCCTCGCCGACTCGCCGCACGTCGAGGTGCACGTCCTGCGCCGCTTGGCGGGTCTGTGGGACGTAGCGCTGCCGGACGACGGCGACGAAGTCGACCGGATCGCCGCCTGCGCCAACGCCGAGATGCAACATGTGCTCGCCGACAATCGGCTCGCCCGCTGCCATGACCTGCTCGACCTCAACGCGCCGCGGCAGATGGAGGCGGTCCACCGGGTTGCCGCTGCCATCACCGCCGCGATGAGCCGGCCGCCGGTCGAGGAGGCCGTGCTCACCGCTACCGGGGCCGAGGCGCTCAGCCACATCGCCGTCCGGCAGGCCTGGATCTACCGCGACTGGCAGCAGGCCATCGGCGCGCTGATGATCCGCCCGGTGGAGGGGGCGGCGCGCCGCTTCGACGTGCTGGACTACGGCACGTTCGAAGCGTTGGTGACCGGCGGCGCCGGCATTGAAAAGATCTGGTTGGACCGCCTGGAAGCGGCGCTGAGCGGCATCGATGCGGTGCAACCGGATCCGGCCGACTTCCGCATCAGCCAGCTTCGCGCGGTGACGCGCGCCACCGCCGCTCTCGTCTGCGCCATCGAGCGGCTCGACCTCGAACGCCGCATCATCGAGGCCGACGCCTGCGTCCTGGCGCGCAAGCTGCTGGCCGAAATTCCGGCACGCGGCGAAGGCTGAGGACTCTCGCGCCCGTTTACGCCTTGAGCTTGTAGCCGGTGGCGAACATGCGATGGCAGAGCAGCCACAGGCAGGCGCACGAAGCCGCCAGCACCGCTGTACCAAGCAGCGGGTTCATGTCCGCCCGGCCGGTCCAGGCGTAGCGGAAACCGTCGATCATGTAGAAGAATGGGTTGAGATGCGCCAGCGACTGGAAGAACGGTGGCAGCCGCTCCAGCGAGTAGAAGGTGCCGGAAAGGAACGACAGCGGCACCACGATAAAGTTGGTGATCGAGGCGATGTGGTCGAACTTCTCCGCCCAGATGCCGCCGGCCAGTCCGAGCAGCGACAGCATCAGCGAGGCGGCGAAGCCGAAATAGAGCAGCGCGGCGACGTTGTGGACGCGGACCGGCACGAACATCGAGAGGGCCAGCGAAGCGACTACGCCGACGCAGATGCCCCGGGTGGCGCCGCCCAGCGCCATCGCCGAGGTGAGCTCGTGCGCGGTGAGTGGCGGCATCAGAGTATCGACGATGTTGCCCTGAACCTTGGCGATGATGATCGACGACGAGGTATTGGCGAAGGCGTTCTGGGTGATCGCCATCATCACCAGCCCCGGTGCCAGGAACTGCAGGTACGCCGCGTTCTGCTGCGGATCGGCGGCGTGGCCGAGGGCAAGCGCGAAGATGGCGAGGAACAGCAAGGTGGTGACGACGGGGGCGACGATCGTCTGGTTATAGACCTTGGCGAAGCGACGCACCTCCCGCCAGTAGAGTGTCCACAGACCCAGCCAATTCGTATCATTGTTGATCATGGTACTGTCGCCGTCCGCTGTGTTTGTTGACGCCGCAGCTTGGCTTACTGCGCCGAAGTCCGCAAAAAATGGCGGTTTCCCTGCATAAACATCCATTGTCTTGCGCGCGGGGCCACCTTAGGATAGCGAAAAAGAAGGCTCCGAACGCCATGCCGAACGCGGAGCCGCGCTGTCCTTGGATAGCGCGGGCGCGAGAACGGATAAGGCATATGGAGGGCCTCAGGCCCCGTGGGCACAAGATAGCAGCGCCGCCAGTCCTGGTGGGCGCTGCTTTTTTTGTCGCGGAACGAGGGCTGCGATCACGCGGGCACATCGCCATCCGGCACCGTCGGCGGTCGCTTGCGCTGCGCGCCCCCCTCACTGTCGTCCTGTGCGTCCACCTCACCTCCGGGCTCGTCCGCCGTCGCGGGTTCAGCAGGTACCGCCGCAAAGCCCGGCGTCGGCACCTCGCCGCCGACCCGTGGCGGCGTCAGGGCGTCGGGCGCGGCCGGCTTCGGCGTTGGCGACGCTGGCTCGGGGGGCATCGGCGCCGACGGAGTTTGCGGAGAGGGGGAGCCCGCTGCAACCGCCCGGTCGACATGGACGTGCAGCGGCGGTGCCTCGCCGTGCTTGTCGACGCCGAGGTAGATGGTGCGATGCGGATAGGGCATCTCGATCTGCTCCTCGTCGAAGCGCCGCTTCAGCCGGCCGTTGAACTCCCGGCCGACCGCCCACTGCCGGCTCGCCCGCGTCTTGATCCGGGCCTTCACCAGCACCGACGACTCCAGGAACTGGTCGACGCCCAGAACTTCCAGCGGCTCCAGAATGTCGTTGGAGAATCGGGGATCTTTGCGCATTTCATCGACGATCTGGCGGCAGATCGCGGTTACCTCGTCGGTGTTCTCCCGGTAGGCGACGTTGATGTCGAGGACGTAGTACGAGAAGTCCTTGGTCAGGTTGGTGACGGTGGAGACCGAGCTGAACGGCACCGTGTGCACGCTGCCGGCGGCGTCGCGCAGCCGGATGCTGCGAATCGACATGTCCTCGACCACGCCGCCCAAACCGGCGACGTTCACCACGTCCCCCACCGACAGCGCGTCCTCGACCAGCATGAAGACGCCGGTGATGATGTCCTGCACCAACTTCTGCGCACCGAAGCCGATGGCGAGGCCGACGACGCCGGCGCCGGCCAGCAACGGCGCGATGTCGATGCCGAGTTCCGACAGCGTGATCATCACCACCATGATCGATAGGAAAACGAACAATGCCTTGCGCAGCAGCGGCAGCAGCGTTCTGATCCGCGCGCTGTGCTGGATGGCACTGCCGTCGCGGCTGCTGCGATGCAGATACCGTTCGATGGCGGAGCTCGCCAGTTCCCAGATCCCCGTGGCGAACACCATCACCAGGCCGATGCTGAACCCGGCGCTTAACACCCGTCTCCCCCACGACTGTTGCAGCCAGGGAATGACGCCGATACCCCATACCTCCAGCAGCGCCAGCAGGGCGGCGGCGGTTACCAGCAGCCTCGACACCGCGCCTGCGATCGGAAGGTAGGCGATGGCCCTGCGGCGCAACGGCGAGGCTTCCGGGACCCTTCCGGCGGCATGGCCGATGTGCGAGATGAGCCGACGGATCCCCAGCAGCAGCAACCAGGCAGCGGCGAATACGGCCACCGACAGGACCGTCGCCCGCAGCATGAAGGCAAACCCGCCTTCGATACGGAAGGCGGCGATGATGAAGAAGCCGATCACGTAGGCAATCGCCAGCAGGTGCCAGACGAGAGCCAAGCTGGAGTAGAACTGCGCGGCTCCCAGCCGTCGCGACGAGGTGCCCGCCCGGTCACGCAACCGCTTCGAAACCTTGCGGCGATGGCGCAGGATGAAGACGACGGCCATGATCGCGATGATCAGCCCGAGCCCGGTGAGCAGAGCGGCGGCACCCCGTCGCGGCAGGCCGAGCAGGAAGGCGGCGCCGATCAGGAAGTAGCCGCCGACGCCGACGAAGACGAAGCGGCGAAACCAACGGTAGAGGTCGAGTGCCGCGTGGTCGGATAGCGGCAGCACGCGGAGCGCCACCGATGTCGGCGCCAGCAGCAGCCGCGCCGCCGCGATCAGAACGCGGGCGATCAGGTAGGCATTGACGAAGTGCAGTCCTACCGCCCGTACCTGCGCCGTCGGTTCCAGGAAAACTCCGGCCGCATAAGCACCGACGAAGAAGCCCACCATGGGTAACAGATCGAGCAGTGCCCGCGCGGTTACCGGCAGCACCTTGGCGAGACCCTGGCGTGCTGCAGCAGCGTCTACTCGGCGGCGGGTACCCGCCAGCAGGCGCCACAGCAACAACTCTGCTGCCCAGCCGGCGGCAAAGATGCCGAGGAATGCCAGCGCCTCGTGCTGGCCCCGTTGCCGCGCAACCGGATCGTGGAATTCCCGCTGCACCCAGTCGAAGAACACCGGCCAGTCGCCGAAGTATCCTTTGACGTCGCCCAGCGCATCCTCGATGTAACCGACGGTTTCGCCGCCATAGCGCAGCAGCTGGTCGCCAAGGGCGATGGGCTGCTCGGCTGCGGCGGCCTGCTCCTTGGCGGCGATCAGCGCTTGAATCGAAGCGATCAGCTCCTTGCGCCGGCCGTCGTCCTGCAGCGTCTGCGAAAGCTGCTTCAGCTGATCGACGCCGGCATCGGGTGGCGGCGCCTGCTGTGCCTGGACCGACGGTGACACCGCCACCAGCAGACAGAGCAGCGCGGCGACGAGCACGAGCCAACGGGAAAGCGACGAGAAGCGGAGTGAATGCATGGCATCCTGTTCGACGTTGCCGATGGGAAGGGTTTCGCCGAGACTGTGGGGATCGCCCCGGCCTCTGCAAGGTCAGATACGAGCAGCGGCGGTGCATCCTCCGTCAGCGGAAGGCCCGACTGTCGTGACTGTTACCATCTATCACAATCCCCGCTGCTCGAAATCCCGCGCCACGCTGAAGCTGCTCCAGGAGCGCGGCGTCGAGCCGCAGGTGATCGAATACCTCACAACGCCGCCCGACGCGCAGGAGTTGCGGGGCATACTGGCGATGCTGGGATTTCGGCCGCGCCAGTTGCTGCGCCCGGCAGAGGCGAAGGCGGCCGGGCTCGATGATCCCTCCCTCGACGATGACGCCCTGCTCCACGCCATGGTCACCCATCCGGCGGTGATCGAGCGGCCGGTGGTGGTCAAGGACGGCCAAGCGCGCATCGGCCGCCCCCCGGAGAAGGTGCTGGAACTCCTCGACGAGGCGTGAAGCGGCGGGAAGGCCCCTCTTCTAGTCGCCGAGGTGGCGGCTGCCGTCCTGCTTGCCCGGCAAGGAAGGGTCCCGGCGCTCCCGCTACTACCGCCGCGCCATCCGACCTACATTCGACACAACTGTGATGGACCAGACTGGCGCGGGAACGGATCGATGACGCAAGACGCGGCGGAAGGACAACCCTCGCCTGCGCAAGAGCCGGACGACTGGAGCACGTTCATCGAGGCCTTGGCGCTCGATGAACTGGTTCCTCCTGCCTATGAGGTCTACCGGCCGGCGATCGTCGACGGCCTGGTCTTCTTCCTCGAGCGTCTGGGCGAGGAGCGGGCGTTCACCATCCTCGCCGAACAGGCCCTGCTGCCGGCGGACGCGAGCGTCAACGAGCGCATCGTCGCCATCGCCCGCTGCTGCCCGGCACTGCACAAACTGGGACAGGTGCTCGCCCGCGACCGCCGGCTATCGCCGGAGCTGCGGCAGCTGTTGCAGGGACTGGAATCGATGCCATCGACGCTCGGCTTGGACGAGGTTCGCGCGCTGGCCGAGGCGGAGCTGGGTCCGCTCGCCGATCTCGGCATCCGCATCGACGAGCCGCCGCTGGCCGAGGCGAGCGTCGCCGTCGTCGTGCCCTTCGCGGCGGCGAATTCGGCCGGGGATGCGATCCGCGGCGTGCTCAAGCTGCTCAAGCCCGGCATCGAGGCCGCCCTTGAGGAGGAACTGGAGACGCTGCAGCGCATCGGCGCCCTCCTCGACCAACGCTGCGAGGCTTATGGCCTGCCGCGCATCGCCTATGAAGAGACCTTCTGCGACGTGCGTGCATTGCTCGCCCGCGAGATCCGCCTCGACCAGGAGCAGGCGCACATGCGGATGGCGCGCAGCGCTTGGACGGGCCTCGCCGAGGTCATCATCCCCGAGGTCTATCCGTTCTCGACGCCACGGGTGACGGCGATGCAGCGGATCGATGGCTGCAAGGTCACCGACGCCGCAGCAGCGCTGCCGCGGCGCGCCCGCCGCCGTCTCGGCGATCTGATCATCAGGGCGCTGATCGCCCAGCCGGTGTGGTCCGCGGGGAACTGCCCGAGCCTGTTCCATGCCGATCCCCACGCCGGCAACCTCTTTGCCACCGCCGACGGCAAGCTCGCCATCCTCGACTGGAGCCTCGTCGGCACGCTGACCAAGGCCGACCGCGTCTCGCTGACGCAGATCGTCATCGGCGCACTCACCCTTGATGGCAGCCGCATCCGCGCGGCAATCGACGCGCTGTCGCAGGGCCGCAGCGACGGCGCCGCCCTGCAGGCGGTCATCGACGAGGGGATCGGAGCCTTGGCGAACGGCGCCTTCCCCGGCATGGGCTGGGTGACCGGCCTGCTTGACGAGGCGGCGCTGCATGCCCGCTGCCGGTTCGATGGCGATCTGCTGATGTTCCGCAAGGTCTTGCAGACGCTGGAGGGGGTGGTGGCCGACGTCTCCGCCCACTCGCGGCCCGACCGTGTGCTGATCGTCAGCGTGCTCAAGGCACTGGCGGCGGAGTGGGGGCAGCGGCTGTACGCGCAGCCGTTCTCGCGCGACTTCGCGACCCACCTCTCCACCCTCGATCTGACCCAGCTATGGGCATCGGCGCCGCTAATCGGCCAGCGGCAGCTCTACGGCCTGCGCCGTCATCTGCAGCCGCCAGCACCGCTCGCCGCCGCCGGCTGACGCCCGCCGCTTTCGCTACTCGCCGCGCGCCGGATCAAGTCGCCCCGCCGGCCGACCCTGCCTCGCCAGCGAGCGGACGTCCGGCAGCGGCCACGGGATCACGAAGCCGCCACCGGCGAGGGGCGCGGAGAGAATTTCCCGTGGCAGCACGATCTGCCGCCGCAACAGGCCGAACAGCCGCGACCGCCGCAGGACCACCGACGCAACCCTTCCCGAGGCGCGTTGAACGACAACGCCAGTCAGCGTCCCCAGGCGCTGGCCTCCGGTGGAGAACACAGGTGTCCCCTTCAGCAGGTCGGAGCGGCCAAGACGAACGAGGTTGTCAGCGAGCGCGTCGTCTTCGCCCGGCGCGGCAGAGACCGCCGCGACCGCCGGCTTTTCGTTGACGGTCACTTCAGTGGTGTTGACGGGGTCATCGCTGTCCATTTCTACGTCGCATTCTCTTGCTGGCGGCAGCCGATACTCTCCTGCCTGGCCCCTCGCTGTCGAGTCTGCCCGGCCATCCAGTTCCTCTCGCTGAGTTTGGGCGTTGGCCCGAGGACGATGGCGCCGCCGGGCGATTTGATCCGACGATGCCGCCTTAGGGACCGCACAGGCAGCTTCCCCTTACGTCACCAGGTTCGACGGCTGGCCGCTGACGAAGTTCTCGATATTGTCGATGAGCTGATCGGCCAGCGTCTGCATCGCCTCGTCGCTCGCCCACGCCACGTGCGGGGTCAGGATGAAGTTGGGAAGGTCGAGCAGGCCGGGCAGCGGGTTGCCCTCGACTGGCGGCTCCGCCGTCAGCACGTCGAAGCCGGCACCGGCGATCAGGCCCTCGCGCAGCGCCGCCGCCAGATCGGCCTCATCGACGAGGCCGCCGCGGGCAGTGTTGATGAGCAGCGGCCGCCGCTTCATCGCCCGGAACTCGGGCATGGCGATCATGTTGCGCGTTGAAGGCATCAGCGGCGAATGCAAGGTGATGACATCGCTGGTCTCCAGTACCTCGTCCCAGGGCGTGTAGACGGGTCCGATGCCACTGCTGCCCTTGCGGGCGGCGAACATGATCCGCATGCCGAGCGCCCGGCCGATCTCTGCGACCCGCTGTCCGAGCACGCCCTTGCCGACGATGCCGAGCCGGCTGCCGGCGAGATCCCTGATCGGATAATCGAAGAAGCAAAACTGTCCGCTCTCCTGCCAGCGGCCGCGACGGACCGCCTCCCGATAGGCAAAGAGGTTGCGGCGCAGCGCGAAGATCAGCGCAAAAGTGTGCTCGGGGACGGTGTTGACCGCGTAGCCGCGGATGTTGCTGACGGCAACGCCGTGATCGCGGCACCAGCCGACATCGACGACGTCGGTGCCGGTGGCAGCGACCGCGACCAGCTTCAGCGTCGGCAAGGCGGCGAGAACCTGTTCCCGCAGCGCCACCTTGTTGGTGATGACGATGCTGGCGCCCTCCAGCCGGCCCGCCAGTTCGTCGGCTGCCGTCCGCGGGTATTCCGTCCAGGTATGTGCGAAATCCGGACGGCGCACCTTCACCGGAGGGGCGATGGTGTCGCGATCGAGGAAGACGATGCGGTGACTCATGGTTTGGACGCCTTCCCTGCTGGCCGGGCGGCTTGCGGCTGCTGTCACCCGTTGTTATCCGGCGTCGCGACGCGAATGCGTCTTACCGCCGATTCCGGGAGTGTACCCTCTTCGGCGGGGATCGGGCACCTGCATCACAAACCGCGGCCAAGCGAGGCGTGTCGCTGCTCTGCGGAGCTTCAATCAGCGGACAAGAAGGTGGATGGCCAGCGAGCGGGCGGACAGCAGCTCAGCAGCCCGATGGAGCGGCGTCGAAACCCGCGGCACTCTCCATCGCCGCCGCGGCACTCAGCACCGTCTCCTCGTCGAACGGCCGGCCGACGAGCTGCAGCCCCAGCGGCAGGCCGCGGGCACTCAGGCCCGCCGGCACCGAGATCCCCGGTAGGCCGGCAAGGCTGGTGGGCACGGTGAAGACATCGTTGAGGTACATGGTTACCGGATCGTCGGTGTTCTCGCCGATGGCGAATGCATCCGACGGCGCCGTCGGGGTCAGGATCACGTCCACCGTCTCGAAGGCTTCGGCGAAGTCGCGGGCAATCAGCGAGCGTACTTTCTGTGCCTTCAAGTAGTAGGCATCGTAGTAGCCGGCCGACAGCACGTAGGTGCCGATCAGGATGCGCCGGCGCACCTCCGCGCCGAACCCCTCGCCACGGGTGTTCATGTACATCTCATCCAGAGTCTCGCCCGGCACCCGCAACCCGAAGCGCACCCCGTCGTAGCGGGCGAGATTGGACGACGCCTCTGCCGGCGCGATGATGTAGTAGGTGGCGAGCGCGTAGCGGGTATGCGGCAGCGAGACCTCGCAGATCTCGGCGCCACCCTCGCGCAGCCACGCCTCGCCCTGCCGCCACAGGGCGTCGATCTCCGCCGCCATCCCGTCGATGCGGTACTCGCGCGGGATGCCCACCTTCAGCCCGCGGATCCCGCGGCCGGTGGCTGCCTCGAAGTCCGGCACCGCCACTGGCGCCGAGGTGGAGTCCTTGGGGTCGTGCCCGGCCATGGCCGCCAGCATGATCGCGGCGTCGCGCACGCTGCGGGTCATCGGCCCGGCCTGATCCAGCGACGAGGCAAAGGCGACGATGCCCCAGCGCGAGCAACGCCCGTAGGTCGGCTTGATGCCGACGATGCCGCAGAACGAGGCCGGCTGGCGGATCGAGCCGCCGGTATCGGTACCGGTGGCGCCAAGGCACAGCCTGCCCGCTACCGCCGCGGCCGAACCGCCGGAGGAGCCGCCCGGCACCAAGTCCTTGCCGTCCTGCGGCCCCCACGGGTTCTTCACCGGCCCGAACCAGCTGGTGGTGTTGGACGAACCCATGGCGAACTCGTCAAGGTTGGTCTTGCCGAGCATCACCGCGCCAGCGGCGCGCAGCTTGCCCGTCACCGTCGATTCGTAAGGGGGAACAAAGTTGTCGAGGATGTGCGATCCGGCGCTGGTGCGCACGCCCTCGGTGCAGAACAGGTCCTTGATCGCCAGCGGGATGCCGTCGAGTGGGCCGCGCGTTTCGCCTTTGGCGCGGCGGGCATCGGCCTCGGCGGCCCCCACCAGCGCCGCCTCCGGCGTCGTCGTGATGAAGGCATTCAGCCCGCTGGCGCCGCCCATCGCCTGCAGATGAGCCTCGGTGAGCTCCACCGCCGAGAACTTTCCGCCGGCAAGAGCGTCGCGCGCGGCAGCGATGGTCAGGCTGGTGAGGGCGTCCGTCATTCGACGACCTTCGGCACGGCGTAGTAGTCGTCCACCGGAACGGGTGCGTTGGACAGCACCGCACCGAGGCTGCTGCCGTCGTTGACCACGTCGGGACGGCGCGCCAGCGTCATCGCGGCGACACTGGTCATCGGCGCAACGCCCTCGGTGTCGACCTCGCGCAGTTGCTCGATCCACTGCAGGATGCCGGAGAGCTCCGCTGCCAGCGCGTCGCACTGGGCGTCGTCAATGCGCAGGCGCGCGAGGTAGGCGATGGTCTTGACGGTGGCGCTGTCGAGAGAGGACACGGGGGCGAGACGCTTCGTTTCCGCAGGTTGCACGAGGACAGGCGCTGATGACGGTCTGCAGCGGCAAAGCCGCGTTGACGAACGCCGCGCTCGCGTGGCGCCTGACACGCGAGGCGGCGGAGCCTAGCAGCGGGCCCGCCGCCGCGCTACAAAAACCGGTCAACTTGACGCGCTCGCTGCAATCCCTCGCGTGCCATCGCCAGCCGGCGTCCGGCGCACGACGGCTGCATCCGCAAGCCGGATGCGCTACATATCCGATCGGAGGTACCGGGTGCCATCCGCAAAAACTGAGGAGGAACCGCGATGGGCAAGCGAATTTTGATGCTCGTCGGCGATTTTGCCGAGGATTACGAGACGATGGTCCCGTTCCAAGCGCTCCAGATGGTCGGACACACCGTGCACGCCGTCTGTCCCGGCAAGTGCTCCGGCGAGAAGATCCGCACGGCGGTGCACGACTTTGAGGGTGATCAGACCTACAGCGAGAAGCCCGGCCACAACTTTCCGCTCAACGCCACTTTCGACGAGGTGAACGAGGTCGCCTACGACGGCCTGCTGCTGCCGGGTGGGCGCGCTCCGGAGTACCTGCGGCTGAATGGGCGGGTGATCGCGCTGATCCGCCACTTCGCCTACGAGGGTAAGCCAATTGCGGCGGTCTGCCACGGCGCCCAGCTGCTGGCGGCTGCGGGGGTGATCAAGGGGCGGCGGATCTCGGCCTACCCGGCGTGCGCGCCGGAGGTCGAACTGGCCGGCGGCCAGTACTGCGATATCGCCATGGACGCCACGGTGACCGACGGCAACATCGTCACCGCGCCGGCATGGCCCGCCCATCCAAAGTGGTTGGCTGCATTCCTGGAGGTCCTGGAGAGCGTCCGCACTCGGGCTGCCTGAAACCCCGGCTCGCGCCCGTCGGGCCGTGTCCCGCTGGATAAGCGCCGCTGACATCCCCGGCCTGCTGCGCCCGGGAATGACGGTCTACGCGCCCGGCCTTGCCGCCGAGTCGCCGGTCCTGATCGGCGCGCTGCGGCAAGCGCCGGAGGCCTGCGCCGGGGTCCGCTTCACCGGCATCTGGCTACCTGGAATCAATCGCGTCGATTACGCCGGCCTGCATCCGCAGGCGCGGGCGGCGGCGTTCTTCATCACCCGCGAGATGATGCCCTCGTTCGCCGCCGGCCGGATCGACTTCCATCCGTTGTCCTACCGCGAAGCCTTCCTGTTCCTGCGGGACCGGATGCCGATCGACCTTGCGGTGCTGCACACTGCGCTTCCCAATGAAGCCGGCGCGTTATCGCTGGGCGTCGCCAACGACTTCACCGCCGCCGTCATCGGCAAAGCGCGGCGGAAGCTGGCTCTGGTCAATCCCCAGATGCCTCTGACCCGCGGCGCCGAGCAGGTGCCGCTCGCCGAGGTGGACTGGTTGGTGCGGGCGGATGCACCGCTGCCGGGCGATGGCGACGCCGACGATCCGGTGTTCGATGCCATCGGCCGGCAGGTCTCCAGCCTTATCCGCGACGGTGATACGCTGGAGGTGGGCGTCGGGCGGGTGCAGCGGATCTTCGCGGCGCTGAGCGGAGCCCGCGATCTGCGTATTCACTCCGGCGCGATCACCACCCCCCTGCTGCGGCTGGCCGAAGCGTCGGCGATTGCCGATGCCGCGGACGCCGTCACCGCTGGCGTCGCGCTCGGCAGCGAGGCCCTCTACCGCTTCGTCCGCGACGACCGCCGCGTGCGCTTCGCTCCGGTCGGCTACACCCACGACATCGCGACCCTGCGCGCAATCCCGCAATTCGTCGCCGTCAATTCGGTGTTGGAGGTGGATCTGCTGGGGCAGGCCAACGCCGAGATGATCGGCGGCCGCCAGATCGGCGCCGCCGGCGGACTGGTCGACTTCATGCGCGGAGCCCGAGCCTCCCCGGGTGGCCGGGCCATCGTCGCACTGCCGGCGACGGCGAAGGGCGGCACCGTTTCCAAGATCGTCGCCTCGCTACCGGCCGGTTCTGCGGTGGGTATCGCCCGCGGCGATATGGACGTCGTCGTTACCGAGTACGGCACTGCCCAGCTGCGCACCGCAGATATCGACCAGCGCGCCCGCGCCCTGATCGCTATCGCCGCTCCGGCCTTCCGCGAGGATCTGGCGCGCGCCTGGGCGACCCGGCGCCAGCAGATGTAAAGGTGTGAGCGGCTCCCGAACTCAGTTGACCTTGCTGCGCAGACGGCGCAGCAGGTCTTCCAGTTCGCTCCGGCCGCCGGCCGCGGCCGCCGTCGGCTGGGCAAGAAACCCCTCCAGCGTCGCAATCGCGGATCGCAGCTTGCCGAGACGGCTCTGCAGGACCGCGGTCTCCCACCACAGTTCGCCCCGGTCCGGGGCAATCAGCGTCATGGTGTGCAGCACCGCCAGCGCCCGCTCCAGATCCTCGGCGGCGACGGCGCGGAGCTTGATGTTGTTCTGCAGTCGCAGCAGCACCTCGCGGTTGCCGACAGCCGCATAGTGATGCGGCTCCATCTCCTTGTCCGCTCCTTGCGTCTCCTTCAGCATGCGGCGGAGGTTCTCGGCGGCAAGCATCCGGCCGCCGCGGAACACGTCGAGAATCACCCGCTGGCCGCGCGCCGCCAGCCGCACCAGGAAGTGGGCGGGAAAGGAAAGGCCGGTGATGTCGGCCCCGTAGGCATGGCCGGCGTGCAGCCACAGGATGCCGATAGCGACCGGCAGGCCCCGCCTTCGCTCCAGAACATGCATCAGGTTGGCGTTGCGTGGATCGTCGTAGGTTTCTGTATCGCCGTGCAGGTCCCACTGATCGACCAGCAGGTCTACCAGGGCCTTCACCTGCAGTTCGACGCTATGGCTACGGGACGTCCCGGCACGCGCCTGTTCGGCGAGCTCGGCGAGCTGCTCGCGGTAGGGTTCCAGCGGCTCGCCCGGACGATCCGACGCCGCCAGCAGAAGCGCTGCCTCGGCGATGTCGATCTTGTCGTCGGCGCGTGTGCCGATCTGGCGCAGCGCTTCCAGCACCTCCGCTCGATCCGACACCTCCACCATCTCCTTAAGAACTCCGCCGAGCATTCCACGCCCCTTCCGATCAAGTTAAGCGTGCCGAACGCGCGTACAAGCACCCGCCGAAAGCCGGGCGGATCCGGTCACTGCCGGCCGGCGACGAAGCGCATGGCCATCCCGAGCGCGCCGGCGACCAGCCGGCGCGGCGCCAACACCGGCGCCAGAGCCGCACCACTGAGCCGGCCAGCAACACAGACGGTTTTCTTTCCGAGCGCTGCCAAGCCATCGGCCGCGACATCGTCCGCATCGGCAGCACCGGGTATGGCGGCGCCCCGCCAACCGGCGCGAGGCCCGAAGCCGGTGCGCGTTGGCCCCGGCAGCAGCGCCACCACGTCGATGGCCTCGTTATGCAACTCCTCGGCCAACGCCTCGGTGAATTGCAGATCGAACACTTTCGAGGCTGCATATGTGGCAAACATCGGCACCGGTGCAAAGCCGGCGGCGGAGCCGACGATGATCAGGCCGGCACGACGCCGCTCCCCCCGCGCCCGCGCCAGCATGCCGGGCAACAGCCGGCGGGTAAGATCGACGACGGCGACGACGTTGAGCAGCACCGTATCCCGCTCCACCTCGGCCGGGCTGTCGAGGAACCGGCCGAAACGGCCGGCGCCAGCATTGTTGATGAGCAGATCGATGCCGAAGGCATCAGCACGCTCGATCAGGCTATCGCGCTCCGCCTCGCGGGTGAGGTCAGCAGCAAAGGTCTCGACCGCGTGCCCCCGTTGGGCCAGCCGGCACGCAAGATTATCGAGCCGCTGCCGGTCGCGGCCGGTGAGCAGCAGTGCCGTGGTCTTCGGCAGTTGCCGGGCGAAGGCGGCGCCAATGCCGCCGCTCGCCCCGGTAATCAAAGCCCGCCGGTATGCCGGCATCATCGCGTCCTTCCCATCACCCGGCGTCGCGGCCCGATCGGGCCGCGACAACCACAACCATGACAGGCCGACGCGGTGCTCGGCGAGGGGAAAGCACCACAGGGCCGATCACGGTCCGGATCGGTCCGCCGCAGATGGTTCAGTGCTACCCGTTTCGCCAGTTGCACCCTACCTGCAGAACCTGAGCCATCAGCCAAACCAAGAGGAGGACGCGATGGCACGCGCGATGTGGAACGATGTCGTGATCGCCGAGACCGACCGGTGGGAACTGGTGGAGGGAAACGTCTACTTTCCGCCCGGAACGGTGAAGCGCGAATACCTGCGCCCGTCGGCACACACCAGCGTCTGCCCATGGAAGGGCATCGCCCACTATTACGACGTCGCGGTGGGCGGACAGGTCAACCCGGCTGCGGCGTGGTTCTACCCCGACCCGAAACCCGCTGCCGCCGGCATCAAGGATCACGTCGGCTTCTGGAAGGGTATCCGGGTGGAAAAGTAGGTGGAATCCGCGGCAAGCGAATTCCACCCCATCCATCACCGCGCCGCGTCACCCGCTACGGCAACACCCGTGCCTGCCGGTAGAAGCGCTCGGCCCCCGGATGAAGCGGCACCGGGGAGCCCTGCACTGCGCCCGTGAGCGACAGGCCCTTGGCGGCCGGGTGCACCGCCGCGAGGTTCGCAAGATTGTCAAACAGCGCCTTGGTCATGGCGTAGACGACGTCGGCGGGAACGTCGGCGCGCGTCATCAGCAGGTTGTTCACCGTCGCCGTCATCACCTCGCGTTCCTGACCATTGTAGGTGCCGGCGGGAATCGGCCTCGCCAGGAACGCCGCATCGCCGATCCGGTTGACGACCTCCGGGGGCACCGGGATGAAGACGACTGGAGTGGCCTCGGAGAGATCGCGCAGCGATGCAACGCCGAGACCGGTGGACTGCAACGTCGCGTCCAGTTCCCCTTGCTTCATCAGCGCGACCGACTCGTCGAACGGCAGGTACTGCACCGCCATCATGTCGTAGGAGAGCCCGGCGGCCTGGAACACCCGCCGCGCGTTGAGCTCGGTGCCCGACCGCGGCGCGCCGACGGAAACCCGCTTGCCCTTGAGGTCGGCGAGCTTGGAGATCGCCGCGTCCTTGCGCGCGACGATCTGGATGTAGTTGGGATAGATCGAGGCGATCGTGCGCAGCCGGTCGAGCTTGCCGTCGAAGCCGGACCCGGTCTCGCCCCGCCAGGCGGCCCCGACGGAGTCCCCGAGCGCGAACGCCACCTCGCCGCGCCCCGCCTGCAGCAGCGTGAGGTTCTGAACCGATCCCTGCGTCGGCGTCACCGTCACCTTGGCACCGGGAATGGCGGTGGTGAAGATGCCGGCGAGCGCACTGCCGAGCGGGAAGTAGACGCCGCTGGTGCTGCCGGTGAGGATGTTGATGGTCTGCGCCGCCGGCTGTTCCTGTTGGCGCTTCCGCCACTCGACGAAGCGGGCGAACATCGCCTCGCGGTTCTGCAGCGGCGCGGCGCGATCACCGCCGCCTTCGTTCATGAAGGCGAGGAACTCATCAAAGGAGCTTTTCAGCCCGATGTCGTAGCCCGCTCCGGCCGTCTCCGGCCGCCGGTCCAGCCAGTCCTGCGCCGGCTGAAAGCGGGTCCAGCCCGGCAAATCGGCGGCGAGATTCATCTCCTGCCACTTCGCATGGCGCGGCGGCTTGAGGAACTCGCCGATGTTCTCGAAGAACGCGTTGACGAACGCCGCGACGCGCCGGTAACGCTCGCTGCCGGGCTCCCAGTTGTAGACCGCCATCACCGCGCTGACGGCAACCGTATCGAGCGACTCGCCCTCCGGGATCAACCCCGGATAGTCCGCATGCGCGAGCGATGACGGAATGTAGGTCTTCAGCAGGTTTTCGGTGAGGGGAACCGGCAGGAAGTGCAGGTTGTCGCCCGCCGCCACCTTGCTGAACAGATCAGCCGGCTTGCCGACGACGTAGACCATCGCGGCGATCTGGCCGTCCTTGAGCTGTTGCAGGGCGGTCTGCTGATCGAGGTGGGTCGCCTCCACGTTGACGCCGAGGACGGCGTCCAGCAGGGTCGCCGCCGTCATCGCCGTCCCGCTGCCGGCGACGTCAACGTTCACCTTCTTGCCGGCAAGGTCGGAGAGTTGTCCGATCTCGCTGCGGGCGAGGATGTGCACCTCCTCGTTATAGAGCTTGGTGATGTAGCGGATTCGCTGCGCCAGCGAGGGGTGCAGCTTCTCCTTGATGGCGTAGGCCATCACATCCGACTGCACGATGCCGATGTCGATGCCCTTGAGATAAAGCAGATCCGAGATGTTCTGCACCGAGCCCTTGCCGACGATGGGAAGAATGCGGAGCTTTCCCTCGGTGTCGAGAACCACGGCGAGATCGCTGGCAATACGGATATACGTGCCGTTGACACCCCCCGAAATGAGGCCAATCGTTCCCTCATTTACCTTATTCCTGAGATTTTCCGCCGACTGAGCAGCCACTGGTCCGGCGTATCCGAGCAGGACGAGAAGAGCCCAGGTCAGGACGGCCAGGCTCCGCATCATGCGCATCATCTTTACTTTCCCCACAGATTTGCCCGCATCCTTAGTATTGCACGTTTCCCACCGGGGAAGAGGAACACCTCTGGCAGGGCCGGCCTTGCGCCGTGCGCAGAGCTGGTATCGCCGCAGTTGTGCCGTGCCCTGAAGCTCCGTTGCCGGCCCGCCGGCAAGATCGGCCGAGGGACGACCGGAGACCGTGACGCCATGCGGGCACTGGCTCCCACCGACCGAAACCGTCACAATCCGCCACCCGATTACGCGATGAACAGGGCGGAGCTTTGACGGTGCGGCTGATACGGTTACTGAAGCGTGTGGCGATCGTGGTCGCCGTGGTGGCCATCAGCCTGTTGGGCCTGCGCGCCTGGGATGCCCAGCGCGGTGAGCCGCTGCGCTCCTGGCACACCTGGACGCCCCCTGAGCTCTCCGTCGATCAGATGGATCACGCCGACTGGCAGCAGTACCTTGCGGCCGAGGAAAAGATCTTCGAGGAGATGCGGACCGAGGTCGTCCGGAAGCTCGGGGACGAGGACAGGGTCCCGGTCAACCGCTATTTCGAGGACAGTCCCGTCTATCCCGGCCATTTCGCCGAGGACTGGAATCGCTCCTACGTCATGGAGCCGGACGGGCCGCCGCGCGGCGCCGTCGTCTTTCTGCACGGGCTGACCGATTCCCCCTACAGCCTGCGCCA
>JAEULG010000123.1 GCA_016793875.1 Rhodospirillales bacterium | reverse complement strand
TCCGCCCGCGTCGCCTGAAACCATCAGAAAATCAGCGCCGCCCCGGCCGGTCCGCCGCCATCCGCTATTTGTGCACCAACGCCGGTTTGCGTGCTTTCAGCCGTGGCTGGAATAGCCGATGGGCGATCGGTAGCCCGTTTTCGTTTCTCGCGCCAGACGCATGGCCCGTGCACCCTCATCCGGCGAGATCAGCACCGTCGTCGCCAAGGCGGTGTTGGCACCGCCGCCCCCGAGGGTCAGGCTGCAGGCGATGCAACTCTCGTTGGTCGGAAACTCCACGATCGCAACGCCATCGTATTCACCAAACGCGAAATAAAATTGGTTAACCTTCCCACCAAACCCTTCGACGGCCTTGGCGAGCTCCACCGGCCTGTCTTGCATCGTTTCAAGCATCGCCTTGAGTGCCGGATCTTTGTACTTCCACTGGAACAAAAAGTGCGGCATCTCCCGTCTCCCATACTAATGGGTTTGCCCGCTTTTTCATGTCCGGAGGATCGCTCTCCAGATCACATAGTATACCACATTCGCCATCGGACTGGCTCGGGCGAGATCATGCGCGCCCGGCGCCCGCTCGGCGACGGCCCGGGTACACCGGCTCGCCGTCGTAGGCGTCATCGGCGGTCAGCGAGCCGATGTCGCCGGTGACCTGATCGAGCAGGCTGCCGACTTGGGTCGGGTCGGTCTGACTCGCTGGGCTGGTCGCCGACGGGAGGCGGTGATGGCGCAGCAGCGGGGATTTTCGGTCTGGGCGAGGGCGCCGGGCGTTGTCGGCGGCGGGGATCCGCTGCAGCGGATGGCGGCGGTGGTGGACTTCGAGGTGTTCGCTTGTGCCTGCGACGGCAACCGTGCATAAAACGCCCGCAAATTCGAAATCCAACCCACCGGGATAATGATCAACAACGAGCGCGGGGGAATCCGAGATGAAAATTGCGGTACCGAAAGAGCGGATGCCTGGGGAGACCCGCGTGGCGACGTCTCCCGACGTCGTCAAGAAGCTGGTCGCTCTAGGCGCGGACGTTGTCGTCGAGACCGGCGCCGGCGACAGCGCGTCGATCACCGACGCTGAGTTCAAGGACGCCGGCGCCACCATCGCGGCGGACGAGAAATCGGCGCTGAAGGATGCCGATATCGTCATCAAGGTCCAGCGGCCGGTTATCGACGGCAGCCTCGACGAGCTGTCGCTGCTGAAGTCGGGATGCGTGCTGATCGCACAACTCCAGGCGCTGACCCACCCCGACGACGTCGCCGCCTACGCCAAGGCGAACCTCACCACCTTTGCGCTCGAGTTGATGCCGCGCATCTCGCGGGCGCAGTCGATGGACATCCTGTCGTCGCAGAACAACCTCGCCGGCTACAAGGCGGTGATCGATGGCGCTGGCGAGTTCGGCAGCGCCATGCCGATGATGATGACCGCCGCCGGCACCGTGCCGCCGGCCAAGGTGTTCATCATGGGCGTCGGTGTCGCCGGGTTGCAGGCGATCGCGACGGCAAAGCGGATGGGCGCGGTGGTCACCGCCACGGACGTGCGACCGGCGACCAAGGAGCAGGTGGAGAGCCTCGGCGGCAAGTTCATCATGGTCGACGAGGCGTCGATGAAGGATGCCGAGACCTCCGGCGGCTACGCCAAGGAGATGTCGGAGGATTTCAAGCGCAAGCAGGCGCAGGTGATCGCCGACCACGTCAAGAAGCAGGATATCGTCATCACCACCGCCCTCATCCCGGGCAAGCCGGCCCCGCAGCTGGTTAGTGCCGAGATGGTGGAGAGCATGAAGCCAGGCTCGGTGATCATCGACCTCGCCGCCGAGGCGGGCGGCAACTGTGCGCTGACCGAACCCGGCAAGGTCGTGGTCAAGAACGGCGTCAAGATCGTGGGGCATCTCAACGTTCCCGGCCGCCTGCCCAAGGACGCCTCGGCGCTGTTCGCCCGCAACGTCTTCAACTTCCTCAGCCCGCACGTCGACAAAGCGACCAAGGCGCTGAACTTCCAGTGGGATGACGAGACGGTCAAGGGAACGCTCGTGACCCGCGACGGCAAGGTGGTCAATCCGATGCTCGCAGGGGAGGCCAGATAACCATGGAACAATCCACAATCGTCGACCAGGCGGTGAACCTCGCCAACGAGGCTCAGCGTCTGGCCGAGCAGGCGGGGGCATTGGCCACCGCTGCAACCCAGATCGTCCCGCCGGACGTGGCGGCTGCCGCCGCCGGCGGCGGCCACTTCCTGTCGCTGTTCACCGTCTTCGTGCTGGCCTGCTTCGTCGGCTTCTACGTCGTCTGGAGCGTCACCCCGGCGCTGCACTCACCGCTGATGAGCGTCACCAACGCCATCTCCTCGGTGATCATCGTCGGCGGCCTGCTCGCCGCCGGCCCGGCGCACTTCGACTTTTCCAAGGTGATGGGCTTCCTCGCCGTCATCCTCGCCTCGGTCAACATCTTCGGCGGCTTCATCGTTACCCAACGAATGTTGGCGATGTTCAAGAAAAAAGTACGGAAGTAGGGGGCGGAACCAATGGCTGAAAATCTCACCGGGTTCCTTTACGTCATCGCCGCAGTGCTGTTCATCCTGGCACTGCGCGGTCTCAGCAACCCCGAAACCGCCCGCCAGGGCAATATCTTCGGCATCGTCGGTATGGTCATCGCCGTTGGCACGACGCTCGCCGGTCCCGGCGTCGTCAGCTACTGGATGATCCTGCTGGCCCTGATCATCGGCGGCAGCATCGGCTCCGTTGTCGCGTTGCGCATTCAGATGACGGCGCTGCCGCAGCTGGTCGCCGCGTTTCACAGCCTCGTCGGCATGGCCGCGGTGTTCGTCGCGACCGCTGCACTCTATCATCCGGAAGCCTACGGCATCGGCACCGCCGGCAATATCCACACCGGCAGCCTCGTCGAGATGTCGCTGGGTGTCGCCATCGGTGCCATCACCTTCTCCGGTTCGGTCATCGCCTTCCTGAAGCTACAGGGGCTGATGAGCGGAAACCCGATTACCTTCCCGTTCCAGCACCCGCTGAACGCGGTGGTCGGTGCCCTGATCGTGCTGGGCATCATCTGGTTCTGCGCCAGCGAGGCCTACGCCGCCTACTGGCTGGTCGTGCTACTGGCATTTGCCATCGGCTTCCTGCTGATCATCCCTATCGGCGGCGCCGATATGCCGGTTGTCGTCTCGATGCTCAACTCCTACTCGGGGTGGGCGGCCGCCGGCATCGGCTTCACCCTCGCCAACCCGGCGCTGGTGATCGTGGGTGCGCTGGTCGGCTCGTCGGGCGCCATCCTCTCCTACATCATGTGCAAGGGGATGAACCGCTCGATCTTCAACGTGCTCCTCGGCGGCTTCGGCGGCGAGGGTGCGCTGCCGGGCGCGGGCGGCGGTGCCGGTCACGACCGGTCGGTGAAGGCAGGCTCGGCCGACGATGCCGCCTTCATCATGAAGAACGCCTCGAAGGTGATCATCGTCCCCGGCTACGGCATGGCGGTGGCGCAGGCGCAGCACGCGGTCCGAGAGATGGCCGACCTCCTGAAGGAGGAAGGGGTCGAGGTGAAGTACGCTATTCACCCGGTCGCCGGCCGCATGCCGGGCCACATGAACGTGCTGCTGGCCGAGGCTAACGTGCCTTACGACGACGTCTTCGAGCTTGAGGAGATCAACCACGAGTTCTCGACTGCCGACGTCGCCTACGTCATCGGCGCCAACGACACCACCAATCCCGCGGCCCGCACCGACAAGTCCAGCCCGATCTACGGCATGCCGATCCTCGACGTCGACAAGTCCGGCACGGTGCTGTTCGTCAAGCGGTCGATGGCCTCGGGCTACGCCGGTGTCGACAACCCGCTGTTCTTCGGCGACAAGACCATGATGCTGTTCGGCGACGCCAAGAAGATGACCGAAGAGATCGTCCAGGCGCTCGGCTGAGCGTCCGCGTCAAGGCGGACAACGGAACTTCGGCGGGGCCTTTCAGGCCCCGCTTTCGTTTTCGGCACAGGGTTGCTGCCACCGTGCCCGCGACCGCTCCCACGGCAACGTGGTTTCCCGCCGCCCGCCATCAGCGGTTGCAGACACGGGTAGCGGGCTGCACAGCTCCTTTCCCCCTGTTCCTCCCGCAATTCCGCATGCCAAAGTGCGGCGAGAAGATCGGCGAATTGCTCTCGACGCCAACCCGAACAACGACTACCCTCACAAGTAAAAGTATTATTCCGGGAGTAAAGGCGATGATCGTCAGTTTGCGTCCGGGCTCGCAGGTGAGGGTGCTCCCCGCTGCGGCTGCGTTGCTGAGCGCCACCCTGCTGGTCTCCGCCTGCGCAGATGCACCTGCCAGCGCGCGCGGCGGCGGCGTCGGCGCAGCACTCGGATCGGGCATCGCGCTGGCGACAGGTGCCGGCGCCGCTGGAGTTATCGGCGGCGCGCTGATCGGTGGTGCTGTCGGCTATGCCGGCGGCTGGGCGGCTGGCGGCAGCTGAGCCCCCTCTTGCGCAAGCAGAAAGACAAGATCAGCGGCGAAGGAGACGCAAAGCGATGACGATGTCGCGAGCGGGGGCGTTAGCAACGCTTACCGTGCTTATGACGATTCTGCCTGCCAGCGGGCGTGCCGCGGAACAGACCCTGCGGGACACTGCTTTCGTGACCTGCGCCGAGGCCAACGCCCTGCCCGAGGAACAGCGCCGGGATCTCTCCTTCCGCATCATCGACGCTGCCGCCCGGCACTACCAGACGCAGATCCCGGACAACAGGCAGCTTGGCGAGCAGATCGGCTGGCTGGTCCGTTCGGGCTGCACCATTGCGCCGGAGTCCTACTTCTCCACTGTGGTGGCGCGGGCGGTACGGGTGGTGGGTAGCGGCATCGAGCCACCGCTGCAGCAGCCGCTCGATATGGCGCAGGCGGTCTTCCTCACCTGCTCCGGCGCCAACGCGCTGCCCCCCGACCAACTCAAGGACGTCGGCATATTCATCGGCAAGGAGGCCGCCGGGCACTACCGCCTCACGCCCGGGCCGCAGTGGACGCCCGACTATATCGCCGCGCTCGTCTTCAACGGCTGCAAGATGTATCCGGATGCCTATTACCTGGGAATGATTGGCCGCGCCATCCGCGCGGTCTCGGCAAGCCAGTAGCGGCAGCAGTGCCGGTCCGCGGGGACCGCCCTCCGGCCGCCTCTCGGCGGGCTCTCAGGACGCCCAGACGCGGGCTGCGGGCTCTTCCGAGCAGCTCAGTTCGACGATGCGGTGGTGGTTGGTGTCGCACACCAGCAGGCGCGCATCGCCGTCCGCAGCCACGCCGGCCGGCTCGCCGCCAGTCAGGCGCACGCCGTTGCTCCCTCGGCAGTCGCCGCCGAGTTCGCTCACCTGACGGGAAGCAAGGTCAAGGATGCGGACGAGGCCGTTGTAGGTATCGGCGATGACGAGGCCGCCCGCCCGCCAGGCGATACCGCGGCAATGTTGCATCCGTGCCTGTGCGAAGTCGCCGTTCCGCCGCCCGCATTCGAACAGGCCGGCGCCGACGAGTGTCTCGACCCGGCCGTCTTTGCAGGCGCTGAGCGCCCGCACCGACGAGGTCTCGCTGTCGACGAAGTAGAGGATCCCGGTGGTACGGTCGAGCGCCAGCCCGGTCGGTTGCGCGAGGTGCGCTTCAGCAGCGGCACCGTCGACCAGGTCTTCCTCTCCGGTGCCGGCGAGTGCCCACAAGGTGCCGCGGCACAGGTCGAGACAGCCCAGCTGATGGGTGCCGGCATTGGCGAAGAACAGGCGGTTCTCCCAGCATTCCACGTCCCAGGGCGCAGCCAGGCAGGCATCGTGTCCGCACTCCGCCTCGGCCAGCAAGGAGCCCCGCTTGCCGGTGCCGGCGAGCGTCGTCACCGCCCCGGTGGCGAGATCAATCCGCCGGATCGCGTGATTGCCGGTATCGGCGACATAGATGGACGAGCCGTCGCTGCACAAACCTTGCGGGCTATTGAAAGCGGAGGCCTCGCTGGAGAGATCGATAAACCCCGGTCGGCCGCGGCCGAAGCGGCGGAGCTCGCGGCCGTCATCGTCGCACAGCACCACCTGATGGTGACCGGTATCGGCGATTGCCCATCGCTTGCCCCCGCCCCCACTGCTCCCGTCAACCGGCTTGATCTTGGCGGGGAAACGAAACCGGCCGTCGCTCTGCTCGGGGATTTGCAGCGGCAGTGGCTGCGGATTGGCGCCTCGCCAGCGGCGCAGCATCTGGCCGATTCCGGCCAGCAGCTTGTCAGCTTCCGGCTCGCCCGGCAGGTGTCCGAGGATGCGCCCATGCGGATCGATGAAGACCAGCGTCGGCCACGCCTGAATGCCGTAGTCGCGCCAGATATGGAGCTCCGGGTCGTGTACCACGGGATGCCGGATATCGTTCCGGGAAATGGCGGCAGCCAAGCTGCCCGGATCCTGCTCGGCCGGATACTTCGGCGAGTTGACGCCAATCACCGCAAGGGTGTCGGGAAACGCCTCCTCCAGCCGCCTCAGCGTCGGCAGGACGTGCAGGCAGTTGACGCAGCAGGCGGTCCAGAAGTCGAGGACGACGAGGCGGCCACTCAGATCGGACAGAGATAGCGGCCGGGAGACGTTGAACCAGCGCAAGCCAAGACGGTTGATCTCCGGCGCGGCCGCCAAACCCAGCATGCGAAAGACGCTCCCTCTTGCGGCTCCGGCACTTTCGATGTTGAGCATTTTGGAGCGAAGGCTGCGCCTTTCCAGATTTTTCACCCCCTCGGGCGATGGCAGCCGCCAACCGTGCACGGGTTGCCGCAGTCCTCGGCAACATCCTACAATGCCGGAAGAACAAGGCGCCAACCAAGGAGCCGATAACCCTGATAAGGGAAAGGAAACGGGCCATGGCGCTGAAGGACATTCTGGTGCACGTCGACGACGGCCGGGCCGGCGCCGCGCGGCTAGACGCGGCCATAGCGCTTGCCGCCGCCCACGGGGCGCATCTCACCGGCCTTTACGTCAGGCACAATCCGAGCTTGCCCAGCTATATCCAGACGCAGATCCCACAGAGCATCCTGGCGGCACAGATGCGGCATATCGAGGATGCTGCAGCAACGGCACGGCAGGCGTTCGAAGCAAAGGCGCGCCTCGCCGGTCTCAACGCCGCCTGGCGGAGCGAGCTCGGACAGACGCTCCCGGTTCTCGCATTGCATGGCCGCTACGCCGACCTCGTCATTGTCGGGCAACGCGACGAGACGGGCGGTGAGGCCAGCGGCGATCCGGCAGCGATGCCCGAGCAGCTCATCCTGTCGGTCGGCCGACCAGTGCTGGTGCTACCTTATGCTGGCGCCATCCGGACGCTTGGCGAGCGCGTGCTCGTGGCCTGGGATGCCGGCCGCCTCGCTACCCGCGCCGTCAATGATGCGCTCCCGCTGCTGGCGAAGGCCCGCAAGGTGGTCGTCATGGCGATCAATCCGAGGATCGGGGAGGATTCCGGCCATGGCGAGATCCCCAGCGCCGACATATGCCTTCACTTGGCACGCCACGGTATCCGCGCCGAAGCGCAGCACTACTATGCCGACGACATCGGGCCCGGCGCGATGCTGCTATCGCGCGCCGCCGACGAGGGAATCGACCTAATCGTGTGCGGCGCCTACGGCCACGCCCGCTGGCGCGAACTCGTTCTCGGCAGCGTCACCCGCCACCTGCTCGCCCATATGACCGTACCGGTGCTGATGAGCCACTGACACGGCAGAAGAAACCCCGCCGGACGCGCCGGCGGGGTTCGCCGCAGAGGGTCAGTACGTTAGGACGAATAGTACATCTGGAATTCCACCGGGTGCGGCGTGTGCTCGAAGTTGTACACCTCTTCCCACTTCAGCTCGATGTAGCTGTCGATCAGGTCGTCGGTGAAGACATCGCCGCGCTTGAGGAAGTCACGGCCGGCGTCGAGGCTGGTCAGCGCCTCGCGCAGCGAGCCGCACACGGTCGGCACGGTGGCGAGTTCTTCAGGCGGAAGGTCGTAGAGGTTCTTGTCGATGGCGTCGCCAGGGTGGATCTTGTTCTGGACGCCGTCGAGGCCGGCCATCAGCATCGCCGCAAACGCCAGGTAAGGGTTGGCGGTCGGATCGGGGAAGCGAATCTCGACGCGCTTGCCCTTCGGGTTCGAGGTGAAGGGGATGCGGCACGACGCCGAGCGGTTGCGCGCCGAGTACGCCAGCAGTACCGGCGCCTCGAAGCCCGGGATCAGCCGCTTATAGCTGTTGGTCGACGGGTTGGTGAAGGCGTTCAGGGCCTTGGCGTGCTTGATGATGCCGCCGATGTAATACAGCGCCAAGTCCGACAGGTCGGCGTAGCCGGAACCGGCGAACAGCGGCTTGCCGTCCTTCCAGATCGACTGGTGGGTGTGCATGCCGGAGCCGTTGTCGCCGGTAACCGGCTTTGGCATGAACGTCGCCGTCTTGCCGTAGGTCTGCGCCACCATATGGGTGACGTACTTGTAGATCTGGATGTTGTCGGCCGCCTTCACCAGCGTCGAGAACACCAAGCCCAGTTCGTGCTGGGACGGCGCCACCTCGTGGTGATGCTTGTCCATCACCAGACCCATTTCCTGCATCGTCGAGACCATCTCGGCACGCAGGTCCTGGCACGCGTCGACCGGCGGGACCGGGAAGTAGCCGCCCTTGATCGGCGGACGGTGTCCGGCGTTGCCTTCCGGCAGGATGCGGCCGGTGACGTACGGTCCCTCGTCCGAGCTGAACTCGTAGAAGCACGAGTTCATCTTCACCTCGTAGCGGACGTCGTCAAAGACGAAGAACTCGGCTTCCGGGCCGACATAGACGGTATCACCGATGCCGGAGGCGGCGACGTGGGCCTCGGCCTTCTTGGCGATGGAACGGGGATCGCGCCCGTAGGGCTCGCCCGTGGACGGCTCGACGACGTCGCAGAAGAGGATCAGCGCCGACTGGGCGAAGAAGGGGTCCATGACCGCGCTGGTCGCGTCGGGGATCAGCGCCATGTCGGAATCGTTGATCGCCTTCCAGCCGGCGATCGACGAGCCGTCGAACATGATGCCGTCGGCGAAGGCATCCTCGTCGACGAAATCCGCCGTCATCGTCAGATGTTGCCATTTGCCGCGAGGGTCGGTGAAGCGCAGGTCGATGTACTTGACTTCGTTTTCTTTGACGACCTGCAGCACATCGGCCGGCGTCTTACAGTTCAGTGGCATGGTGAGTTCCTTCTGATCCCTCTGCGTTACGTTAGTGTGTGTGGGACGCATGAGGCGTGCGTCCGCATCCGACAGGCGGCTGGCCGCGCCCGGCTTATATCGCCTCGGTGCCGCGCTCGCCAGTGCGCACGCGGATGGCGTCTTCGACGGTGGTTATGAATATCTTGCCGTCGCCGATGCGACCGGTTCGGGCCGCCTGCTGGATTGCTTCAACCGCCTGCTCGACGAGGCCGTCTTCGACCACCAGCTCGATCTTTACCTTCGGCAGGAAGTCCACGACGTATTCGGCACCGCGGTAGAGCTCGGTGTGGCCCTTCTGCCGGCCGAAGCCCTTGGCTTCAAGAACTGTGATTCCTTGCAGGCCGAGTTCGTGGAGTGCCTCCTTCACGTCATCGAGCTTGAACGGCTTGATGATGGCCTCGATTTTTTTCATCAGATACTTGCCTCTTCGCTATCGCCGATCCGAGCCGGTGCGGATCGCTCGGCGTCCCGAATGATCGCTGTCGACGCTGGTGCCACAGGCTTACGGACGGGGCGAGAAGCACGGCTCGTGCCAAGATGGCCATCCTGCGTTTTTCCCGTGCCGTAACCGCCCGTTGCACCCGAAACCGCGCCAAGTTCTGCTGCCATGACGGGCATCATAATGATACAATTGACGCCATATGACTAAAATATATGCGTCATGTCGCGCATCCGACAAAGTTCGGTCGCTTCCTGAAGAACACAAATTTGCCTCGCTCGCCGGATGGGCCGGCAGTTGACAAGACAGGCGGTGCGGGCGCCTCTTGCGGCGAACGCAGTGCCGCAGGTCTGCCGACGATGAAAGCTGCCAACGCTTCCCTGGCGCGCTGGGGAACGACCATCTTCACGACGATGAGTGCACTCGCCGTCGAGCATGGCGCCATCAACCTCGGCCAGGGCTTTCCCGACGAGGAGGGACCGGAGGAGGTCAGGCGGCTTGCCGCCGCGACCGTCCTGAGCGGACCCAATCAGTATCCGCCTATGCGCGGCCTGCCGGAGCTGCGTCAGGCCGTCGCCGGCCACGATAGTCGCCGTTACCGGCTCGATCTCGATCCCGAGCGCGAGGTGCTGATCACCTCGGGGGCGACGGAAGCCCTTGCCGCGTCGTTCTTCGGCCTGCTGGAGCCGGGAGATGAGGCGGTGGTGATCGAGCCGCTCTACGATTCCTATCTCCCGATCATCGAGCGGGCCGGAGCGGTGGCGCGTATCGTACGGACGACGCCGCCGGAGTGGACGCTGCCCCGCGACGCACTGGCAGCGGCGTTCTCGCCGCGGACGAAGCTGCTGGTGCTCAATTCGCCGCAAAACCCCAGCGGCAAGGTGTTCACCGCCGATGAACTGCGCTTCATCTCCGAGTTGCTGCGGACCCACGACGCCTATGCCGTCTGCGATGAGGTCTACGAGCACCTTGTCTTTTCGCCGGCCGATCATCGGCCGCTGATCACCCTCGCCGGGATGCGCGAGCGGTGCCTGCGCATTGGATCCGCCGGCAAGACCTTCTCGGCGACCGGCTGGAAGGTCGGCTGGGCCTGCGGTGCGCAGCCATTGATCGATGCCGCGGCGCGTGCCCACCAGTTTCTCACTTTCACCACGCCGCCCAACCTGCAGCGGGCGGTGGCGACCGGCCTCGCCGCGGGTGACGACGGCTGGTTCGCGGCGCTGGCGACGAACCAGCAGCACAAGCGCGACCTGCTGGCGGCGGGATTGCGCAGGGCCGGCTTTACGCCGTTGCCCGCGGCCGGCACCTTCTTCCTGGTTGCCGACCGGCGGGCTCTCGGCTTCAGCGGCGATGACGGCGCCTTTTGTCGGTATCTCACGACCAAGGCCGGTGTGGCTGCCATCCCGGTCTCCGCCTTCTACTGCGGCGATGGACCTGAGGGGTTCATCAGGTTCTGTTTCTGCAAGCGTGATGCGGTGCTGGAGGAGGCGGTCGGCCGCCTGGTGAAGCACTTCTGCTGACCTGATTTTCGCTCTCGCGCCCAATGTGCGAACGGTGCGATACTGAGGGGCGCAAGCTGCAAGTTTCCCCACGGGGCATCGATCAAAGCGTTCTGCGTGCACTCCCACGTGATCGAGAGGTTGACCGATCCGCCCCCTGCGGTTTAGTTCCTAGCGCGGCTTCCACCCGTCGAGAGTTCTGTGCGGTCCTTTGGCTGAGTCAAGCCGAGCCACCCGTCGGCCCTGAAACGAGGCTGAGGGTGAGGCTGGGGAATGTTCAAGCAGGCAGGAATCTGCTCCAGACGCCGGCGCGTATGGAATGGCGAGCGGGAGTTCGCAAAACTCATTCTGTCTCGCCCGCGCAACCACGCGTCCCGCAGCGCGTTGGTGGCGGGCAACAGGGGATCGGAAAAGGGAATCGGTCGACGACCATGATGGCGAAACAAGTGAACGGATCGCGCGCGCCCCTCGACCTCGAGTCGGTGCTCAGCGCCTACCGGCGGTACGCGCCGACCTATGACATGATGTTCGGGCCGATCTTCCATCAGGGCCGCGTGGCCGTCGCCCGCCGGGTCAACAGCCTTGACTGCACGACGGTTCTGGAGGTCGGGGTCGGCACCGGGTTGTCGCTGCCGATGTACGACAAGGACAAGCGGATCACCGGTGTCGACGTCTCGCCGGAGATGCTGTCGCAGGCCCGCCAGCGGGTCGCCGACGAGGGGATGCGGAATATCGCCGCTCTGCACGAGATGGACGGCGAAAATCTCGGCTTCGCCGACGGCTCCTTCGATGTCGTGGTGGCTGCCTACGTCATGTCGGTGGTGCCGAACCCGCAGCTGTGCCTCGCCGAGATGGAGCGCGTTTGCGCGCCAGGCGGCACGATTGTTGTCTGCAACCATTTCGTCAACGGCCACGGCGGCTTCGTTTCCCGCCGGATGCAGCCGCTGTCTCGCTGGCTGGGCTGGCGGCCGGCGTTCGAACTGAAGCATCTGCTGGCGGACAGCCCGCTGCGCCTGGAAGATCAGGGGCCGGTACGCCCGTTCGGTCTTTTCCAGATGGTGACGCTGCGTAAGGACTGATTGCGACGGCGTGGAGCGGCCGCCTGCGCCTAAGGTGGGGCCAGCGCCGATCCCTCGGAAGCCGGCCGGCAGGGTGCGCAGGTTAAGTCCGGAGCGACGGCTGGGGAGGCGGAAGATGCGCGCGATGGTGATCGACGGCTTCGGCGGTGCCGATCATCTGCATCCCGCCGAGCTGCCGGAGCCTGCGGCAGCCGCCGGGGAAGTCCTCATTCGTATCCTCGCTGCCGGCGTCAACCCGGTCGACTGGAAAATCCGCGAGGGCTATCTGGCGGCGATGTTCCCGCACCGCTTTCCCCTGATCCCCGGATGGGATGCCGCGGGTACGGTTGCCGCGCTCGGCGTAGATGTGGCGGATTTCGCAGTTGGCGATCGCGTCTGGGCCTACTGCCGAAAGCCCATTGTCCAGGGCGGCACCTACGCCGAGTTCGTCGTCATGACTGCTCGCGACGTAGCGGCGATGCCGGTGCATCTCGACTTCGAGCATGCTGCGGCAATGCCGCTGGTAGGCCTGACCTCCTGGCAGGCACTGTTCGATGCTGCCGGCCTGATTGCCGGCCAGTCGGTGCTGATCCATGCCGGCGCCGGTGGTATCGGCAGCATTGCGGTGCAACTGGCGAAAAATGCGGGCGCCCGGGTCGTTGCCACCGCCGGTCCCCAAAATCGCACCTACGTGCGCGACCTTGGCGCCGACCACGTCGTCGATTACACCGCCGGCGACTTTGTCCCGGCGGTGCGGGCGCTATTTCCCGAAGGGGTCGATGTCGTGTTCGATACCATCGGCGGAGAGACGCAGACCCGCAGCTACCAGGCGCTGCGCCGGAACGGCTGCCTCATCTCCATCGTCGATGAGCCGCGGCTGGAGGAAGCCGGCGGCTTCGGAGTCCGGGCCGCCTTCGTCTTCGTCTCGCCCAACGGCAACCAGCTGCGCAAGCTGGCGGCGATGATCGACGCCGGTGATATCCGTCCCCCGGCGATCTCGGTGATGCCGCTGTCAGCGGCTGCGGAAGCGCAGCGGCTCAGCCAGCAGGGGCACGTGCGTGGCAAGATCGTCCTGAAGGTCGGCTGACGCCGCCACCCGGGCTGGCAAGGGATCGCCGGGCAGTGCGCTTTCTCCTCGGACGCCTGATCCAGTCGGCGGCCGTCCTGCTGGCGATGTCGTTTATGGTCTATGGCCTGATCGGCCTGATGCCAGGCGACCCCATCGACCTGATGATCAGTTCGGATCCGCGGATGACCTCCGAGGACGCGCAGCGCCTGCGGGAAATCTACGGGCTCGATCAGCCGTTGCTGTCGCGGTGGGGAGCGTGGCTGGGCTCGGCGCTGTCGGGCGATCTCGGCTGGTCGCGGCTGCAGGCACGCCCGGTGCTGGAGGCGTTGGCGCCGGCGCTCGCAGAAACGGCGGTGCTGATGGGCCTGGCGCTGGTGCTGACGCTCGCGATCGCCCTGCCCGCCGGAATCCTCGCTGCCCGCCGGCCGCACTCGCCCGTCGACCGCACCATTGGCCTTGCTGCGTTCGTCGGCATCTCGACGCCCCCCTTCTGGCTGTCGCTGGTGCTGATCATCGTCTTCGCCGTGCTGCTGGGGGTCCTGCCAGCGGGTGGCACGGCCCTCAGCGGCGGCCTCGTCGAGCACCTGCGCTACCTTGTGCTGCCGCTGCTGGCACTGACCCTGGCCGGCGTCGGCGGCTATGTCCGCTTCGTCCGCGCTGCCATGCTGGAGACACTGGGGCGGGAGTGGATCCGAACCGCGCGGGCGAAGGGGGTGAGCGAGAACGGCGTGCTGCTGCGGCATGCGCTCCGCCCGGCGATGATCCCAGTGGCAACCCTGGTCGGCATCGATTTCGGGACACTGTTCTCTGGCGCCCTCATCGTCGAGACGGTATTTGCCCGGCCGGGGATGGGCCGGCTGATCTACGATGCGATTCTCGGCAACGACTACAACCTCGCGCTGGCCGCATTGCTGCTGGCTACGGCGCTGACCCTGCTCGGCAACCTGCTCGCCGACATAGGCTTGGTGCTGCTGGACCGTCGGCTCCGCCTGGGCGTGCATCGGTCGTGACGGGCGCTGCCCCCGCCACCGTGACGCTAAGGCGATTCCTGCGGCTGCGCGGAGCTGTCGCCGCCCTGGCCGTGCTGGCGGCGCTGGCTGCCATGACCGCGGCTGCGCCCCTGGTTAGCGCCATGCTGGGGGCGAGCGGCGAAGCCGTCGATCTTCTCGGTCGTTTTGCCCCGCCGTCGGCGGCGCACCCGCTCGGCACCGATGATCTCGGCCGCGACGTGCTGCTGCGGCTGCTGGAAGGCGGCCGTGCCTCGCTGCTGGTGGGGCTGGTAGCGGCGCTCGGCTCGGCGGTGATCGGCACCGCCGTCGGCCTTGCCGCCGGCTACTTCGGCGGCCGCCTCGATGCCCTGCTGATGCGGCTCACCGACGGGCTGCTGGCGCTGCCGCTGCTACCGCTGCTGATCGTGCTGGCGGCGCTCGATCCGGCAAAGCTTGGCCTGCCGGCGGACCTTGCGACCGCGCCTCTGGCCGGCCTCGCGCGAATCATCGTCATCGTCTCGCTGTTCGGCTGGACGACGGTAGCGCGGCTGGTCCGCGCCGAGGCTTTGCGGCTGCGTGAGGAGGCGTTCGTCCTTGCGGCCCGCGCCCTCGGCGCTTCGACGCCGCGGATCATGGCCCGCCACATCCTCCCCAACCTCGCCTCACCGGTCATCGTCGCCACCACCCTTGCCGCCGGCAACATCATTCTGCTGGAAGCGGTTCTCAGCTTTCTTGGTCTCGGCATCCAGCCGCCGACGCCAAGCTGGGGCAATCTGCTGACCAATGCCCAGGAGCTGGTGTGGTCGGAGCCGACGCTGGCGCTGTGGCCCGGCCTGCTGATCCTGGTCACGGTGGTGGCTCTCAACATCGTCGGCGACGGCTTGCGCGAGGCGCTTGATCCGCGTGCCGCGAACAGGTAAGTCTGGCCTCCCGGCCAAGGTGCGGGCCGGCGCTTGCTGATGTGTTTTCAAGAGAAAACGCAACGGTTTGTGGCGCCATGAGAAGAACCGCCTGCCGGATTCCCGCCCCTGCCAGGAGACCCGCATGACCGCGACCGCCTACGACATCAAGGATCCGACGCTCGCCGAAGCCGGCGCCAACCGCATCGAGTGGGCGCTGACCGAGATGCCGGTGCTGCGCACACTGATGGCCCGCTTCAGCGAGAGCCGGCCGCTCGACGGCGTTCGAATCGCTGCGTGTCTGCACGTGACCGCCGAGACCGCCAATCTTGCCCGCGTCCTGCAAGCGGGCGGCGCCGAGCTGGCGCTGTGTGCCAGCAACCCGCTGTCGACCCAGGACGACGTCGCCGCAGCGCTGGCGCTGACTTACGACGTTCCGGTGTTTGCCCATCGCGGCGACGACCACGCGAACTACTACAAGCGCCTCGCCTGCGCTCTCGACAGCCGGCCACAGATCACCATCGACGATGGCGCCGACCTCGTGAACCAACTGCATACCGTTCGTCGCGAGTTGCTCGAAGGCATCTTCGGCGGCACCGAGGAGACCACCACCGGCGTCATCCGGCTGCGTGCCATGGCTGCCGACGGCGCGCTCGAATATCCCGTGATCGCGGTCAACGATGCCGATACCAAGCATCTGTTTGACAATCGCTATGGTACCGGCCAGAGCGTCATCGACAGCATCCTGCGGGCCACCAACACCCTGCTCGCCGGCAAGGTGTTCACCGTGTGCGGCTATGGCTGGTGCGGTCGCGGCGTCGCCATGCGGGCGCAGGGCCTGGGCGCCAAGGTCATCGTCACCGAGGTAGAGCCAGTGCGCGCCATCGAGGCGACGATGGACGGCTACCAAGTGATGCCGCTGATCGACGCCATCCCGCAGTCGGACATCGTCCTCACCGTCACCGGCGACAAGCATGTGGTCGACCGCCACCACCTGCTCGCTGCCAAGGACGGCTGCATCGTCGCCAACGCCGGCCACTTCGACGTCGAAATCAACATGAAGGCGCTGAAGGAGATGGCAACCTCGGTCCGCCAGCCGCGCCCGCACGTCGACGAGTACGAGATCAACGGCGGCCGCAAGCTGCGGGTGCTGGGCGAGGGCCGGCTGGTCAACCTTGCCGCTGCCGAAGGCCATCCGCCGGCGGTGATGGACATGAGCTTCGCCAACCAGGCGCTAGGGGCGGTGCACGTCCGCAACCACCACAACGACCTGGAGAAGCAAGTCTACACCATGCCGGCGGAGATCGACCGTGAGGTGGCCCGTCTCAAGCTCGCCTCCCTGGGCATCACCATCGACGTGCTCACCGCAGAGCAGGAGAAGTACCTGAAGTCCTGGCACGAGGGCACCTGATCGTCGCCAACCGGCCGCGGCGGGGCGGCCGTGGCCGGGTGAGCGGACGTGAAGAAGCTAGCGGCGCGGTGGGACGACGGGCGTTCCCCGGAATCACCGCCGCGGCGCTGGGACCGGTGCTGGCGATTGTGTCCGCCACGGCACCGGTTGCCGCCGATGACCCTCCGGCACTGCCGGCGCTCGGCATCGACGAAGCCGCTATTTCCATCTCCGGCATCTCGTCCGGCGGCTTCATGGCGCACCAGTTCCATATCGCCCACTCGGCGCGGGTCATGGCGGCCGGCATCATCGCTGGCGGCCCTTACGCCTGTGCCGGCGGCGGCTACCCGTTCAACATCTTTCGCGCCCTCAGCGTCTGCGCGGAAGTCGCCTCCGGCGCCTTCCGCGGTCCGCCCGATCCGCAGCGCAGTATCGCCGCGGTGCGGGCGGCTGAGCAAGCCGGCACCATCGACGCCACCGCTGGGCTACGCGGCGACCGCGTCTTTCTGTTCTCCGGGAAAAGCGACGATGTCGTGCCGACGCCGGTGGTGCAGACGGTCGGCACCGTCTACCGCGCTTTCGACCATAGCGCGGCGATCCGCATGGTGGGCGATGTCAAGGCGCCGCACGCCATGCTCACGGCGTCCTTCGGCAACCGCTGTGATTCCTTTGAGACGCCTTTCATCAACAACTGCGGCTTTGATCTCGCCGGCGCGGTGCTCGATCAGAGCTACGGCCCACTGATGCCGCCGGCGGCCGCCGGCGGCATGTTCCGGCCCTTCGACCAAGGCGTGTTCGTCGACAGCCGGGTCCGCCACGGCATGGCGGCGCGGGGATGGCTCTACATCCCCCGGAGCTGCACCGGCGGCGGCTGCCGCCTGCACGTGGCGCTGCACGGCTGTCAGCAGAACGAGGAGATGATCGGCGACGCCTTTATTCGCCACGCCGGTTACAACGAATGGGCTGAGAGCAATCGCATCGTCGTGCTTTATCCGCAGGCGGCGGCGGTGAAGCGCCGTGTTCTTGGCGTCACATTGCCCTGGCCCAACCCGCAAGGGTGCTGGGACTGGTGGGGATTTACCGGTCCCGATTACGCGCGGCGCACCGGCCCGCAGATCGCGGCCATCAACGCCATGGTGGACCGCTTGGTACAGCCCGCGCCCCGCTGACCGCTCCGCACGCTGTGCGCACTTCCAAACCAGCCCACGAAGCTCGCGGCAGTTACTGTGAACCACCTCATAGACGTCCGGCGCCCACGGACCGAGAGTAATGCAAATGAGCATCACTCCAGAGGAACACCAGGACATGGCCGGTCAGACATTCCATGGGAACTCGACTGAAGGCGACTTCCAGGCGGCGCTGGCAGACGCGATCAACAATGCATCGGCAGTGTTGGCAGCCAATATTGCGGACGGCCGGATTGCCTGGAGGCTTTGCGAGATATCGGGACGCTCCGGCGGAATCGTCGGCGAGCGGACGATGACCGTAGCGATCGAGGCGCAGCTGAACTGAGTACCGCGCGAGAGCGCCGCCGCACCCGGCAGGGGAAGCACGACGGCGCTTCCCCCGTTTCGTGATTTCGTGAGCCTGCTATGGGCCCGGGGCGCATTACTGGATCCCGGGTCCATAAGGACACGGTTGGCCCGACGACCGGACCAGGTGCACATCCCGTCGTAAATGCTGTTTAACTGCCCCGGATCGCGAAACGCAGCCCTCGAACTCTGGGTAGCGTCCCCTACTCCATCGGCCATGTGTAGCCGGCACTTTTCAGGTTGGGGATGATCTCATCCCGCAGATGGTTGGCACGCCCCGCTTTACCGTCAAGAGAAAACCAGCTTATCCCCAGTTTCTCATAGCGATTGAGTGCAAACTCAAGAAAATAGAATGGCGCAATCCAAAAACTGGTCTCGGTCATGATCAGCGGATATCTGTATTTTAGGCAGATCAACCCCGGCTCACCGAACTTCGCTGTACCAGCATAATGGTGGAACCCGATTGATGTCTTGGTCCAGTCTATCCCGCGCATCTTGGCAACCATCGCTGCGTAGGTATTGCAGTCAGGATAGAGATTTCCGCCGGAAAACATGACAATGTGGGTGTCGGGAGCGGCGGCACGCATCAGCCGATATACCGTCATCAGGTCCGCCCTCACCTTGTCGGTGTATTGAGAGGCGTCTCCCCAGTGCGGACCTCCCTGGGTCGGCTCATTGGTCATTTCATAGAACACATGCGTTCTATTTTTGTATCTTGGCGCAACAACACTCCAGAATTTGATCAGTTCGGAAAGATTATATTCTCCTCGCCGCGTCGAATTATTGATCATCAGGTACATGTTGTTCGCAGCCGCGGCATCCACCGCCTTGTCCAAGGCAGGAAGCTGTTGCTCGATCGGCCTCGTCGCGTCCGTCTTGGCGCCGAAGCGGATGGCATTGAGGTGCAGCTTCTCGTGCAGATACCGCCAGAAGCTCCAATCCCGGTCGACCCCCGGAATAAGCGTGTCCGTCGCCCCACGCAGCGGCGTGTTGCGGTCGGTCACCACGGTGCCGTTCAGGACGCGTACCCGCCCCCGGTCGGCCGCTGCCGCAGTCGAAACGGAAAACGCCGTCGATATGAGGGCGATGATGAAAACAATCGTCGTCGTAACCCCAACGGAAGGCGCCGACGCGAAGCGTGTTGCGCGGTTGATTGTCCGTATGGGGTGTTTCAATTTGCAGTTTCTGAGATTCATCTCTGGGTCGCGTCTCTCTGGAAATGCGGTTCGGCTTGGCCCTGCTACGGGCGGGGCGGTTGTATCTAATGCAAACGCGTATCCATTTCGCCTAGATTCGTTCGCGCGGTCATCCGATCGTGCGCCCGAATCCGGCACGAATTTTGCGTAGAAACGCGCCGACCGCGCGGGTGTTGCGGAGAACGACGACGATGTCGCATTGGCGACGCGTTCTGTCGCAAATGGGGAGGAAGACGTGTCCGGCGATACCGTATCGATTGCGATTTCCGGAGCGGGCGGCGCCGGCGTGATGACTGCAGCGCAGATGCTGCTCGATGCCGCCGCCAAGGCGGGCTTCTACGGCCTGATGGCGCGCTCGTCCGGACCGCAGATCCGCGGCGGCGAGGTAGCGGCGTTCCTGCGCCTCGGCTCCCGGCCGGTGGAATGCCTCGATGATCGCTTCGATGTCATGGTGGCGCTCGACTGGCTGAACGTCGAACGATTCGCCGGCGAGATCGTCCTGGACGGGGCGAGCGTGGTGCTGTGCGACGCCGACGCAGGCGAGGCGCCGGAGCGAATTCGCGCATCGGGCGCCCAATTGGTGCCGCTGCCGCTGCAAGAAACGGTCAAGAACCTCCCCGGGGGCCGGATGAACATGCTCGGCCTCGGCCTTCTGACCGGACTGACCGGCCTGCCGGAAGACGTGGTCGGCGGCGTCGTCGCCAAAGGGCTGAAGAAGCGCGGACAAGAGGTGCTGGACGCCGGTCTCGCCGGTGTGCGCGCCGGCATGGCGCTGGTCGCCGCCAGCGAGGTACCGGCCTGTCGCCTGGGCAGCTCACCACCCGCGGTGGCCCCACGCTGGAACATCAGCGGCAACGAGGCCGCCGGACTTGGCTGCATCCGCGGCGGCATCCGCTTCGTCGCCGCGTACCCGATCACGCCTGCCACCGAAATCCTGGAGTGGCTGGCGCCCAGCCTCGAGAAGGTTGGTGGCGTCCTGGTGCAGGCCGAGGATGAGCTCGCTTCGATCAACATGATCATCGGCGGCTCCTTCGGCGGTACCCCGGCATTGACCGCTACCTCCGGCCCCGGCCTCGCTCTGATGATGGAATCGATCGGCCTCGCCGTCGCCTCGGAGACCCCTATCGTCGTCATCGACGTGATGCGCGGCGGCCCCTCCACCGGCATCCCGACCAAGTCGGAGCAGAGCGACCTCAACATCGCCCTGTACGGCCTGCACGGTGATGCGCCACATATCGTCACCGCTGCCCGTTCGATTGCCGACTGCCAGTTCACCGCACAATGGTCGGTGCACTTGGCGGAGCAGTTGCAGGTGCCGGTGATCGTGCTCACCGACCAATCGCTCGGCCAGTCGCGCGCCATCGTCGACCGCCCCGCCGACCTCGCCTTCATCGGGCGGCGGGAAATGCCGGTCGCCGGTGTCACCGGCTATCAACGCTACGCGCTAACCGCCTCCGGCGTATCGCCGATGGCCATCCCCGGCATCCCCGGCGGCGAGTACATCGCCGACGGGCTCGAGCACGCCGTCTCCGGCCGGCCGTCGAGCGGCAACGAGGATCATTCGGCGCAGCTCGATAAGCGGGCGCGCAAGCTGGAGCTGTTCGACTACGGCGACCACTGGGCGGACGTGGAAGGCGATGGACCGCTCGCCATCGTCACCTTGGGATCATGTTCCGGACCGGTGCGCGAAGCCTGCGCCCGCGCCAAGGCCCTTGGTATCGCTACCCGGCTGATCTCGCTGCGGCTGCTGGCGCCGGCGCAGGAAGACCGCTTCGCGAAAGCGCTGGAGGGTGCCGACCGGGTGCTGGTGGTGGAGCAGACCCATTCCAAACAATTCTACCGCTATCTGCGGGCGCACTATGATCTACCCCGCGACTTGAAGGTGCTGAGCCGGCCGGGGCCCCTGCCGATCCGGCCCGGCGAAGTGTTCGACTGCATCAAGGCTTGGAGCTGATCCCGATGACCGCCCTTGCGCAAACGCCGGCCCTCACCGCGGCCGCGTACAAGTCCGACTACCGGCCGGTCTGGTGCCCCGGCTGCGGGCACTATTCGGTGCTGTCCTCGCTCACCAAGGCCCTGGCCGAACTCGGTCTGCAGCGGGAGAACGTCGCCGTCATCTCCGGCATCGGCTGCTCCTCGCGCATCCCGGCCTATACCAGCGTCTACGGCTTCCACTCGGTGCACGGACGGGCGCTGCCGGTTGCCACCGGCTTGAAGGTGGCCCGCCCTGACCTCACGGTGGTCGTCGCCGGCGGCGACGGCGACGGCTACTCCATCGGCGGCAACCACTTCCTGCACGCCTGCCGGCGCAACGTCGATCTGACCTACCTGGTGATGGACAACCAGGTCTATGGCATGACCAAGGGTCAGGCATCGCCGACGACGCCGGCCGATTGGGACCGCAGCAAGCTCACGCCGCACGGCACCGGCGTCAGCCCGTTCCACCCGCTGGCGGTGGCGCTCGCCGCCGGCGCCAACTTCATCGCCCGCTGCTATGCCGGCGATCCGAACGGAACGGCGCGGGTCATCACCGAGGCCGTCCGTCATCCCGGCTTCTCGATGGTGCAGATCCTCAGCCAGTGCGTCACCTACCAGCCAAGCCAGAAGGAGTGGAAGACGACCGTCCGTAAGGCCGACGTCACCACCACCAGGGATGCCGTCCGCGCCGCCCGCTGGCTGATGGCCGACGATGGCCTCAGCACCGGCGTCCTTTATATCGGCCATCGGCCGATATACCGGCCGGAACTGCAGGCAAGCTGCTCGGTGGACGACCTGGAATCCGGCTTCGTCGTATGAATCAGCCGGCCCGGGATGGGCGCGGCGCTGGCAGGTAGGGGTTACGATCGTGACGGATGACGTAAAGGACGCGAACAGGATCGATAGCGTCGAGCTGTTCCTGGCGCATGCGCTGACCTTGGAGAACGAGGCGGCCGACGGCTATCAGGAGATCGGCGACAGCATGGCGGTGCACAACAACCCGGAGGTCGCCGGGCTGTTCCTCCAAATGTGCAAGTACGGCCGCATGCATGCCGACGAGGTCAGGGAGCTGGCTACCGGTCTTGACCTGCCTCACATCCCGCCGTGGGAGTATTCCTGGGAAGACGGCGAGAGCCCGGAATCGGCCTCGATGGACAAGATGCACTACATGATGCAGCCGGCGCAGGCGCTGGCACTCGCGATGAAGGCCGAACGCCAGGCGCACGCGTTCTACGCCGGGGTTGCGGCGAGCACCGCAAATCCACGGGTCCGCGAGCTCGCGCAACAGTTCGCCGCGGAGGAGTCCGAGCACGTCCGCCTGCTCGGCGAGTGGATCGCCAAGTACCCGCCGGCCGACGATAACTGGGACTACGACCCGGACCCGCCGGCAATGCCCGAATAGCCCGCGGCTTTGCTACGGTTGGGCACCCCGCCCGCGAGGAAGCCGGCCCCGCCGTCAGCGGGCGGCAGCGTCCAGCATCAGGTTGAGCCGCAGCACGTTCACTCGCGGCTCCCCCACAAGGCCGAGCAGCGGCTGTTCGGTGGCCTCATCCACGGCGGCGCGGACGCGGTCGACCGGCCAGCGGCGGGCGGCAGCGACACGGGCGATCTGTGCCTGCGCCGCGGCCGGGCTGATGTCGGGATCAAGGCCGCTGCCCGACGCCGTCACCAAGTCGGCCGGCACTGATCCTGGACGAGCGCCCGCGGAAGCGATGTCCGCGCGCACCCGTGCGACCAGCGCCGCGCTCGTCGGCGCGAGATTGCTGCCACCCGAAGCCATCGCATCGTAGCCGTCGGCGCCGGCTGCCGACGGACGGCCATGGAAATAGTGCGGCGCGGAGAAGCGCTGGCCGATCAGCGCCGAGCCGATGACGCGGCCCTGCCGCTGCAGCAGGCTGCCCGCCGCCTGCTCCGGAAACGCGAGCGCGGCGATACCGGTGATGGCGAGCGGGTAGAGCACGCCGGTCAAAAGGGTGAACAGCAGCAGCAGAACGAGCGCGGGACGTAGGTGGGAGAGCATGGCGGGCGCCTTCAGGCGAGGCCGATGAAGGAGACGAGCAGGTCGATCAGCTTGATGCCGACGAACGGGACGACCAGCCCCCCCAGACCATAGATCAGCAGGTTGCGGCGAAGCAGGGCGGCGGCGCCGGTCGGCCGGTAGCTGACCCCGCGCAGGGCGAGCGGGATGAGCAGGACGATGATGATGGCATTGAAGATCGTTGCCGACAGGATGGCGCTTTGCGGGCTTGCCAGGCCCATGACGTTGAGCGCCGAAAGCTGCGGATAGAGGGCGAGGAAGATTGCCGGGATGATGGCGAAGTACTTTGCGACGTCGTTAGCGATGGAGAAGGTCGTCAGCGCGCCGCGGGTCATCAGCAACTGCTTGCCGATGCCGACGATCTCGATGAGCTTGGTCGGGTCGCTGTCGAGATCGATCATGTTGCCGGCCTCGCGCGCCGCCATGGTGCCGGTGTTCATGGCGACACCGACGTCCGCCTGCGCCAGCGCCGGTGCGTCGTTGGTGCCGTCGCCGCACATCGCCACCAGCTTGCCCTTGGCCTGCTCGTCGCGGATGAGCTGCAGCTTCGCTTCCGGCGTCGCCTCGGCGAGGAAGTCATCGACGCCGGCCTCGGCGGCGATGGCGGCGGCGGTGAGCGGGTTGTCGCCGGTGATCATCACCGTGCGGATGCCCATCTGCCGCAGCGCATCGAAGCGCTCGCGGATGCCGCCCTTGACGATGTCCTTGAGGTGGACGACGCCGAGAATGCGGTCGTCCTTCGCCACCGCCAGCGGCGTGCCGCCGGCGCGGGCAACCCGCTCGACGATCTCCTGCAGCGGCCGCGGCATCTCCATGTTGGGATCGCGGGTGACCTGGCGGATGTAGGCGACGACCGCCTCGGTCGCCCCCTTGCGGATGGCGTGGCCATCGATGTCGATGCCGCTCATCCGCGTCTGCGCCGTGAACGGCACCATGTGGGCGTGCAGCGGCGCCATCTCGCGGCCGCGGATGGCGTACTTTTCCTTCGCAAGGACGACGATCGAGCGGCCCTCCGGCGTCTCGTCGGCGAGCGAGGCAAGCTGCACCGCGTCGGCGAGGTCGCGCTCGGCGATGCCCGGCAGCGGCAGGAACTCGGTCGCCTGGCGGTTGCCGAGCGTGATGGTGCCGGTCTTGTCGAGCAGCAGCGTATCGACGTCGCCCGCCGCCTCCACCGCCCGTCCCGAGCGGGCGAGGACGTTGAAGCGGACCAGCCGGTCCATTCCGGCGATGCCGATCGCCGACAGCAGCGCGCCGATGGTGGTGGGGATCAGGGTTACGAACAGTGCGATCAGCACGATCATCGGCACGGCGCCGCCGGCATAGGCGGCAAAGCTCGGGATCGAGGCGACGGCGAGGACGAAGATGATGGTCATCCCGGCGAGCAGGATGTTGAGCGCGATCTCGTTGGGCGTCTTCTGCCGCCGCGCGCCCTCGACCAGCGCGATCATCCGGTCGAGGAAGGTCGAGCCGGGCGCGGCGGTGATGCGCACCTGGATGCGGTCGGAGATCACCTGGGTGCCGCCGGTCACCGCCGAGCGGTCGCCGCCACTCTCGCGGATTACCGGCGCCGACTCGCCGGTGATCGCCGCCTCGTTCACCGAGGCCACCCCTTCGATCACCTCGCCGTCGCTGGGGATCAGGTCGCCCGCCTCTACCAGCACGACATCGCCCGCCTTCAGCTCGAGCGCCGAGACCGGCCGCCACTGGCCGCTGCCGGAGCCGTCCAGCAGCTTCGCCGTGGTCTCGGTGCGGGTGCGGCGCAGCGTCGCCGCCTGTGCCTTGCCGCGTCCTTCCGCCACCGCCTCGGCGAAATTGCCGAACAGCAGGGTGATCCACAGCCAGAAGACGATCTGCGCCGAGAAGAGGAGGCCGCCTGACCCCGTCGCCGCGTCGCGGATGAAAAGGACCGTCGCCAGTGCGGCAACTGCGCCCACCACCGCCATCACCGGGTTGCGGACCAGCAGGCGGGGGTCGAGCTTGCGGACGGCGCCGGCGATGGCGGGACCGAGGATCTGCCGGTCCAGCAGGGCGACGCCGCGCCGCCGGTCGTGCTTGCGCAGCGCCGACAGCGCTTCGCCCGTTGCGGCCTTGCCCTCGCCTGTCGCGTGGTCCATCTGGCCGCTCCCGTTCAGTAAGAGACGCCGGCGAGCATCGCCAGGTGTTCGGCAATCGGCCCCAGCGAGAGCGCGGGCAGGAAGGTAAGTCCGCCGACGATGAGGATGATGCCGGTCAGAAGGCCGACGAACAGGCCGCCGCCGGTGGGAAACGTGCCGGCCGAGGGGGGCAGCGTCGTCTTCGCCGCCAGCGAGCCGGCAATCGCCAGCATCGGCACGATCGTGGCAAAACGGCCGATCAGCATGGCGATGCCGAGCGCAAGGTTATAGAAGGGGGTATTGCCGCTGAGGCCGGCGAACGCGCTGCCGTTGTTGGCGGTGGCCGAGGTGAAGGCGTAGAGCACCTCGCTGAAGCCGTGCGGCCCGGCGTCCTGGATGGCGGCGGTTCCCGCCGGCAGCACCACGGCCAGTGCGGTAAGGCCGAGGATGGCGAACGGCAGGCAGAGGATGGCGAGCATCGTCATCTTCACCTCCTTCGCCTCGATCTTCTTGCCGACGTATTCGGGGGTGCGCCCGACCATCAGGCCGGCGATGAAGACGGTCAGGATGGCGAACAGCAGCATGCCGTAGAGCCCGGCGCCGAGCCCGCCGACGATGATCTCGCCGAGCTGCATGTTGATCAGCGCCACCATGCCCCCCAGCGGCATGAAGCTGTCGTGCATGGCGTTGACCGCGCCGCACGAGGCCGCCGTCGTCGCCGTGGCGAACAGCGCCGATGCCGCCACACCGAACCGCACCTCCTTACCTTCCATGTTGCCAGCGGCGGGGTCGATGCCGAACGCCGCCATCGCCGGGCTGATTTCGGCTTCCGCCCAGTAGCACAGCGCGACGCCGGCAACGAACAGCAGCGCCATGGCGGCGAGCAGCGCCCAGCCCTGCCGCTCGTCGCCGACCATGCGGCCGAAGACGTTGGTCA
>JAEULG010000032.1 GCA_016793875.1 Rhodospirillales bacterium | reverse complement strand
ATCTCGCCCACGATCTTCAGCCCGACGCTGTGATTGTAGTTCTGCATCGCGTCGATCAGCGCCTGGCCCCATAATCCGTGGGCGGTCGCCTGCGTCGTCGCCCACTGCGCCGGCAGCGGCCCCTGGCTCATGTAGCAGTAGCCGCCGTGAAAGTCCTTCTGCCCGTCGGCGTAGTTCCAGTGCTCGGTCAGCGCCAGCGACGGCGGCCCCTTATACGAGCGGATCTCCTCCTTCATCGTTCCCCACACCGCTTGGTTGGCCTGAACCATCAGGTTCCTGCCGACGAGCCCGGAGCTGTTTGCAAGGCCGTCCGGATAGCGGGCGCTGGCCGAAAGCAGCAGCAGGCGCGGGGTTTCGATGGCATAGCCGGCGACGACGACGTTGCGGGCGCGCTGGAAGCGCCAGCGGCCTTCGCGGCGGTAGTGCAGGCCGGTGACGAGGCCGGAGCGGCCGGTTTCCACCCGGCCGACCATGGCGAGGTCGCGGATCTCGGCGCCGGCGGCGATGGCGCGGGGGATCCAGGTGATCAGCGCGCTCTGCTTGGCGTTGGTGGAGCAGCCGATGGTGCACATGCCGCGATAGACGCAGGGCGGCGAGCTGCCGCCCGGCGCAGAGACCGTGGCCAATGGGGTCGGCGCCCAGTCGATCCCCAACGCTTCGCAGCCCCTGGCCAGCACCAGCGCCGCGGCATTGAGCTCGTGCGACCGGTAGGGATAGCGCGGCCGCCTCGGACCCCACGGGTAGCGGACCGGCCCCGAGATCTTCAGCGCCTGCTCGACCTTGCAGTAGTAGTCCCACATCTCTCGCCAGTCGAGCGGCCAGTCGGCGCCGTAGCCGAGCAGGCTGCGCGCCTTGAACCACTCCGGCCGGAAGCGCAGCGAGACCATGGCGAAGTGGACGGTGCTGCCGCCAACCGCCTTGCCGCTGTTGTTGCTGCCGAGTTGCAGCGGGTTCTCGCCGTCGCACAGCCGCTCGTCGGTCCAGTAGAGCTTGCTCTGCTCGGTCTCGTCGGAGGCGAAGTCCTCCAGCGGCCGCCAGTAGGGGCCCGCATCGAAGGCGACGACGGAGAATCCGGCTTCGGCCAGCCGGCAGGCCAGCGTGCCACCGCCGGCGCCGGTGCCGACGATGGCGAAGTCCACCGCGTCCTCGTCGCGATAGCCGCGCATGGGAATCCAGCCGCCGATGGCAAAGACGTCCGGCGCCCGGCCATCCTTGGCGCGCGGCGTCGTCTGCGGATCATCGGACACGCCGGTTGCTCCTGCGCGCCTGCGCGGCGGCCGTACCCTCCTCCCTGGCTTCCGCCGCCTCCCAGGGGTCCCGCCGGTCGAAGCCCATGCGCACGTAGCCGCGTGGGCTGGCCGGGCCGCCGAAGCCGATCTCGCTCCAGGCGGTGGGATGCGCATAGTAGGCCTGGACGATGTCGCGCAGCAGGCACGCCTTGAAGAAGAGGTGTGGCGGCATCCCGCTCCACGCCGGATGGCTCAGTTTGCCCGCCTCCGCCTGCCGCAGCAGCGCATCCTGCTGCTCCGGCCCCAGCCGGTTGAACGACCTGCCGTGCGCCCGGACAGCCTCCGCTTCGAGCGCCTTGAGTCCGCGTCGCCACGCCTCTCGCAGCTCCGGCAGACGGGCATCGCGATAGCCGTCGCCGTGCCCGGAGCGGAGCTTGTGGTCCACCAGCCCGGCCACCGGGATCGCCGGGCGATCCGCCCTCTGCGGGACGATGCGGGCGCAGATCGCCTGCAGCGTCGCCCACTCGCCCCGGCTGAAGAACTGCGGCTCGTCCCGGATCGCCAGCCGGCGGCCGATGACCCGGCGCGTCGGCTCGTTCCACGACGGCGTGTCCCACTTGGCGAGGACGTCGTAGCCGGGATAGCGGCTGTCAGCAGCATCAGGCATCGGGGTGATCGTCCATCAGGCCGAGCGCGGCGAGGCCGGCGAGCGCAAGGCCGGTGAAGCTTGGCGGCGCCGGCAGCGGCGGTCCGTTCAGGATGTTCTGCGACCAGTTGCGCCAGCCGCCCATGTTGCGCGAGACGCCGTAGGCGTGAAAGCCGACGCCGGCAAAGCCGAGCAGCGCGGTCGCCCGCAACGCCCAGCGGGTAAAACGGCGGTTGACGTCCTTGCGGCCGACCGCGGCATTCGCCAGCAGAACCGCGGCTGCGGGCGGCAGGACGACCGGCAGGTACATAGCCGGGTTGTGATAGGCGCCGCGGAAGTGCAGCAGCCCGACTTCGCCGACGGTGGCAAGCAGGCCCGCGCTGGTAATGGCGGCGAGCGAACGTCCGGCCGGGAAACCGAAAATTGCCGCCCTTGTCTCCACTCCGGCGTCGCGAACGCACTCGGCACCGTAGCCGAGCAGTCCGGCGAGGGCGACGGCCGCCGGCGCCGCTGGCGGGGCGCCGTAGAACAGGTTGAGCCATGACAGTCCGCCGGGCCGCTTGGTGATATTGTAGAGGTGAAAGCCGAGGCCGGCGAAGCCGGTGGCCGCGGCGGCGACGGACGTGCCGTGTCTGACCCGGTGAGTGATCGCTCGCGCATCGGCCGTGCCGTGGGCGCTGACGGCGAGGGTTGCCGCCGAGATCAGCGGCGGCGCGATCATCGCCGGGTTGGCAAAGCTGCCGCGGTAGTGTTCGAGGCCGCTGTCGGCCAGCGCCGAGAACGCCAGGACGCCGGCGGCACGGCTG
>JAEULG010000112.1 GCA_016793875.1 Rhodospirillales bacterium | reverse complement strand
AGTCTGGCTTCTGGTGCACCGCCAGGAAGACGAGGTCGGCTGGATCGAGCTGGCGCCGGCGGACTTCGCGTTCCTTGATCGTCTGATGATGAACCAAAGCCTGAATGAGGCGCTAACGCTCGCGGGTGCCGTCGACCAGGGCTTCGATCCAAACGCCCTACTCGCCGCGCTGATTGAAGGCGGCCTCGTCTCTTCGATCAGCCCAGTTCACTGACATTGGGAGGTTGTCACGATGGCTACGACTTTGTCCCATGACGTTCGCTCCGGAAGTCTCGTCGGCGCCGTCAACGCCGCCCGCGGGCTCGTTGAACGCTTTCCCGCATCGCTCTTGGCACTGGCCTTTCGACTCGCCGTGGCGACCGTATTCTGGAGATCAGGACTGACCAAGATCGCCAGCTGGGATGCGACCCTTGCTCTGTTCGATATGGAGTACATGCTGCCGATTCTGCCGCCTGCCGTCGGGGCCTATCTCGCGACGACGGTCGAGCTGGGCTGCTCGGCGCTGCTCACGCTCGGCCTTGCGACGCGTTTCGCAGCAGCCGCATTGCTCGGCATGACCCTGGTCATCCAGTTGTTCGTCTATCCCGAGAACTGGCCGGACCACCTGCTGTGGGGATCGATCCTGGCTTATCTGGTGACGCGCGGAGCGGGTGCCATTTCTCTGGATCACGTCATCGGGCGACGGCTATTCGGCCACAACGCCTGAGCTCCTGGTAAATCGACCGACGTCGGGATCAACGCCTCAACGGCTGTGGGCGGGCCACGGTGATGACTTCATCCGACGCAGCAAATGACGGGCCCTTTGTCGACGAGTTGATGCCTATGCGGGCTTTGCCGACTGGCGCCACCCTGCAGGACGCGACGGAGTGGCTGTGCTCCTGCGGGGTGATCGCCGGTGCCGTGCAGGTTGGTGAGATGGTCCCTGACTTCGAGCTGTCCAATGCGGATAACATGTCCGTCGATCTGGGCGCTCTCCTCGATCGCGGTCCGGTGGCAATCACATTTATTCTCGGCTCCTGCTCTCCCATTTGCCGGGCATCATTGCTGACGCTTCAGAATGCGTTGTCAGGGATCGAGGCGTGCCATGGCACCCTCGTCGCGATTTCGCCGGAGCCACCCAGCGCATCACGTGCTGTGGCCAAACAGGATGGCTTTAGGTTCGATATGCTGACCGACGACGATCACCAGCTCGGCCGCTTATTCGGGCTCACGTATCAGCCTCCGGAACCGATCTCCGTTTGGCTCGACTTTCTCGGCTTTGCTACCCTTCCGGCGCAGATGCCGTCGAATTTGATCCTTCCCGCCACCTACGTGGTCGATTCGAATGGGATTGCTGCTTACGCATTCCTCGATCCGGATCCTAGGCGGCGGGCTGATCCACGTCAGGTGGCCGAATGCCTGTTGCCTCGTGGCCCTGCTGTCCCACTGTCGGGCTAGACGAGGCCCCCGGTGCTCCTGGCCACTTGAAGCTTCTTGCCGACCGCACAAAGGCACCAACCGCCGGCGAATGGGGCCGGCCACGTACCGTAACCAGATTGATCTCCCGTCCAAATTCAGGCTCGATGAGCGGCTTGATGACGATGCCCGGCATCGTGACGGAAAATTCAGAAAAGAAGCCGAACCCAAGACCTGCCAGGATCATTGCCTGAACCCAGTCGTCCCGCTCACTGCGCATCACGACGTTCACGAAGATGCCCATGCTGCGCAGAATATTGCCGGCGTATTCGTAGTATTCACAGTTATAGCGGTTTACATAGCGCTCCTGATGCAGATCGCGGCAGCGGATGACATCCATCGCCGCGAAGCGGTGCGTGTTTGAACAGGCAATGACAAACCGCTCGTTGAACAAGGGCAGGGCATGGTATCGGTCCTCGATGCCTTCGGGGAGACCATAGATGGCCACCTCGATCGTGCCCGCCAGCAGCATTTCGGCCAGGGCATAGCCAGGCGCATCGAGAAGCTGAACTTCTATTCCCGGATAGCGCGAGCGGAAGCTCCCAAAGAAGCCGCCCAGGATGCCGGGGCCGATCGTGCACATCACGCCGATCTTCAGCGGGACTTCGTCAAGCTTGGCAAATGTCTTCGCCGCGTCCTTTGCCGCCTGCGCTTGTTCATAGACCTGTTCGAAGTATGGCTGCATCAGCCGTCCGAGCTCGGTGAGGTGTGTCCGCTGCCGCTCACGATGGAAGAGCGGTCCGCCAAACTCTCCCTCAAGATTCTGGATGGCGCGGGTCAAGCTCGGCTGCGAAACTGCGCACTTCTCTGCTGCTCTTGTGAAATTGAGTGTCTCGCAAAGGGCAAGAAAGTACTTAACTTGGTACAGTTCCATCCCCGCCTCCCCAATACACGCCCATCATTTTCATGGCCTGGCGCGAGAGCGAAGGCATGATCTCGCTCGCCCATGCAAGGGTCAAGCGCAGTGTGAATCGCGGCGAACGGGAAGCGTGTATGAGCTGCCTCGTCGCCGGTCGAACGGCAACTCGACTCAGTCGCCGCCGCCCTCGGCTCCGGTGATCAGCCGCATGCTACGGTTGTAGGTCAGATAAGACCAGAACCAGTCGAACATCACGGCGATCCGGCTGCGCAAATCGAGCAGAAAGGCGACATGGACGAGACCCCATAGCCACCAGGCGGCACTGCCGCTGAGCCGCGCGCCGGGGAGGTTAGCGACTGCGGCCTTGCGGCCGATCGTCGCCATCGAGCCCAAGTCGCGGTAGCGGAACGGACCGGGGTGTCGCCGCCCCTCGATCTGAGCGCGGATTAGCTTGGCAACGTAGTGTCCCTGCTGCTTGGCTACGGCGGCAAGTCCGGGAAGCGGACGACCGTCCACCCCGTTACAGGCAGCAGTGTCGCCAATCGCGAGGATACGAGGCAGTCCCAGCACGGACAGGTCCGGCTCCACGAGTATTCGGCCGGCGGCATCGCGCTTGGCGCCGATCCATCGTCCAGCCGCAGAAGCCATCACACCGGCCGTCCACAGCACGGTCCGCGCCTCGATTCGTCGATTGCCGACCTCGACCCCGTCGCCGTCCACCTTGCCGACGCGGCTGTTGATCAACACCTCGACGCCGAGGTTCTGCAAGGACCTTGTTGCGGCGGCAGAAAGGCTTTCCGGGAGCGCCGGCAGGATACGTGGCCCCGCCTGGACGAGAATAACCCGGGCAGCCGTCGGATCGGCGTTCCTGAATTCCTCGCGGAGGCTCTGCCGCGCCAGCTCAGCGATCGCTCCGGCCAGCTCGACGCCGGTCGGCCCGCCGCCGACGAGAACGAAGGTGAGCAGGCGCCCTCGCTCCACTTCATCGTCGGTAGCCTCGGCCCGCTCGAAGGCTGCGAGCACCCGGCTGCGCATGGCCGTCGCGTCATCGATTTTCTTCAGACCCGGTGCGAACGGCTCCCACTCGTCCTTGCCGAAGTAACTGTGCCGGGCCCCTGTCGCCAGCACCAGGTAGTCATAGTGAATCCTTCGATCGCCAATGACGACTTCATTGCGTCGTGTATCCACATCGGTAACGCGGCCCATCAACACCTGACAGTTCCGCTGGTCGCGCACCAACGACCGGATCGGCACGGCGATATCCGCAGGCGACAGGGTTGCGGTTGCGACCTGATAAAGCAAGGGCTGGAACAGGTGGTAGTTCCGCCGATCAATCAGTGTGATCCTTGCCCAGGCATGCCGCATCGCCTGCGCGGCAGCGATCCCGCCAAATCCGGCGCCTATGATCATGACGCGCGGCGCTTCGGCAAGCCAGCCCGGGTCTCCGGACAGGCTCGGGCACAGGCGGTGTACATACCGGCTCAGCAGACGATCGACGGAGATCGCGCCTGCGCCGTGCAAAACAAAGGTTGTGAGCAAAAACAGGCGCAATATGGGATCACCCAGGCCCGATGCGTCGAAGAGACTTGTGATGGTGAGCAACGCAAGAAAGAGCGCTGCGGGACGTGTTGCCAGACCCGCCGCCAGCGCCCCACAGAGAAGGCTGCCCATCGCCTGCCAGGTGTCCGAGCCATCCCGGAACGCGAGCGACCACAGCAGCCAAGCGAACCCCACGCGAACGGCGAACTGGTATGGAGGAAGAGCATATCGGTGCAGCCAGAGAGCGAGATTCCGCAGGGTGCCGCCGAAAGGAATCGCTGAACGGGCCAAGTGTGGAGCGATGAAGTGATCGAGGGAGAGGCCGCCCGGTCCGCGGAGTACCGCAAACCCCAGGAGGGCCATCCAGTAAAGATGGTCAGCCAGCTCCTTATAAGTGAACTGGAGAAAAGCCGTCGTTGCCAGCAAAGGAATGGCGGCGATGCGCGTGGCGAGCCCGAACGCCAACAGGACCGGGCAAATCAACTCGACGCTGGTGCCGATGGCGGCAGCTACCGAAGGATCGAGTCCCGGAACCGGATGCTCGTGGGTGTAGAGGAAAACCGTGACGTCCCAGTTGGTCGTTTTGAGAACGCCTGAGACAAAGAAGATCTGTGCCAGCCAGAGCCGAACGGCCAAGTCGAGCAAAGGGCTCAGACCGCGCTCCAAGACGGAGGTAACGTCCTCCCACCCTTCAAACAACGCCGCAAAGCGAGACCCT
>JAEULG010000111.1 GCA_016793875.1 Rhodospirillales bacterium | reverse complement strand
GCTGCCGCTCCGGCTGCATGCTCTCCGCCGTGCTGCTCGCCGGCAGGCCCGCCAGCGTCGCGAACCACGGCTGCCGGCTCTCGATCCCGTACTGGCGCTCCGGCGCCGCCCGTTCGGGGTGATCCAGGGAGCCGATGGTGACGTCGATCCAGGCGCTGCCGAGGTAGCGGAAGGTGAGCGGCGTGCCGCACGCGGCGCAGAAGTCGCGGGCGGCCTCCGAGGAGCTGAGGAAGGTGGCCGGCGTCCCGCGGGTCCAGGCGAAGTCGGCCAGTTGCACCGGTGCCAGCGGCGCAAACGGCCCGCCGACCGCCTTCTGGCACATCCGGCAGTGGCAGATGTGCGTTCCCTGCGGTGCGGCGTAGAGGGCGTAGCGGACGGCGCCGCACTGGCAGCCGCCGGCTAGCACGGTTGGGCGGGAGGGGTCGCTCACAGGCCTGTCTCCTTTGCTTCGGCGCCGGCTGCCTCCGCCAGCCTCAGCACTTCACGCAGCGGGCGATCCTCGATGCCGAAGTCATCGAGGTGGCGGATGACGCTGCGCAGGTAGTCGAGCGCCGTCCCGTAGGCGCCGACGCCCTGCGCGACCAGCGCCGCCGCCTTTTCCGGCGGCAGATCGACGTATTGCGGATGACCCGGCCTGGCGACGAAGACCAGCGCCGCCATCGGCTCGCCGTCCTGCAACCGCACCGCCGCGATCCGCGGCGTGTAGACCGCGTGGAGCATCTCGCGCTCCCACAACCGCACCCGGGCTGCCGCCACCTCCGCCGCGGCCAGCCGGAAGGCGATGCCGGCGCACGAGCCGCCGCGGTCGAGGCCCAGCGCCAGCCCCGGCCGTTCGAAGGTGCCACGGTTGAGCACGGAGAGGATGCACAGCGAGCGGTGCCAGCCGAACAGCCGCGCTCGCTGCGCCTCCTCGTATGGAAAGCAGGGGTTCCACATCAGCGAGCCGTAGGCGAAGACCCAGGCAGCGGCGCCGGGGGGCGGCCAGACCCACTCGCCGGCGTCGTCGTCGCCTGCCCTCATCTGCATCGCGGAGCCCTGCAAACCGCCGGCAGGGGTGTCCCGCAGAGGCCGGACCGGAGAACGACAGCAGGCAGCGGAGCAAGCATGAAGGGCCGTTGGCGATCGCGTGAGTACGAAGCTAATCCCCTCGCCTCGCGGGATGCAACCGACTAGAACCGCGCAGCATCCGGCAACCAAGAGGAAGGCCTCTCCCATGCAGCTCCGTCCGGCCACCGAGGTTTCCTGGTTGCCGCAGCCTCCCCGGCGGTCCCGCAGGCAAAGGCGCCTCGTCGCATGGCTGGTGGCGGCAACGGTGCTGCTTCTGCTCGTCTTTGCCGGCTACACCGCCTGGTGGCTGAGCGCCGCCGCCAACTTCCGCGACGGGACGCTTGCCTGGATCGAGCAGCGCCGCGCCGAAGGCTGGCACGTGACCTACGGCGACGTCACCCGGCGTGGCTTCCCCTTCGCCCTCGGCGTTCGCTTCGACGACGCGGTGGTCGCCCCGCGCGACCACGCCTGGCAATGGGCGACCGCCCGTCTGAGGTTCACCGCGCCCCTTATCGGTTCCCGCCCGCCCCGCCTCGGCGCCGGCGGCGACCAGACCTTCGAGTTCAACACCGGCAGCGCCATCAGCCGCTGGTTCGGCCGGGCACAGCAGATGTCGTTCGACATCCAGCCGGCCGACGGCTGGATGCCGAACGGCCGGCTGGCCATTCGCGCGCTCAGCCTCGCCGGCGACGGCGGTGATACCACCGGCATCGGCTACCTCGACTTCCTCTCCACCGGCGATCCGGCGGCGGCAGCGTCGGCGGAAGTTTCCACCTGGGCGGCGCGGCTGACGGCGGAAAAATTACAGCTGCCGCGAGCGCTCGACGGTGGCTGTGGCCGAGAAATCGATGCCTTCGAGGTCGAGGGCGGCCTCTATGGCGCCCTCAACCCGTCCCCGTGGCCAGCCGCGCTGGCGCGATGGCGGGACAGCGGCGGCGTCGTCGAGATCGAGCGGATCCGGCTCGCCTGCGGCGCCCTCAACATCGACGGCGAGGGCACGCTCGCCCTCGACGGCAGGGGCCAGCCGATCGGTGCGATGTCAACGCACATCCAGGGCTATGATGCGGCGTTGGACCGCCTGGCAGCGGCGCAGACCATCGATCCGCACATCGCCGCCACGGCGAAGATCCTGCTCCGCGCCCTCGCCCGCAGCAATGCCGACGGGGCGGCGACCCTGAGCGCGCCGCTGTCGCTCCAGGACAGAGCGCTGTCGCTGGGGCCGGTAACGCTGCTGCGGTTGCAGCCGGTGCACTGGCTGGATTCGGCGGTCGTCCCGAGCAATGGCGACGCTCCCGCTCCAGCCGGCCGGTGATTTGGCCGCATCGGCCTGCTATGATGCCGGCATGTCGTGCACACGACGATGGGCGCTTCGCGGGCTGGTGTCTTTGCTGCTGCTGGCGACGGCGGTGCTGGTTGCGGCAGAGCGCCGTCAGGTCAGAGCCGCCCCGCCCCCTGTTCCGCTGGCCGGCCAGCTACTGGTCGCGAGCCCGACCATGAGCGATCCCCGCTTCGCCCATACCGTCATCTACATGGTCGCCCATGACGGCGACGGCGCCATGGGCCTCGTTGTCAACCGCGAGGTCGGCGAGGGCTCGCTCAAGGCGTTGCTGCGCGGCTTCGGCGTCGAGGATGCCGACGTCGCCGGCTCCGCCCGGCTTCAGTACGGCGGCCCGGTCGAGCCCAGCCGCGGGTTCGTCCTGCATTCGGCCGATTACAGCGGCCGCGGAACCAGGGTCATCGGTGACGACATCGCCCTCTCCACCGGCTTCGACGTGCTGAGGGCGCTCGCCAGCGGCGACGGCCCGCAACGCCGCAGGTTCTATCTCGGCTACGCCGGCTGGGGCCCGGGGCAGCTGGAGGGCGAGATCGCCCACGAGGACTGGATGACCGCGCCGGCTGATCCATCACTGATCTTCGGCGACGAGGGCGATGATCTGTGGGAGCGGGTGATGAAGTCCGCCGGCCAGACGCTGTAGGGGGATCGCCCCCCAAGCGCACGCGCGATGGTGCGCTTGGCTTTCGCTCGGCTCACCTTGTGTGATCGGAGGACATTGACGACCGGCGGGCCGGCGTCGGAAAGTCGCGCCATGCCGCTGCTCGAGCCTGCCGCCGCCGCCTTCCCCTACCATCCGCTGGTCCTGCTGGTGGCGGCACTCGTGCTGGAGCCGCTGCTGGGGGAGGCGCGCGGGCCGCTGCGGCGACTGCCGCATCCGGTGCGGCTGATCGGCGCACTCATCGCGTTCCTGGACCGCAAGCTCAATCGGCCAGAGCGCTCCCCCACCGACCGCCGCCTGCGCGGTGTCCTTGTCGTCGCTTTCGTCGCCGGGCTTGCCGCAGCCGCCGGCTGGGCGGTCGCCTGGGTTGGCCGATTTGTGCCATTCGCCTGGCTGGCCGAACTGGCGCTGATCATCGCGCTGCTCGCCCAGCGCAGCCTGTTCCAGCACGTCCGCGCCGTCGCCGCTGCCCTCTCCGAGCACGGGCTCGACGCCGGCCGCGCCGCCGTTGCCCACATCGTCGGCCGCGACGTCCGCCAGCTCGACGAGCACGGGGTGGCGCGCGCCGCCGTCGAGTCCTGCGCTGAGAACTTCTCCGACGGGATCGTCGCACCGGTATTCTGGTACGTCCTGTTCGGCCTGCCGGGGATGCTGGCGTACAAGGCGGTCAACACCCTGGACAGCATGATCGGCTACCGCAGCGAGCGCCATCGCGCCTTCGGCTGGGCGTCCGCCCGACTCGACGACGCGCTGAATCTGGTCCCCGCCCGGCTGTCCGGACTGCTGCTGAGCGCTGCCGCCGTGGCGGTGCCGGAAGCGCGGCCGGCGGCCGGGGTGCGGACGATGCTGCGCGATGCGCGGCTGCACCGTTCGCCCAACGCCGGCTGGCCGGAGGCGGCGATGGCCGGGGCGCTGGGCCTGTCGCTCGCCGGTCCACGCCGCTATCCCGGCCTGGTGGTGGACGATCCGTGGATCGGCGGCGGTACGTCGCGGGCGACGGCCCGCGACGTCGCCCGCGCCCTGTCGCTGTTCGTCGCCGCCTGCCTGCTCAACGGCTGCCTCGCCGCAGCCCTGGCGGCAGCGAGGCTCAACGTCGCCTGATCAACGACGCAAAGAACCAGGGAGACGAGAGGGAGGAAATGCAATGAGCGGACTGATCCTGGTGATCGCCAACAAAGCCTATTCGTCGTGGTCGCTGCGGCCGTGGCTGGCGCTGAAGCAGGCCGGCGCCGCCTTCACCGAAGTGGTCATCCCGCTGCGCCAGCCGGAGACGGCGGCGACCATTGCCCGCTGGTCGCCGGCCGGCCGGGTGCCGGTGCTGCGCCACGGCGATGTCGTCATCTGGGAGTCGATCGCCATTCTGGAATATGTCGCCGAGCTGTTCCCCGCTGCGCATCTGTGGCCGGCCGACCCGGCGGCGCGGGCGCATGCGCGAACGCTCGCCGCCGAGATGCACTCGGGCTTCATGCCGCTGCGCTCCAGCATGAACATGAACGTCCGCCGCCACTGGCCGGGACGCGGCCGCACCCCGGAGGTCGAGCAGGACATCGAGCGGATCACGGCGATGTGGCGCGACTGCCGGGCGCGCTTCGGCGCCGGCGGCCCCTTCCTCTTCGGCAGCTTCACCAACGCCGATGCCATGTACGCGCCGGTGGTCACCCGCTTCAAGACCTACGGGGTGCCCCTCGATGGCGCGTGTCAAGCTTATGCCGATGCCGTGCTCAACCTGTCGGCTATGCGCACCTGGTACGCCGACGCCGAAAGCGAGCCGTGGACCATTGCCGCTTTTGAAGGCGAATAGCAGGCATTCCGGGGTGCCGGCCGCGGTTCTGTTGAAAAGAGCGCCGCGGGTGCTTATAGCCTTTCCTTCATCATGAAAGACAATGCGGAAGCGGTAATGAACGACGCGTGGACCCCCGACAGCTGGCGCAATCGGCCGATCGTGCAGGTGCCAACCTACCCGGACGCGGCGGCGCTGAGCGCGGTCGAGGCGGAACTGCGCCG
>JAEULG010000109.1 GCA_016793875.1 Rhodospirillales bacterium | reverse complement strand
CGTATCGCGCATCGGCGGTCTGATATCCTTCACCCGCCGCTCGCAGAAGACGTCGCCAGCTTGCGCGGACGAGACTCGGGATGGTTCAGTCGGTCGACCCGACGGTCGAGAGCAGCCTGCGGGGTCCACAGGACTTCGAGTGATAAGGCCTCGACCAGCGGAACCCATCAAGGCCAGCGGCGGTCGGCGCCGCATTCGAAAGGCCGGACACATGACCGCAAGCGACCCGCCTGCACTATCCAGAAGAACGTGCTTGCCAAGCGGGGGCCGTCCACACATGGACCCCTCTGGCGGGACCATTGGGCCATCGGTTCTGATTGGAAGGCTGGCCGGCTCCGACCTCCTCGATCACGCCACGCGAGGCGTCTGTTGCGGTTGTTGACGCGGTGGGGATGTGGGCGACGCGAGAGCGTCGTCCAAGCGCAGCGTTATGTCCACGGCGTTGTCGGCCAGCACCCCGGTGACGTCCTCGCGCCACACCGCCATCGGGGTTCGCCCGGCCAGCGCCTGATGAGGCCTCCGGCCGTTGTAAAAGCGGATCCACGAGGCGATCCCGGCGCGCGCCTCGCGGCCGTCGGCGTAGCCCTTCAGGTAGACGTCCTCGTACTTCAGCGACCGCCACAGCCGTTCGATGAAGATCCGCCAGGGGTGGCCTACTATTTCTCCCCCGACCGCAAGGGCGAGCATCCGCAGGGCCATCTTGCCGAGTTCAAGGGCGTGTTGCAGGCCGACGCCTACGGCGGCTTCGCCAAGCTCTACCAGGCGAACGTGGACACCGAGCCGCGGGTCCGCGAAGCGGCCTGCTGGGCGCACCTTCGGCGCGATTTCCACGACATCTGGAAAGCAACCGCCTCACCTCTTGCCAAGGACGCGCTGGAGCGGATCGGCAGGCTATACGACATCGAGGGCGAGATCGTGGGCCAGCCGGCGGAGCGCCGCCGCGAGGGGCGCCAGAACCGCAGCCGGCCGCATGTCAACGCCTTCCGGCTCTGGTGCGAGAGCCAACCCGTTCGCATTCCAGCCAAAGGCGACCTCGCCAAGGCCATGCGCTACGCCGTCAAGCGGTGGCACGCCTTCACCCTGTTCCTCGAGGACGGCCGCATTGCCATCGACAACAATCCCGCCGAGCGCGCCATCCGCTCCGTCGCGATCGGCAGGAAGAACTGGCTTTTTGCCGGCTCGGACGCCGGCGGCGAAACCCTCGCCGACGCAATGATCATCATCGAGACGGCAAAGCTGTCGGGCCTCAACCTCGAAGCCTATCTCGCCGACGTTCTCGCGCGGATCAACGACCACATCGTTACCCGCCTCGACGAACTGCTCCCCTGGAACTGGACGCCAGCCTCGCAGCAGGCCGCTCACGCCGCGTGAGCGGCCCCAACCGGCCGGTTACCGATCACCGTCTCATGAACGCCGTCCTTGATGCAGTCGTGGAGCGCTTCGGCGCGCGCGGCGGCGGAGCAGGAAGAGTTCCGCGGCCAGCTGACTGCCTATCGTAACCTTTACGCTTTTCTCTCGCAGATCATCCCTATCAGGACAGCGAACTCGAGAAGCTCTACGCCTTCGTGCGCAATCTGTTGGCCAAGCTCCCGCCGCCCGGCGACGGCAAGGCCTTCGTGCTCGACGACGAAGTCGCGCTTCGCTTTTTCCGCCTCCAGCAGATGACCGAGGGCTCGATTGCCTTGTCGGAGGGAGAAGCCGAGCCGCTCAAGGGGCCGATCGACGTCGGCACGGGGCGATCGCTCGATGATCACATCGCGTTGTCGAGCCTCGTCGACAAGCTGAACGAACGCTTCGGCACCGACTTCACCGAAGCCGATCAGCTCTTCTTCGATCAGATACGGGTGAGCGCCGAGCGTGACGAGAACATCGCAGAAGCCGCTCGCGCCAACAACTTCGCCAACTTCTCGGCCTTCCTCGACCGCATGCTAGACGAACTTTTCATTGCGCGCATGGAGGGCAACGAGGAAATTTTCTCCCGCGTCATGACCGACAAGGAGTTTCGTTCGGCGGCTCATGAGCACTTGGCCCGCGAGATATTTCGTCGCGTGCGGGAGCAGGAACCTGTGGACTGAAAACAATGCCGCGCGCCCGATTGCCCGAGCGGGCGGAGAACCAGCCCAAGCCGCTGACCTGCTTCCAGCTCGGCGCCGCCCAGGCACCTCCGCCCTGTTGGCGAGAGCTGGCGCGACGCTCGGCGCCAATGTCCGGTCCAATTGCTACGTCTGTCCGTGGCGGGGAAGCGGCCAGCTCACCAAGGCGAGGTTTCCGGCCCAAACCACTCGCCGGTTGCACCGGCGTCCACCAGAACAGTTCCACATGTGGGGACAAATGTGGGAACATCTTTTCGTCGTGATCATTTTCTCGTGTAATATCAATATCATAAGCAGATAAAATGGCGGATGGGGTGGGATTCGAACCCACGAGACCCTTGCGGGCCTGCCGGTTTTCAAGACCGGTGCCTTCAACCGCTCGGCCACCCATCCGGCGCCAGCCCGCAGGCGCGGCGGCAGGATTGTCGACGCTGCGGCCGCTCCTTGCAACTCTCCGAGCGAGTGCCGGCGCAGGGCGGGGCCGCACCCCGCGTGACGCTGCGGTGCGCCGCCGCGGTGGCCGCAGGCGCCGGCACGGCCTCAGGAACGCTCGCCGCCTGCGGGTTTGCCGCTCAGTTGAGCCGCCAGATCGCGTGGTTGAGCACGGCGGCAAAGCCGACCCAGGCGAGATACGGCAACAGCAGCACCGCGGCGAAGCGATCGATGCGCCAGAAGGCGACGGCGGTCGTGGCGATGGCGAGCCACAGCAGGACAATGTCGGCCAGCGCGAGGCCAATATGCTGCAGACCGAAGAACAGCACCGACCAGATCAGGTTCAGCAACAGTTGCACGGCGAACAGCGTCAGTGCCGTGCCGCCGGCCCCCCGCAACCCGGCCTTGCGCCAGACCCGCCATCCGGCCAGCGCCATCAGGATGTAGAGGGTGATCCACACCGGCCCGAAGGCGCCATCGGGCGGGGTATAGTCCGGCTTGACCAGCGTCGGGTACCACCAGCCGACGCTGGTCGAGGTGGCCCAGGCGGCGATCCAGGAGACACCGAGGCAAACGACGATAAAGCCGGCCAGCCCCAGCAGGCTGGCCCGCCGGGTGGCAGGCGGCGCGGCGGTCAGCACTGCTCCCTCGCCGCCGCCTCAGCCGGCAGCGACGGCATCGACGCCTGCCGGGCAGGCGATGCCGGTGCCGCCCAGCCCGCAGTAGCCGGCGGGGTTCTTCGCCAGATATTGCTGGTGGTAGTCCTCGGCGTAGTAGAAGGGGCCGGCACTGGTGATCTCGGTGGTGATCATCCCGTAGCCGGCAGCGCTCAGCGCCCGCTGGAAGGCCTCACGCGAGGCTTCCGCCGCCTGCCGCTGTTCCGGAGTCGTCGCGTAGATGGCCGAGCGGTACTGGGTGCCGACGTCATTGCCCTGGCGCATGCCCTGTGTCGGATCGTGGCTTTCCCAAAACACCTGCAGCAGCCGGGCGTAGCCGATCTGTGCCGGATCGAACACCACCAGCACGACCTCGGCGTGGCCAGTGCGGCCGGAGCATACTTCCTGATAGGTAGGGTTCTGGGTATGGCCGCCGGCGTAGCCCACCGCCGTCGTCCATACGCCGGGGAGCTGCCAGAACTTGCGCTCGGCACCCCAGAAGCAGCCAAGGCCGAACACCGCCTGCTCCAGCCCGGCTGGGAAAGGGGGCGTCATGCCATGGCCATTGACGGCATGCCGCGGCGGTACCGCCATCGGCTCGGCGCGTCCCGGCAGCGCCTCCGCGGCCGTCGGCAGATGGGTCTTCTTGCCCGACATCAACCACATGTTCCGGTCCTCCCGCGGCAACCTGCCGTTTCGACATTCCCGGCGGCGGCGCTGCCGCCCCCCGCTCCTCGATGCTGCCTTGTATGTGGCGAGCGACGGCAGGCGCGCAAAGGGGTCCTGCACCCGGGTTCCCAATGCCGCGTTTGCGCCCCGGCGCTTCGCCATCCAGGTCATCGCTCCGGAACGCGCGGCCGAGGGCAAGGGGGCAGGTGCGCCGGAGCGGCAGACGCGCTAGGTAAGCGGCCGTCCGGGCCGGACGGAAGGAGATCCCTCGATGCGCATCCTCGTCTTCCAGCACATCGCCGTCGAGCATCCGGGCAGCCTGCGGG
>JAEULG010000082.1 GCA_016793875.1 Rhodospirillales bacterium | reverse complement strand
GCAGGTGAACCTGAATGTCCAGCGAAGCTTTGCATGCGCCGCGCGACCGGCTGGCGCGCGCGACGATCACCCACCATCAGGCGATCGTCTCGCTGATGGAGGAACTGGAGGCGACCGACTGGTACCGCCAGCGCGCAGACGACTGCGAGGACGAAGTGCTGAAGGCGATTCTCCTGCACAACATGCGCGAGGAGATGGAGCACGCCTGCATGATCCTCGAGTGGCTGCGCCGCAACGAGCCCATCTGGTCCGAGCAGATGGATACCTACCTCTATACCGAGGCGCCGATCACCGAGGTCGAGGAGGAGGAGACAGGCGGTGGCGGCGGTGAAGCCGCGGCCGGGTCCGCCTCCGGCGAGGCGGCAGCCAAGCCCGCCCGCCGCTTCACCATCGGACCGCTGAAGGACTAGGGAGCGCATCGATGAGCTACCTCAATCGCAAGCAGGCCGCCATCGCCGATGGCGTCTGGGACATGATCGACGATGCGGCCATCGGTGCCGCCCGCTCCCGGCTGACGGCGCGCCGCTTCCTCGACGTCGATGGGCCGTTCGGACCGGGGCTGACCACCATCGAGGTCGGCAACGACGGCTACTGCCGCCAGCCGGGGCCGGACGAGGCCGGGGCAGTGGTCGGCCGCGCCGTCTCGGTGCCGATGATCCGCAAGAGCTTCCGCCTGAGCGTCCGCCGTCTCGCCGCCTACCTCGACCACGGCATGCCGTTCGACCTGGCGCCGGTCGAGGACGCCGCCGAGGCGGTCGCTGCCCGCGAGGAGGAAACCATCTACCTCGGCCAGCCAGCCTTCGGCCTGCAGGGGCTGCTGACCGCGGAAGGCCGCAACCACGTCGACGGCGGCAGCTGGGCCGACCTCGACCAGGTGCTGGCCGATGTCATCGCCGCCGTCACCAAGCTCGACGACTGCGGCATGCGCGGTCCTTACGCGCTGGTGCTGGCACCGGCGCTCTACAATGGCCTGTTCCGCCGCTATCCCGGCTCCGACCTGCTGCAGCTGGAGCATCTACGCCGGCTGTTCGAGCGCGGCATCCACAAGGGCTCGATCGAGGGCGGCGTCGTCGTCGATCCGCGCGTCGGGCCGCTGATCGTCGGCCAGGACCTGGAAGCCGGGTTCATCGCCCAGGACGGCATCCACTACGAGCTCTACCTGTCGGAGAGCATCGTCCTGCGGCTGGACGACCCCGAGGCGATCTGCACGATCAGCCCGAAGACCGCGTAGCCGGAACCGCCGGCCGGATCACCCGGCCGGGATTTCCGGCAACGACGACGCCCGCCGGAACGTCGCGGACGACGACGCTGCCGGCGGCGATCGTCGTGCCGTCGCCGATACTCACCCCCGGACAGAGAATGGCGCCGCCGCCGATCCAGACGTCATCGCCGATCGAGACCGGCGCCGCCAGCTCGCGGCCGGTCCGGCGGACGACCGGGTCGGTGGGATGGGTGGCGGCATAGATGTGCACCCCGGGGCCGATCAGCACGTTCGCGCCGATGTCGACCGCGGCGCAGTCGAGAATGACACAGCCGGCGTTGAGATAGAGGTTGTCGCCGGCGCGGATGTT
>JAEULG010000060.1 GCA_016793875.1 Rhodospirillales bacterium | reverse complement strand
CGGCGCGGCGCCGGCATCCTGCTCGCCGAGCGCGGAGTAGAGGGCGTTGAGCGTGCCGACCACGGCCTCCTTGGCGAAGATGCCGGTGATCATGCCGACCGTCGCCGGCCAGTTGTCTTCGGTGATGCCCATCGGTACCAGAACCGGCGTTGCTTCCTTGGCCACCGTCGCCAGTACCGAGCGATCGGTGTTCTCGTTGCCGAAGCTGCCGTCGGTGCCGACCGAGCCGAGGATGGTGAGGAGCAGGACGACCGGAACGATCACCCGTCCAGCGCGGAACATGAACTGCTTCAGCCGGTCCCAGGTGTGCAGCAGTACGCTCTTCAGCGTCGGCAGGTGGTAGGGCGGCAGCTCCATGACGAACGGCGATGTCTCGCCCTGCAGCAGCGTGCGCTTCAGCACCAGCCCGGTAAGGACGGCAAAGCCGATGCCGATCAGGTAGAGGGCGAAAACCAGGTTCTGTCCCCCCTGCGGGAAAAAGGCGGCGGCGAACAGCGCATAGACCGGCAGGCGGGCGCCGCACGACATGAACGGTGCCATCATCACCGTCATGATCCGGTCGCGGCGGTGATCCAGTGTTCGCGTCGCCATGATTGCCGGCACGTTGCAGCCGAAGCCGACGATCAGCGGGATGAACGACTTGCCGGGCAGGCCCACCGCCCGCATCAGCCGGTCCATGACGAAGGCGGCGCGGGCCATGTAGCCCGAGTCCTCCAGGAAGGACAGGAACAGGAACAGGCAGGCGATGATCGGGATGAAGGTGGAGACCGTCTGGATGCCGCCGCCGATGCCGTTGGCGAGAACGGTCGTGAGCCACGCCGGGCTGCCGAGACTGCTGAGCAGCGCATCGCCGCCGTCCACCAGCAGCGTGCCGAAGAACTGGTCAAAGAAATCGATGAACGCACCGCCGAAATTGATGGTGAAGAGGAACAGCAGGTACATCACCACAAAGAAGATCGGGATGCCGAACAGCCGGTGCAGCACGATCTTGTCGATCCGGTCGGACAAGGTGCGGTGGACGACGCCTTCGCGCAGGACGGTATCGCGGATCAAGGCGTTGGCGAGGCCGTAACGGCTGTCGGCGATGAGGATATCGCAGTCTTCCCCGGCGGCCTGGTAAGCGGCTTCGACGATCCGCTCCGCCTCGGCGACGGTCGCCGGCGACACCATGGTCCGCGCCGCCTCGTCGCCTTCCAGCAGCTTGACGGCGAGCCAGCGCTTGCTGGGGACCTGCTCCGTCTTCAGGTTTCTGTCGACGAGCGCCGGCAGCAGTGCTTCGATGGCGTTCTCCACCTCGGGGCCGTAACCGACCTCGACAGATGGAACGCGTCTCTGCTTTGCCGCCCGGTCGATCTCGCTGCGCAGCCGGTCAAGGCCTTCACCGCGGCTGGCAACCATCGGGATGACCGGGCAGCCGAGCTGTTTGCCCAGCGCCTCGGCGTCGATGACGATGCGGCGTTCGCGAGCGACATCGAGCATGTTCAATGCCACGATCATCGGCACGCGCATTTCGAGCAGTTGCGTCGTCAGGTAGAGATTTCGCTCGAGGTTCGACGCATCGAGGATGTTGACGACCAGATCCGCGCCGCCCGACAGGACGAAGTCGCGGGCGATCCGCTCGTCGAGCGAGGAGACCGAGGTCACCGCCAGCGAGTAGACGCCCGGCAGGTCGACCACCTTGACCTCGCCGGAGGTGCTCTTGTAGCTGCCGGTCTTACGCTCGACCGTGACGCCCGGCCAGTTGCCGACCTGCTGCCGCGCTCCGGTCAGCCCGTTGAAGAGGGTCGTCTTGCCGCAATTCGGGTTGCCGACAAGGCAGATGGTAGCAGGACTCATATTACAACCTTTCGACGCGCAGAAGCTGAGCTTCGCCTTTTCGCAAGCTGATTGCAAAGCCGCGGACGGCGATCTCGACAGGATCGCCGAGGGGCGCGAGCCGGGTTACTGAGAACTCGGTGCCGGGGGTCAGCCCCATCGACAGCAGCTTCTCGCGGTAGGAGCGGTCGCCGCGGCGCAGGCCGGTGATCCGGCCGCGGTCGCCGACGACGAGGTCGCCGAGACCTAGCGCGCCATCGATTTCGGGGGTGCTCATCGCTGTTCTTCCAAGACCCGGGTAACGAGGATGCGGTGGGCGATGCCCATGCCGAGGGCGAGGCGCATGTCGTCGCGGGCGAGGACCATCGCGCCCTTTTCAGCACGACTGATGATCGTTACCTCGCAGCCGACGGCAAGACCAAGATCGCTCAGTCTGCGGTCTGAGCCTCGGCCACTGCCGACGGAGACGACACGGACCCGTTCGCCCTCCGATGCGAGCAGGAGTGGGAACGCTCCCACGCCAGCACTCAAAATGCTCATTGATCACGGTTCTCCCGGACGATGCGAACGGCCCCCCTGTCGTGGCTGTTCGCATGATAATGCAACTTATTATCACATGATAACCATTCTGATACTAGGGAATTGGTCGGCGGCCGAGAACCCTCGATTGCGCATTGCACGCATGCGCCATCACAGTTCGGAGGGCGCGATCCCTTGAGAGCGACAGGCGGCAACCAGCGTGTTGCGCAAGAGGCAGGCAACGGTCATCGGACCGACCCCGCCCGGGACTGGCGTGATCGCGCTGGCGATAGCCAGCGCCTCGTCGAACGCCACGTCCCCCTGCAGCCGGGTCCTGGTGGGCTGGGCGGCATCGGCGATCCGGTTGATGCCGACGTCGATGACGATGGCGCCCGGCTTGATCCAGTCGCCGCGTACCATCCGCGGCCGGCCGACGGCGGCGACGAGGATGTCGGCGCGGCGGCATTCGCCGGCGAGATCGGTCGTGCGCGAATGGGCGATCGTCACCGTGCAGTTCTCAGCCAGCAGCAGCAGCGCCATCGGCTTGCCGACGATGTTCGAGCGGCCGAGGACGAGCGCCCGCGCGCCGGCGAGATCCGGCCGGACGCTGCGGATCAGCCGCAGGCAGCCCTGCGGCGTGCATGGCACCATCGCCTCGGCGAGACCGGCGGCAAGGCGCCCGGCGTTGACCACATGGAAGCCATCGACGTCTTTTCCGGGGCTGACCGACTGCAGCACGACATCGGCGCGGATGTGCGGCGGCAGCGGCAACTGAACGAGGATGCCGTGGATGCGTGTGTCGGCGTTCAACTCGCGGATCAGGGTGAGCACCGTCTCCTCGCCGGTGTCGGCGGGAAGGAGATGTACGACCGAGTGCATCCCGGCCTGTTCCGTCTGCTGCGCCTTCGAGCGGACATAGATGGCGCTCGCCGGGTCATCGCCGACCAGAACAACGGCGAGGCCGGGAGTGAGACCGGCGCTGTGGGCCAAGCGCACCGCTTCCGCCTGCACGGCTGCGCCCAGCGCTGCCGCTGCCGCCTTGCCATCGATGATCACCGCGCTCATTGCTTCTCTTCACCAGGATCGAGGCCGCGTTGCTTGTACCAGCGGCGCAGCGCGGCCAACAGCCCACCGGTGTCGCCGGTGATGCTGACCGTCTTGCGCCGATCGGCCGCGCCCGCGTGGATGGCGAAGGCGGAACGGGGGAGGTGCCACTCGTCGGCCAGCAGCGCGAGAACCGCGGTATTCGCCTGTCCGCCGGTGGCGGCGGCGGTGACCGCCACCTTCAGGCGCGGTGCGCCGTCGGCATCGTTGACGAGACCGGTGACGCCGGCGTGCCGGGCACGCGGCGTCACCTTGATGCGGACGCGCACCCCGCCCGCGGCACCGGCAAACGGCCGGGACGCGAGGAGCAGCTCAGAGGCCGCTGGTGGCGTAGGCGACATAGAGGCGGGCCAGGACCTGCTGCAGGAACAACAGGAGCAGAATAAGCACCAGCGGCGACAGATCGATGCCGCCGAGGTTGGGCAGAATGCGGCGGATCGGTCGCAACGCCGGCTCGGTCACCCGCTGCAGGAAGTCACCGACCATGTAGACGAAGCGGTTGCGGGTATTGACGACGTTGAAGGCGACCAGCCAGCTCAGGATCGCCGAGGCAATGAGCATCCAGATGTAGATCTCGATGACCGTACCGGCGAGCCAGAACAGGGGCCCGATGATCACGTCCATGAATTGACCGTTGGTTGATGCGGACACCGGCAACCCTACCGGCGCCTTCGATGAGGCGCAAGGGAAGGGCGAACAGCAGCGAACCCGGGAAGCGGCAGGGCTGCTGTCCTGTGGTTCTGAGCTTCACCAGCGGAAGCGCCGCTGTAGGCCCGCCGCGGCTCTCCCGCAACGGGCCTACAGCGGAAAGGTCAAGCCGCCGCGCGCCCGCCCCGTGGGCCGGCGAAGAACCAGATGATGACCCCGACCAACGGCAGGATGATGATCAGCAGCACCCACAAGACCTTGGCTCCGGTCGAGATGCCGCTCTGCACGATGTTGATGATCGCCCAGATATCGAGAGCGAGCACGATAAGGCCGAAAATGCCACCGTAATCCGACATTGCCGCTTTTCCCTCCACTGCATTCTGAACCGCCTACACCGCCGGAACTGGTGTTCGCAACACCTTTCGCATCCCGGTCCCGGTGGTCGCTCGTCGGCGCGATGGTTCTCTGCACCGCATCGCCGCGGCGGCTGAAAGCGGCGACGCGATGCTCCGAATGCCAGCAGCGGACCTGGGACGGCGGCGCGCTCGCAAGCAACGTCCAGCGGAGGCAGATGTTTCCCGGTGTCCCCAGGATGGGGTGCCTGCTGCGGTGCGGGAAACTTCGCGGCACGATGGCCGCCGGCGCAGGCCCGACCGCCTCGGGCAAGCGGGTCCGGGGGGCATCGGCAAGGGACGCTCGCCACCGATGAAGCTCGCGCCACATCCAGACTTGTGACAAAATTGTATGGATTCCCCGCCGCGTCGTCTCATCCACCCGCGAGGCCGCTTTTTCATGCGCTATACCATCGTCCCGGTGACGCCCTTTCAGCAGAACTGCACGGTGATCTGGTGCGAGAAGACGATGAAAGGGGCGGTGGTCGATCCCGGCGGCGATGTTGACCGCATCCTCAAGGCGGCCGACGAGCATGCGGTCAGTTTGGAGAAGATTTTGCTGACCCACGGCCATCTCGACCATGCCGGCGGGGCCGCGCAGCTCGGCAAGCGATGCAGCTTGCCGGTGGAAGGACCGCACATCGGGGACAAGTTCTGGCTGGAGGGCATGGCGCAGCAGTGCCGGGTATTCGGCGTGCCGACGATGCCGCCGGTGACGCCCGATCGCTGGCTGGCCGCCGGCGACCGGGTGCAGGTGGGCGAGACCGAGCTGGAGGTGCGGCACTGTCCCGGACACACGCCGGGCCATATCGTCTTCGTCGATGCCGGCGGTCGGCTGGTGCTGGTCGGAGACGTGCTGTTTGCCGGGTCGATCGGCCGCACCGACTTTCCCGGCGGCGATCACGACACCCTGATCGCCTCGATCCGCGAGCAGCTGTTCCCGCTCGGCGACGACGTGGCGTTCATCCCCGGCCACGGCCCGATGTCCACCCTCGGCGCCGAGCGACGGCATAACCCCTTCGTTGCTGACCGCTCAGCCGGCTGGCGTTCCCGGCTGTAGCGATGCTCGGCGGCGTCTGAGCGCAGGGAAGTCAGCGCCGCATCTGTCGGCGCGTCCGGCTCGCGAGGGGGGCCGGCTCCAAGAAAATACCCTGGCGCCAAGTCAAGGTGGGGTGAGATGCTGGGACTGATGATGGAACGGCCGCTGCTGCTTTCCGGTTTGCTGGAACATGCAGCGAGCGTCCATGGCGACCGCGAGATCGTCTCGTATCCGGCCGACGAGCCGGTCTACCGCGGCGACTATGGCAAGACGGCTGCCCGCTCCCGGCGGCTGGCCAACGCGATGCGGGGCCTTGGCGTCCATGCCGGAGACCGGGTGGCGACGCTGGCGTGCAGCACCCACCGCCACCTGGAGATCTTCTACGCCGCCGCCGGCATCGGCGCCATCTGCCACACCATCAATCCGCGCCTGCACGCCGAGCAGATCGCCTTTATCGCCGCCCAGGCGGAAGACGTGCTGGTCTTCGCCGACGCGGCTTTTGTCGTCCAGGCCGAGGCCGCGGTTCGCGGCGGCCAAGTACGCGCCGTGGTGCAGCTCGACGGCGGGATAGCGGGGCCAGCGGTGGTGCCGGCGGCAAACGGGGGCTCCGTTCCGCTGCTGCCGTACGAGGCCTTGCTCGCCGGGCAGGCCGACGTGCTGTCGTGGCCCGAGTTCGACGAGAACACCGCAGCGGGACTGTGTTACACGTCAGGAACCACCGGCAAGCCTCGCGGCGTGCTCTACAGCCACCGCTCGCAGATTCTTCACGCCTTCGCCGTCGCCCTGCCGGATGTCGCCGGCATCTCCGAAGCGGACAGCGTGCTGCCGGCAGCCCCGATGTTCCATGTGCAGTCGTGGGGCATCCCCTACGCGGCGACGCTGGCGGGAGCCCGTCTGGTGCTGCCCGGCCCGCGCCTTCACGGCGCGGCCCTCGCCGAGGTCATCGCGGCGGAAGGGGTGACCATTGCCCTCGGCGTTCCCACCCTGTGGGTCGGCCTCATCCGCTACCTGCGTTCCACCGGGCAGCGATTGCCGACGTTGCGGCGGGTGATCGTCGGCGGCGCCGCATGCCCGCCATCGATGATCACCGCCTTCCAGCAAGAATTCGGCATCGAGGTGCGGCATGCCTGGGGGATGACCGAGATGAGCCCGCTGGGGACGATCGCCACCCCTTGCGCGAAGCACGGCGGCTTGCCGGAGGAGGCGCGCACGCGGCTCCAGGCAAAGCAGGGGCGGCCGGTTTTCGGCGTCGAGATCAGGATCGAGGATGAGGCCGGACGCCCCGTGCCGCACGATGGCCGCAGCATCGGCGAGGTCAAAGTGCGGGGGCCCTGGGTGTGCAGCGGGTACTACCGCTGCGATGAGCCCGGCACCCACGACGCGGAGGGCTGGTTTGCCACCGGTGATCTCGGCACGATCGATGAGGATGGTTTTGTCCACATCACCGATCGGCGGAAGGACCTGATCAAGTTCGCCGGCGAGTGGATCAGCTCGATCGAGGTCGAGAGCCTGGCGATGGAGAACCCGGCGGTCATGCAGGCGGCTGCCATCGGCATTCCCGACGAGAAGTGGGGCGAAAAGCTGCTGCTGCTGGTGGTCCCCAGTCCCGGGAGCACCATGCGCGAGGACGAATTGCTGGCGCTGTGCAGAGCACGGCTGGCGAAGTGGTCGGTTCCGACGCGGATCATTTGCGTCGCCAGCCTGCCGACGAGTGCCACCGGCAAGGTGCAGAAGAACGTCTTGCGCGCGCAGTATGCACGGTGCACGCCGGCAGTGCCTCTCGGATGATCATCGGCAGCAGCCGTACGGCGACAGCCGAGCCTTCAGCCTTTCGAACGGCAGCCTTCCGGCTGTGGTGTCGGCACCGCGAACTGCGAGACGACGCCCCTCACCAAGCCATGGAGCCGCGCGGTCTCGCTCTGGATGACGGCAAGGAAGGCGTGGCGTTCGCGCTGGGGAAGGGTGTCGTTGTCGTCGAGAATCTCGGCAGCCGCCCGGATGGCGGCAAGCCGGTTGAAGATCTCCTCTTCCGTCAGGTCCTGTCCATGCACCCGTCACAAACTCCTCGGAGCAGACCACACATCAAGCTCGTGTGGCGCCACCGCAGGACCACTCCTCAGACCACGGCGACGCCTGAAAATTCAACGCAAAGATCAGACCGAACTCAGACATAGCTGATATTCGGAAAAAGCATAGCTGCCCGTTGCGGCGGGTCGACGACAGCTTTGTCCCGGTGCGCCGCGTTCCCGGCTCGGTGGCGTCGCCCTTGTCAGGCTTCGCGCAGCTACCCGCCGTTGCGCGGGAATGCGGCGCCGGTGATACAATTGTTGACCTATGCGCGTATAGGATGAGGCTGCCGGCGATCGTCGGCGATGGCGCCCGCAAGCGAAGGAGGGATCGATGAGCGGACGGCTGGACTGGAAGTGGATCGCGATCGGCGTCGTGATCATGATCGGGCTCAACATCGCCGCCGGCATCATCGCGATGCTGGTGATGGGGGCCCAGCTGGAGAGCGCGGCGGCGGCGGAGCAACTCAGCCTGAGCGGTGGCCAGATGCTGTTCCTGGCAGTGCTCAACTTCCTTGCTTTCCTGATCGGCGGCTTCATCGTCGGGCTGCAGTCATCCGGCAAGACGATCATCGAGCCGGGGCTGTCGGCGGCGATCGCCGTCCTGTTCGCCCTGCTCATCTCCGGCAACTTCTCGGTGTTCGGGCTGGTCGCCGGCGGCGTCGTGCCGTTTGCGGCGGGCGTGCTCGGCGGCTGGCTGGGTGAGCGGCGCCAGGGGAACGCGTAAAGAGGCAACTCATCCGCGGCACTGCCGAACCGGCGGTCGTGCCGGCGGCGCCGCGCTCCGCCTGACGGGCGCGGCCGCAGCAGCCGGATGGATCTACTGCTTCAGCAGCAGCGCCTGCCCGGTGGGGAGGAGCAGCGGCTTTTCGCTTTCATTGGCGAAGAACGCATCCACAGCCGCCCGCGTCGAGTGGCGGTAGGGATACATCCCATAGTCGCCGAAGATCATCGTGCCGCCGGAGACCAGCTTCGGCCAGAACCAGCGGCAGCAGGCGTCGACGGTGGGGTAGTTGTCGACATCGATGTGCACGAACGAAAAGCGGCTGCCATCCTCAACCTCCGCGAATGTCGCGGGTATTATCCCCGGATGAATTATTGCGCACGATGAGGCCGCGCTGAGGCGGTGTTCCACTGCCGACAGCGAGGTATCCGAGAAAGCACCGGGCGAATGGTAGTCGCGTTGCGGATCGGAGCATTCCGGCATGCCGGTGAACGTATCGAACAGGTGCAGCTTCGCCGGCGCATTGCCGAATCGCTCGAGCGTCAGCGCCAGCAAGTGCGCCGTCCCGCCGGTATAGACGCCGCACTCGGCCATGTGGCCGTCGAGTAGGGCCGAGCGCCGCGCGAACTGGTAAAGCTGGTAGCAGCGGTCGAGCGAGGTCGATAGCGGCCCGCCCGCGTGCACCGACTTTATCAGCGTCGAGAACGGCTCGCCGTTGCCGATGTTGAACCAGGGGGTCAGCGTCCGATAGCCGTCGGGGACGTGGAGACTGTATTCCCTGTCCTTGTACAGCGAGTCTCCCAGCAAGCGCCAAAACAAGTACCACGGCTTGCGCAGCAGCTTGCTCGACAACCCCAATTGCGCAGTCCCGTCCTTAGCCGGAACAACTTGCTCGTGGGCAGAAGCCATGACGACCCTATCGCGTAAGTTTTGCAGCTATCCGTAAGCGAACGCGGTGGTGCGGACGTGGCTGCCGCACCACCGGCGCTGCGCAGCCGGACTGCCGGGGGTCTGCGGGCGCGCTACGCCTGCAGCAGGATGCGCTGCGGGTCCTCGACGCACTCCTTGACGCGGACGAGGAAGCTCACCGCCTCGCGGCCGTCGATGATCCGGTGATCGTAGCTGAGGGCGAGGTACATCATCGGCCGCGCCTCGATCCTGCCGTCCGGCAGCACCATCGGCCGCTGCTGGATCTTGTGCATGCCGAGGATGCCCGACTGCGGCGGATTGAGAATCGGCGTCGACATCAGCGAGCCGAAGACGCCGCCGTTGGTGATGGTGAAGGTGCCGCCCTGCATCTCCTCCATGGTCAGCTGGCCGTTGCGGCCGCGCTTGCCGAAGTCGCCGATCTTCGCCTCGATCTCGGCCATCGACAGGGAATCGCAGTCGCGCACCACCGGCACCACCAGGCCCTGCGGCGAGGAGACGGCGATGGCGATATCGTAGTGGTTCTTGTAGACGATGTCGTCGCCTTCGATGGCGGCGTTGACCGCCGGGAACTCCTTCAGCGCCACGACGCAGGCCTTGCAGAACAGGCTCATCACGCCGAGGCGAACGCCGTGCTTCTTCTCGAAGCTGTCCTTGTAGAGCGTGCGCAGGCTGTTGGCCGCGGTCATGTCCACCTCGTTGAAGGTGGTCAGCATCGCCGCAGTGTTCTGCGCGTCCTTCAGCCGGGCAGCGACCATCTTGCGCAGCCGCGTCATCCGCACCCGCTCCTCGCGGGCACCGGCGGCGGCAACAGGAGCGGGGGAGGGGGTCGGGAACGCCACCACCGCGTCCCGCGGCTTGGGCTGCGCCGGTCGCGGCTCGGCAGCCTCGCCGGCCGGGGCGGGGCCGCTGCCCTGGGTGGCGATATAGGCGAGGACATCGCCTTTGGTCACTCGGCCGTCCTTGCCGGAAGCAGAGATCTTTGCCGGGTCGAGACGGTTCTCCTCGATCAGCTTGCGCACCGCCGGCGACAGCAGGGCAATCACCTCGCCGCCGCCGCTCGCGGCCGGTTGGGAGGGCGCTGGTGGTGTTGCAGCCGGAGCCGGCGACGCCGCCGGCGCCGGCTGTTCGGCGGGCTTGGCGGCCGCAGCGCCCGCGGCCTCGCCGATGATCGCCAGCACCGCGCCGACGGCGACGTCAGAGCCTTCGGCGGCGATGATCTCGGTGAGCACGCCGGCTACAGGCGACGGCACTTCGACGGTGACCTTGTCGGTCTCCAGTTCCACCAGCGGTTCGTCGACGGCGACCGCATCGCCGGGAGCTTTCATCCACTTGGCGACGGTGGCCTCGCTCACCGACTCGCCGAGGGCGGGTACCTTGATTTCGGTCGTCATCGCTGTCCCCGTCGGAGATAGGTTTGTTGGTTTGTTGGCCCGGTCAGCGGACGACCCGCCGGAAGGGCTGCGGCAAGTCCGCCAGCGGCCCCACCAACGCCCGATCGACCAGCTGGTTCTGCTCCGCTTGGTGCACCTTCAACAGCCCCGTTGCCGGTGATGCTGCCGCCGCCCGGCCCGCATACGCCGGCAGGAGGGGGCGGTGCAGTTCTTCCAGGATGTTTATCAGCCGCGGCAGCACGAAGGTCCAGGCGCCCATGTTTGCCGGCTCCTCCTGGCACCACGCGACTTCCGCGTTGGCGTAGCGGGTGCACTGTTCGATCACCCGCAGCCGCGGCCACGGATAGAGCTGCTCGACACGGACGATCGCCACGTCATCGAGGCCGCGGGCGCGGCGCTCCTGCAGCAGGTCGTAGTAGACCTTGCCGGAGCAGAAGACGATGCGGCGCACCTTGGCGTCCGCTACCAGCGGATCGATCTCCGGTATCAGCCGCTGGAAGCGGGTGCCGGGGCCGAACTCACTCAGGCTGGAGACAGCCAGCTTGTGGCGCAGCAGCGACTTCGGCGAGAAGACGATCAGCGGCTTGCGGAAGTTGCGGCGTATCTGCCGCCGCAGCGCATGGAAGTAGTTGGCCGGCGTCGTGCAGTTGACAACCTGGATGTTGTCCTCGGCGCACAGCTGCAGGTAGCGCTCGACGCGCGCGGAGGAATGCTCCGGCCCCTGTCCCTCGTAGCCGTGGGGCAGCAGCATCACTAGGCCGGAAAGCCGCAGCCACTTCGACTCACCCGGTGCGATGAACTGGTCGATGATGACCTGCGCGCCGTTGGCGAAGTCGCCGAACTGCGCTTCCCAGAGAACCAGGGCGTCCGGCTCGACCAGCGAGTAGCCGTACTCGAAGCCCAGTACCGAGGCCTCGGAGAGCGGGCTGTCGATAACCTCGAAGGTGCCCTGACCGTCGGAAATATGGTTCAGCGGGATATGGCGGCTCTCGTTCTCCTGGTCGATTAGCACCGCATGGCGATGGGAGAAGGTTCCGCGCCCGGAGTCCTGGCCCGACAGGCGGACGGCGACGCCCTCCGACAGCAGCGAGCCGAAGGCGAGCGCCTCGCCCATCGCCCAGTCGAGGTTCTCGCCGGAGGTGATCATCTCACGCCGGGCATCGAGCAGACGGGTCAGCTTGCGGTGGATGTGGAAATCGGCGGGATAGGTGCACAGGGCGAGGCCGATATCCTTGAGCAGCTCTTCCGAGACCCAGGTCTCGTCGCTGTGCAGTTCCTCTTCGCCGATCAGCGTGCGCAGGCCAGCCCACTTGCCCTGCAACCAGTCGGCCTTGTTGGGCTTGTACTGCGGTGCCGCGTCGAACGCCTGCTGAAGGCGTTCGCGTACGTCGGTGACCATCCTCTCCACTTCGGCGGCCGAAGCGATGCCTTCCGTGATCAGCTTTTCCGCATAGATCTGGCGAGTTGTGGGCTGGCGGGCGATGCGGCGGTACATGATCGGCTGGGTGAACGACGGTTCGTCCGCCTCGTTGTGGCCGAACCGCCGGTAGCAGAACATGTCGATGACGACGTCGCGCTTGAACTCCTGGCGAAACTCGGTGGCGATGCGGGCGACGTGGACGACCGCCTGCGGATCATCGCCGTTCACGTGGAAGATCGGCGCCTGCACCATCTTCGCCACGTCCGAGCAGTAGGGCGACGATCGCGAGTAGGAAGGGCTGGTAGTGAAGCCGATCTGGTTGTCGATAACGAAGTGAATGGTGCCGCCGCAGCGGTAGCCCTTCAGTTCGGAGAGGCCGAAGCACTCGGCGCTCAGTCCCTGGCCGGCAATCGCCGCATCGCCGTGAATGATGATGCCCATCACATGGTTGCGGTGGAGATCCCCCATCTGCGTCTGCTTGGCGCGCACCTTGCCGAGCACCACCGGATCGACGGCTTCCAGGTGCGACGGGTTGGCGGCGAGCGAGACGTGGATGTCCTCGCCATCGAAGCTGCGGTCGGCCGACGTCCCCAGGTGATATTTGACGTCACCCGAGCCCTGCACCTCGTCCGGGTGCACGGCGCGCCCCTGGAACTCGGAGAAGATGGCGACGTAGGGCTTGCTCATGATGTTGGCGAGGACGTTCAGCCGGCCACGGTGCGCCATGCCCAGCACAGCTTCCTGGACGCCGAGCTGGCTCGCCCGCTTGAGGATCTGTTCGATCGCCGGGATCGTCGTCTCGCCTCCGTCGAGGCCGAAGCGCTTGGTGCCGGTGAACTTGACGTGCAGGAACCGCTCGAACTCCTCGGACTCGATCAGCCGCTGCAGGATGGCCCGGCGGGCGGGTGCGGTGAATTGCGTCTGGTTGCGGATGCCCTCGATCCGCTGCTGGATCCACGCCTTCTCGTCCGGATGCTGGATATGCATGAACTCGACGCCGATGGAGCCACAGTAGGTCTCCCGCAGCACCTGCACGATATGCCGCAGCGTCGCCGTTTCCAGACCGAGAACGTTGTCGAGGAAGATCGGCCGGTCCATGTCGGCTTCGGTGAAGCCGTAGGTCGTGGGGTCGAGTTCAGGATGGTACTTGCGGCCCTCGAGGCCGAGCGGGTCGAACCGCGCCATCAGGTGTCCGCGCACCCTGTAGACGCGGATCAGCATCAGCGCGCGGACGGAATCGATGATCGCCGCCCGCGACTCGGCGATTGGCGGCCGGGGGGCCTGCGCCCCCGCCGCCGCTGCTACCGGCGGGGGCGGGGAGGCGACGGCGGTGCCGCCATTGCCGGCGGCACCCGGAGCCCAGCTGGCGCCGCGGGCCTCCTCGAGGACGATCCGGGCGTCGTCATGCAGCTCCGCGAAGAAGGAAACCCAGCTCGGGTCGACCGAACTGGGATCCTCCATGTAGCGGCGGTAAAGGTCGGCGATATAAGGCGCGTTCGCTCCCGAAAGGAACGTATCAGTCGTGAGAGCCATGGTCCCCGGCAGCGGCGCGGCTAGGGACCGCCGCGCCTCCTTCTGTTGGTTGCCCCGTTCAGCCGCGCAACGCCTCGACCATGGT
>JAEULG010000021.1 GCA_016793875.1 Rhodospirillales bacterium | reverse complement strand
CGACGCCGGCGATCTCCGCTTGCGAGCGCGGATCCCAGATGCCGAGCAGCACCGCCCGGTAGCCGAGCGCCGCCGCCTGCTCGAGAATGGCGGGGGTGAGGTCCGGGCGGAAGTCATAGAGCACCAGCCCGTCGAACGCCGGGCGTAGCGCTGCGAGGTCGGCGCGGATGCGCTCGGCCGGCCAGACGCCGCTGGGCGGCTGGCGTGGATCGAAGCCGGTTGGGACATAGGCGATCATCGCCGCTCCCGGCGCCTGCAGGAAGCTGGGGAACGATGCCGGCCCCGCCGCCCGCGACGGCACCGCCGCGGCCAGCAGCGCCGTGAACACGACAATCGCCAGTACCCTCATCCGCCGCGCTCCCAGTGGATATCGTCGAGGAACACGGTTACCCGGCCGCCCGGATCGTGCTTGTCGTTGGCGATGACCATCAACGGCGTGATCACCCGCGACAGATCGCGCCCGCCGGCATCCACGCGGAACTCCTGCCAGCCACTGCCGAGCGTGATCCAGCCGCTATCCACCGGCAGCGACGCCGAATCGCCGTATGGCTGGTCGCCGGCGACCGCCGCCTTGACGCGGATCCGCTCGCCGCCCTGTGTCCCGCGCGCCCGGAAAACCAGCGCCCGGCTGCCGGCGAGATCGAAGCCCGGGCCCGGTTCCTTCCCCCAGTAGTTCGGCGCGCTGGCAACGATGATGCCGGACCACGGCGCGCGCACCAGATCGAAATCCAGCCGCACCGCGGTACCGCCGTCGATGGCCGCCGCGACATCGATGCGCAGCGCCCCGTCCGCTCCGCCCGGGATGACGTTGGTCCAGAAGCCGTGGTTTTCCGGCGAGTCCGCTTCGCGATAGACATACCAGGGAGAATCATCGGCGCACGCTGCTCGGGCCATGGTAAGGCAACCGATGAGTACGAATCCTAATGCTGCCGCCCGAGCGGCTTCCTGCAGCCGGTCAATCACGCTGCCTCGGTCGCCTCGAAATCACCTTCGAGATCGTCACGGTAACCTTGCTGTGGTTGACAAGAAGTTCCCGAACTGGGAGCGGCGAGACGGCAAAGTGTTCCACTGCATCGTCGATAACTTCAGGAGAATAGTCCCTTCGTCGTTGCGCCTCTAGTCTAAGTACACAATCCCCCTATTTTTTCCGACCGTTTCGGCCCGTTTTTAGTGTGGCGAATGGGTGCCGGTCTTTCGAAACCACGCGCTGCGCGCAGCTTGCGCGATCTTGTGCAGCACGAGGATGGCGCGGGTGATCCGCTCGCTACATTCATCGAGGCGTTCGTCGATGTCCTCGGTTTGATCTCGTCATCCGTACTGTCGGCGAGGCCCGCACCACGGCGAAGCTGGCGCTCGCCAACCTCGCCTACAACCTTACGCGCCTCGCTGGTTCCAGGCCCGCGCCGCCGCCTGGTACGGGCGGCCCCGCTGCAGGCCACCGCGGCGGCGCCCAAAAACGGGCGACCAAACGATCCCTCGCAGACCGAGCAATGACCGCCGCCGAGCCCCGCGATCACCGCTTCGACGCCCCAGACTGAGCTACGCGACCATGACCGCGATCGTACCTTCAGGAACGCTGTCGCGGGCCGGCGTACCCGCGGGAACGGCAGCTAGTTCACCTCCCTGCGGTCTCGCCGCTGCCGCCCCGCCGCGGAAGATCGTCGTCCACCGCAGAAATCTTTTTTCTTTCATGTACATAGATCATCGGAAAACGGTGGCTGGTGACTTGCCCTATGGCGACGACCGGGAAAACGCGACGATGGCGGCAGCAGCTGCTGCTTGGCACCCTTCCTGCACAATACTTTTTCGACAACGCTGCTTCAGCCCATATCTGCTGAACAGAGCCAGAAATATCTGCCCAGCGCAGGGAGACAAGCTGAAATGCCAATGGTACTTCTCAATTGCGATCAGGATATTCCTGAACGCGAACGTCATATTTACTTCAAGGTTCCTGGCGAAGACACTCGCGACTATTTGCCGGTGGCGAATGCGCCGACAATTCCGGGAACCCTTTCGGAGCGGGGATGCTCTTTTTGCGGCGCCAAGCTGGTGATCGGCGGCGCGCTGAAGGATACCATCCAGATGATCCACGGCCCGCTCGGCTGCGCCTACGACACTTGGCACACCAAGCGTTATCCCAGCGATAACGGTCATTTCCAGCTGAAGTACACGTGGTCGACGGACATGAAGGAAAGCAACATCGTCTTCGGCGGCGAGAAGCGCCTCGAAAAGGCGATGCATGAAGCTTTCAATGAGATGCCCGACATCAAGCGGATGATCGTCTACACCACCTGCCCGACGGCGCTGATCGGCGACGATGTCAAGGCAGTCGTGAAGAAGGTCACAGAAGCGCGTCCCGACGTCGACATCTTCGTCGTCGAGTGCCCTGGATTTGGCGGCGTCAGCCAGTCAAAAGGCCATCACGTTCTCAATATAGCCTGGGTAAGCGAGAAAGTTGGTACCGTTGAACCGGAAATAACTAGCCCCTATACCATCAATTTCATCGGTGACTACAATATCCAGGGAGATACGTTTGTCCTTGAAAGGTATTGTGAGCGCCTGGGAATCCAGGTTATCGCCCACTTCACCGGAAATTCGACCTACGATGACTGCCGATCGATGCATCGGGCGCAGCTCAACGTCGTCAACTGTGCTCGCTCGGCCGGCTACATCGCCAATGAATTGAAGCGGCTCTATGGCATTCCCCGCCTCGACGTCGACAGCTGGGGTTTCAACTACACGGCTGAAGCGATCCGCAAGGTAGCCTCGTTCTTCGGTATCGAAGATAAGGCGGAAGAGCTGATCGCCGAAGAGACAGCAAAGTGGAAGCCGCAGCTCGACTGGTACAAGGAGCGCTTGCAGGGCAAGAAGATGGCGATCTGGACCGGCGGTCCGCGCCTCTGGCACTGGACAAAAGCGGTTGAAGACGATCTTGGCGTTGAAGTAGTGGCTATGTCATCGAAATTTGGCCACGAGGAGGATTTCGAGAAAGTGATCGCCCGCGGTCGGCACGGCACCTATTACGTCGATGACCCCAACGAGCTCGAATTCTTCGAGATCATGGACAAGGCTAAGCCGGATATCATCTTCACCGGTCCCCGCGTCGGGGACTTGGTGAAGAAGCTGCATATCCCGTATGTCAACGGCCACGGCTATCACAACGGTCCGTACATGGGCTTCGAGGGCTTCGTCAACATGGCCCGCGACATGTACAACGCCACCCACAATCCGCTGTTTCGCCTCGCCGCCATCGACATCCGCGATGCCGGCGCCGCGCAGATCGAGGAGGCCGCGTGATGGGCACACGCGCCGACGAACTGTTCGACTACGTGCAGGAACGCTGCCTCTGGCAGTTCCATTCTCGCACCTGGGATCGGGAACAAAATATCGCGGGGATCATCGCCAAGGCGCAGGATCTGCTGGCGGGACGCGAGCCAGCAGCGGAAACGCCCGCCGAGCGATGCTTTGTCGCCGATGCCAAGGTCATGGTCGCCGATTTCCGTTCCCGGTTTCCCTGGATCCGCGAAGCCCCGGAGGCCGAGATCAGCGAGGCCCTGAACGGCCTGCGCGACCGGCTGGTCGACCTTACCATCGCCCGCTCGCGCAATCACGAACTCACCCACACGCTTTACTAGGCTGCCGGCGCGCGGGATGGCGGGGCGCCGTCCCGCGCTGGCCGTGCGCCGCCCCCTCAGGAGATAGGACGAAATCATGTCCTGTACAGTAGAAAGTAAAGACCGGGCAGGGATCATCAATCCGATGTACACCTGCCAGCCGGCGGGCGGCCAGTTCGCCAGCATCGGCGTCAAGGACTGCATTCCCCTGGTCCACGGTGGCCAGGGCTGCACGATGTTCGTGCGGCTGCTGTTCGCCCAGCACTTCAAGGAGAACTTCGCCATCGCCTCGAGTTCGGTGCACGAGGACGCCGCGGTCTTCGGCGGCACCAAGCGCATCATCGAGGGGGTCGAGGTGCTCGCCCGCCGCTATCCGGAGCTGCGCGTCATTCCGATCATCACCACGTGCTCGACCGAGGTGATCGGCGACGACATCGAAGGGACCATCACCGCCTGCTATAAGATGCTGGCAAAGGAGTTTCCCGAGCGCACCATCCACCTGGTGCCGATGCACACGCCCAGCTTCAAGGGCAGCCAGGTCAGCGGCTACGATGAAGCGGTCAAGTCGCTGATCAAGACGCTGGCGAAGAAGGGCCCTCCCACCGGGAAGCTCAATGTCTTTACCGGCTGGGTCAATCCCGGCGATGTCGATGAACTGAAGTTCTATCTGGACGAAATGGGTGTCGATGCCACCGTCCTGATGGATACCAGCCGCTTCGATTCACCCATGCTGCCGGACAAGTCGCTGCAGACAGAAGGCTCGACCACTGTCGAAGATCTGCAGGACACCGCCAACGCCATCGGTTCCATCTCCCTCAACCGCTACGAAGGGGGCGGTGCCGCCGATCATCTGAAGCGTGAGTTCGATGTGCCGGCGATCCAGTCGCCGACGCCCTACGGCATCGCCAACACCGACGAGCTGCTGCGCAACATCAGCACGCTCACTGGCAAGCCGATCCCTGCCTCGCTGGTGTGGGAGCGCGGCCGGGCGCTGAACGCGCTCACCGACCTTGCCCATATGTTCTTCGCTGACAAGAAGGTGGCGATCTACGGTCACCCGGATCTCGTCATCGGCCTTGCCCAGTTCTGCATGGAAGTCGAGATGAAGCCGGTGCTGCTGCTGTTCGGCGACGAGAACGGCCGCTACAAGCGCGACCCGCGCGTGCTCGAGCTGAAGAAGACCGTCGACTTCGACATGCAGATCGTCTGCAACGCCGACCTGTGGGAGCTGGAGCGGCGGATCAAGGATAAAGAGATCGAGCTTGATCTGATCATGGGCCACTCCAAGGGCCGCTACATAGCGATCGATGCCGGCATCCCGATGGTCCGGGTCGGCTTCCCCACCTTCGACCGCGCGGGCCTCCAGCGCCACCCCACGATGGGCTACCGCGGCGCCATGCACCTCGGCGAGACCATCGCCAACACGATGTTTTCCCACATGGAATACACCAAGAACCGGGAGTGGATCCTGAACACGTGGTAGCGGCCGTGGACGGATCGTAGCGGCCGCCTCGCGGTACCGCTCCGATCCGTCCCTGCCGCGACGTCGGCGCCGCGACCTTCCACTGTCGTTTCGGAGTGCCGGGGCACGGCATCGACACCGCGCCTTCGCCTCGAGCCCGTGAAGAGGTAGGACCATGTCCGAGCCTGATCATCTCAGAATAGCAATCACCACCGATGACCTGCTGCAGGTCGATGCCAATTTCCTCGATGCCCGTCAGTTCGTTTTCTACGGACTGACGCCGCAAAAGGCGCTGTTCCTCGATTGTGTCCAGTTCAAGGACCTGCAGCGCGCCGGCGCTGGTGCGGGAGCCGGCGGCGGTAAGAAGGGCGGCGGCCGCTGCTGCGCCGCCGGCGCTCCAGCGCCAGCGATCGGCAACAGCATCGATGCGCGTATTGCGGCCCTTGCCGGATCGTCGGTGCTGTTCACGCTGGCGATGAGCGATCCGGAAGCGGTCCGTGTCGCCGACCTCGGCATCTTCCCCGTCAAGCTTGGCAGCACCCGCAGCATCTACGAGGTGCTCGACCGGCTGCAGGAGATGATGAAGGGCTCGCCGCCGCTGTGGCTGCGCCGCGTCGTGCGTTCCGGGCCGATGATCGTCGCCGCCTGAGCGCGACAATGCGGTCTTCCGTCAGACTACCCTTTAGGCGCACTGGCATTTCGATGAGCGGCGGCAACATCTTGCCGTTCCCCTCTGCCCCGCCGCATCCGGCGGCGATCACCCTGAGCAGCGTTACTGTCCGGCGGGGATCGCGGACGGTCCTGCGCGATGTGAGCCTTACCTTTCCGGCGGGGGCGATCACGGCCGTTGTCGGCCCGTCGGGTGCCGGCAAGAGCACGCTGCTCGCCGTGCTCAACGGCCTGCTCGTCCCGTCGTGCGGAACCATCACCGTCGCCGGCAGTGGGCCTCTGGAGGATCCCGCCGCCCTCCGCAATCATCGCCTGCGCACCGCCACCATTTTTCAGGACCATGCGCTGATCGACCGGCTGTCGGCCCTCGACAATGTGCTGCTCGGGCTGGCTGACCGTCGCCATCCCCTGTCGTTGCTGCCGTGGTCGGAGGGATTGCGGCGCCAGGCGGCGGACGCACTCGCCGAGGTCGAGCTGCTGCATCGCTCCTACGAGCGGGTGGGGCGGCTGAGCGGCGGCGAGCGTCAGCGTATCGGTATGGCGCGGGCCTTGGTGCGCGAACCCAGCCTGCTGCTGGCCGACGAGCCTTTTGCCTCGCTGGACCCGGCGCTCGTCCGGACGTTCAGCGGTGCCTTGCGCGCCGCTGTGGGCAATCGCGGGGTCACCCTGGTCGTCGTCCTCCATCACATCGAGCTCGCTCGGCTTCTTGCCGACCGGATCATCGGCCTTGCCGATGGTCGGATCGCCTTCACCGGCGTGCCCCAAGACTTCGACGTAAGCGCCGAAGCACGCTTGTTCTCAACCATAACAACCAAGAAGGACTGAGGATGTTGTCATGTTCAAATCGCTGTTGGGTCTCGTCATGAGTGCCGCCTTGACCGCCGGCGCCATGACTGCGCCAGCCGAGGCCCGCCCGGACCGCCTGACCATCGGACTGCTGCCGGGGGAATCGGCGCCGACGGTCATGCGTCTGAACGAGCCGCTGCGGGCCTACCTGGAGAAGCAGCTTAACCTTCCGGTCGAGCTGGTGGTCGGCGCCAACTATGCGGCGACCGGCGAGGCGCTCCGCTTTGGCCGGCTGGATATCGCCTACCTCGGCCCCGTCACCTACATCCTGCAGAGCCGCCGGGCCAAGCTGGAGCCGTTCGCTCGACCGACCCACCCCGGCGTTGGCCCCACCTTCCAGGCGGTGGTCATTGTCCCAGGCGACAGCCCGGCACAGGACCTCGCTGCCCTGAAGGGTAAGGATGTGGCGTTCGGCGATCCGGCCTCCACCTCCGGGACATGGGTTCCTCGCTACATGCTGCTGGAGGCGGGGCTGGTTTCCGGCCGGGATTACGCACTGCGGGTGCTCGGGGCCCACGATGCGGTGGCCATGGCTGTTGCCAACCACAAGGTGAATGCCGGCGGCCTCAGCATGCCCATCTACAACCGGCTGATCGGTGAGAAGAAACTGGACGCCGCTGCGGTCCGGGTACTGGCTTCCTCGCCACCCATTCCGGAATACATGTGGACATTCCGCGAGGGCCTCGATCCGGCGTTCAAGGAAGAGATCCGCGAGGCCTTTCTCAGCGTGACCGATCCTGCCGCGCTACAGGTGTTCCGCGCCGACGCCTTCATCCCCGCCGTCGATTCCGACGTGGATCGTGTGCGGACCTGGGTCGAGGCTATCGGCAAGGCCAGTCCGGACGCGATCCCGCAGCCATGACCCCGCCCGGGTCCATCTCCGCAGACCTCGACGTTGCGGCCGTCCTCACCGACGGCCGCAGGAGGCGCGTGCGGCGTGGGCTTGCTCTCGCCGGCGTTGGCGCGATCACCCTCTGGGCCTTCACCTACGTGGGCGCGCTGGAACTGGAACGCTATCGCGATGCCTTGCGGACGCTGGCAACGCTGGCGGGAGACGCCATGCCAGCCGATTTTGGCCGGTGGGCGAGCTGGGGCCGGCCACTCGCGCAGACGGTCGCGACCAGCATTGCCGGAACGGTGCTGGCGGCGATGCTGGCACTGCCGCTCGGCCTGCTGGCGGCCGCCAACGTCGGCAGCCGGGCGGCTGCTATCGCTGCCCGGATGCTGCTGAACGCGCTGCGGGCTATTCCCGACCTGATCTGGGGCGTCGCCTTCGTCGCCGCCGTCGGATTTGGGCCGCTGCCTGGCGTGCTAGCGCTGGCGGTGCATTCGACTGGCATGCTGGGAAAGTTCTATGCCGAGATCATCGAGCATGTCGATCCCGCACCAGGAGATGCCTTGCGCAGTCACGGTGTGTCTCGTCTCGGCGTGCTGCGTTTCGGCGTCCTGCCGCAGGTGCTGCCACGGCTCGCTGATGTTACCCTCTACCGGTGGGAGCACAACGTCCGGGCGGCGACGGTACTGGGAGCCATTGGGGCGGGCGGCTTCGGGCTGGAGATCATCACCGCCTTCCACCTGTTCGAATACCGCGAGGCCTCCGCGCTGATCGCCGTGATGCTGCTGCTGGTCACAGTCATCAACTTGATCAGCGACCGGGTGCGCCGCGGCTTCCTCGACAATGGCTGACCGGTCAGAGCTGTCGCGACAATCGGGAGAATGACGTTCACGCGAGCTCGTCGATCGAGGTAATCAGCTTGTGGCTGGTGCCGCCTTCGAGGCTCTCGGCTGCAGGTTCCACGATCCCCATCTGGGGTCGCGCCGCTACGGCACGCTCGACCCACGCCAGCCCGCCGCAGCTCATGGCGAGGCTCACCTCATCCAGCAGATCGACGATATCGTGGCCCTCGTCGACGATAATCGGCTGGATCCCGGCCATCATCAGCCGGCGGATCGCTGAGGCGCCGATATTGGCGGCGTAGACGGCGGCGCAGTCTTCCAGGAACGTCAGCTTGGCGAGCAACTTGTCCTGGGCGCTGTTTTCGAGGCCGGAGCGGACGTCAGTGCCGGCCTGTTCCGCCTTGACGAACAGTCCGACACCGACGAGATCGGCACGCCCGGGAGAGACGGCATAGACGACGAGGCTGTCCGCGCCGCCGAAGTGCAGATTGACGTGAGCGCGATCGCTCGACGCGAAGGCGATCTTGAGCATAGCATCACTCCATCAGGACAAGGCGCCGGCTCTGTTCTCTGCCACGCCACCCTCCGGCTGGCGAAAACGCGAGCGGTAGGCGGGAATCTGCCGGCGGTGGACCGAGAAGACGTTGGCAAAGTCGAATAGCGCGTGGCGGGTCCCGAGGTAGCCGACCCAGGTTCGCGCATGGCCGCCGAAGTGGTCATGCTGCGGAAACCCGGCCCGAAGCAGCGGCACTCCCAGGCGTGCGGCCGTCTGTACGCCGTGAGAGTTGGTGACGAGGGCATGGACGGCATGTGGCCGCGCCGCGTCCTCCAGATCCTCGAGATCCCCCACGATCACCCGATCCAGCGGCAGGTCGGCGAGCGCAGGTGCCGCCGCCGCGGCCACTGCCGCGACCACGGTCGCCCCCATGCCCGTCAGGAAGCGGGTGAGCTGCCCCAGCAGGTCCGGATCGGCGGCAACGGCAAGGCGCGCCTCACCCAGGACGAAATGGCAGTCTACCATGGTGTCGAGCAACCGGGCGCGTTGGCGCTCGACCCGCTCCGGAACCGGGCGTTCCGCGATTTGCCGCAGTGCATCGGTAAAGGCATCGCACGCCGCCAGCCCCATCAGGCCGGGAAAGTGGAAGCTGGGAACGCCGGTGCGTTCTTCCAGCACCGTTGCGGCGCTGCCCAGCGACGGCCCGATGACCAGCGTCGCAACGGAGGCACCCATTGTTGCGATGTCGGCAAGGCTCGTCCCACCATAGGTTAGGCTTGAGTAACCCTCCTCGATCAGGTGGCCATCCAGAGAAGACGCGAGGTCCGGTAGGACGACCGGATGCAGATCGAAGGCTTCGATCCACTCGCGAACTGCCTCCACGTCGCCGGTCGTGAGCATCGGCGACGCCAGCAGGTTCACCTGACGCGGCCGGCACGCCACGGGGGCGGCAGCCGTCACCAAAGCCTCGATGATCGCGGTCACGGCGATGGCGTAGCCCGTCTCGAGGCATCCGGGTGTGTCCGGTGCACTCACCGGCACGACGGCGACGTGCGCGAACTGCGGGCAAACGGTGCGGAACTCCTGGAGGGTGCGCGGGACATCGGCCCCTTGCGTCTCGGCGAGGCCGGTGCTGATCAGACCGATCACCCCGGGTTGGTCCTTGACGCAGATTGTCCGCAGCGCCTCGACGACGTTGTCGTCGGCGCCAAGAATGGTGGTAAACTCCTCCATCGCCGTCGTCTGCAGCGCGATCGGCTCGCGAAAGTGTCGCATGAAGAACAGCTTGCTGAGCGCGGTGCAGCCGCGGGCGCCGTGCTCCAGCGGCATCGCCCGTTCCAGGCCGAGGAACGCCAGCGAGGCGCCCATTGCCTGGCTGACCTTCAGAGGGCTGACCGCCGCCGCCTTCGTCGGAAGAACGACCTGAGCCATGGCTTAAGCCCCGAGGGCGATGGCGGCAGCATCAACGCTGCTGCCGGCCCAGCGCGCGCGCGCGCGCACCTGCCGCCACACCGGGCTTTCCACCGAGATTGCCACCTGGCGGGCAAACTCGATGATGCCAGCGTAACCCGCGTAGCCGATGTCGCGCACATGATCGAGATCGAGGAAGGGAACCCGCGCCTTCAGCGCCGGATAGATGTAACGGTCACCGGCGGCAAGGATATCGGCGCGGTGCTCCCTGAACGCCCGCAGCAGTGCGTTCTGGTCGTTATCATCGATCATCTGCGCCTGCGTCCCCATCAGACCGCGAATGCGCGCCTTGTCTTCCTCCGTCGACTTCTCGGTGCCGGTGGCGACGACAGCAAGACCGAGGTCCTGCATTGCGGAGATGACCGACCATGACTTGAAGCCGCCGGAGAAGATCAGCACACGCTTTCCTGTCAGGCGCTGTCGGTAGGGGGCCAGCGCCGCTGCCGTCGCCGCCTCCTCACGCGCGATGACGACCTCGGTGCGGGCAGCAAGGTCGGGATCACCGAGATGACGGGCGAAATCGCGCAGTGCCTGCGACGTATCGGCCATCCCGTAGAAGCTCCCCTCGAAGAACGGCGTGCCCCACCGCTCCTGCATGCCGCGGGCGACGCTGAGCATCGCTTTCGAGCACACCACCATGTTGAGCTCGGCCCGATGCATGCCCTGGATGTCGCGAAAGCGGGCATCGCCGGTCAGCGTGCACAGAACGCGCAACCCCAGTTCGTCGAGCAGGGGGGCGACATTCCAGAACTCGCCGCCGACATTCCACTCGCCGATCAGGTTGACGTCATGGATGCGGATGCCGGGATGCAGCGCCGCGGGCGGGATGAGGTCCGGCTCGCCGGTACCGATGACGTGCTTCAGCAGGACGTCGCCAGCGATGCGATTACCGAAGTTCTTGTTGCCGTAAAAGCCGGCGCAGTCGACAGGGATGACGGGAACACCGGAGCGGGCTCCCGCTGCCTTGGCGATGGCGCCGATGTCCTCGCCGTGCAGCGCGGTGACGCAGGTGTTGTAGAGAAACACCGCCGCCGGGTGGTATCGTCGGACGATATGACCAATGGCGTCCTGCAGGCGCTGCTCGCCGCTGCCGAGAATGACGTCCATGTCGGCGAGGTCAGTGGTCATTCCTATACGATAAAGCGCCGGCCCCGAGGATCTCGAACCGCGAGCGTCCCAAGAGCTGCCGGCGCAACCGATCGGGCCGTGGACGAGATGCGCCGCATCGACGATCGGGACAAGGGCGCTGCGAGCGCCGTCGAAGCAGCAGCCGCCCTGGGTCGCTCCCGGCTTCGGCCGCGCGCAACCGGACTTGCTCTTGCCGTTGTGCCCGCAGGCCGGCTCGTTCTGCAAGGCAAGGATGTCATTGGCTTTCATCGGCGAAATCCTGGTTAGGCCGCTGAGGGTACTTGTCGGTCGCGGTCCCGCGGATCAGGGTTCAACGAAGCTGCGGTCGGCGGCGCGCTGCGCCAGCGTCCGCGCCCATGCCAGCTCCTCGGCGGTCAGCAGCGAGTCGCGCACGCGATTGAAAACTGGATTGAGGTAGCCATCGAAGTAATTGAACAGCGGCGAGCGCAGCTTGATGGCGTTCTTGCGGAAGCGCATGCACTTGTAGCACATCGGTGAGCGGGCCGCGTACGCCTCCGGCCTGACCCGGTAAGCCAGCGAAAAGACCCGGATGCCGGCGGCAAAGACTTCGCGAAACGGCCGGAACCACCAGGCGCGCTGATAGCAGAGATCCTCCAGCCTGATGACGCAGACCTTGCACGAGGCATATTCGGCGAGCAGGGGAAGCGGCGGATTATCCGTCATGGGAGGTCCTTTCAGACCGGTATCGGCGATCGGGCGTCAGGTGTGGATGCAGGCGCTGCCGCGGCCGGCAGGTCAGTGGACGGTTGCGATACCGGCGGCCGCAGCCGACAACGGCTGGAGAGCCTGCGCTGCGTCGACCTCCGGGCCGTCATCCGCCGGCATCGCCATGCCGGCCATGGCGCGGCGCAGCCAGGGCGGCGGGTTTGACGACAGCATCGTCTGGCAGCGGGCGATCAGCGCTGCGATGGGCTCGTCGCGGGAAAGCTCGATGGGATGGATATGGCGCTTCATCGCTGCAGCAGCGGCGACGTCGCCGATCTGTCGGGCGACGAGAATATGGCAGCCGGGGAGCGCATCGAGGCGGCTGCCGACGCGGCCGTCGCAGTTGTCGGGGTTGTCATTGGCGGCGTTGCATCGCTGGAGCAGTGGCTCGAACTCGATCACCGACACCAGTTCGCTGGCCCGGTCAGAGACGTCATACACCGCCAGCAGCACCGCCCGTCCGAACGGCTCGCTGACATGGCGGAAGTCACGGGTGGCGATGGCGATCCGCAGGCCGAGACCGCTTGGCAAATTCCCGTCGACGAGGCGCAGTAACCGCGCAGGCTTATGCTGCATAGTCGTACTCCCGAATGAAGCTTTTCCGTCGAACCAAAATGACAGCCGGATCATGTGCCGCCGCGGAACGTTTTGTAGTTCAAACCATACTTAACCATGCGCAGGCCGAGGGTACGGCGAGTGATCTTGAGCTCACGCGCTGCTTCCGTGGTGTTTCCCATGTGCAGCTTCAGCGCATCGACGATCATCTCGTATTCAACCGCAATGACGCGGCTTTGCAGGCCGCCGTCCGCCGTTGGATCCACCTCCTCGGCGGTCCGCATCTGCAGGGAGGGCGGCATGTTGTAGCCGTGGATGACACCGTCATCGCAAAGGATGACCGAGCGCTCGATGACGTTCTCGAGCTCGCGGACATTGCCCGGCCAGTGGTAGCTCATCAGCATGTTGAGCGCCGGCGTTGAGATCCGCGTCACTTCCTTTCCGGCATCGCGGGCAAAGCGGGCGACGAAATTGTCGGCTAGCGCGATGATGTCGCTGCCGCGCTCGCGCAACGGCGGAATGGTGATCGGGAAAACGTTCAGCCGGTAGTAGAGGTCTTCGCGGAACTGGCCGTCTTCCACCATCCGGACCAGATCACGGTTGGTTGCGGCGATGATGCGCAGGTCCACTTTGACCGGCCGGCTGCCACCGACACGCTCGAAGGTCTTTTCCTGCAGGACCCGCAACAGCTTCGCCTGCACCGACAGCGGCAATTCGCCGACTTCGTCGACGAAGATGGTGCCGCCGTCGGCCAGCTCGAAGCGCCCTTTCCGCAAGCCGGTGGCTCCGGTGAAAGACCCCTTCTCGTGGCCGAACAGTTCGCTCTCGACGATGGTCTCCGGCAAGGCGGCACAATTGAACTTGATGAACGGACCGTCGGCGAGCGTGCTGTTGTAGTGGATGGCGTTGGCCACCAGCTCCTTGCCGACGCCGCTCTCACCCAGCAGCAGCGCCGTGGTCCGGGTTGGCGCCACCTTGCCGATCAGCTCGTAGACGTCCTGCATCGGCTTCGACGTACCGATGATGTTTGTCGGCTTGAACTTCTCCTTCAGTGCCGCGTGCAGGCGCCGGTTCTCGTTTTCCAGGTTCTTGCGCTCAATGTTTTCCAGCAGATAGAGCTCGACGGCGGGCGCGATCATCGAGGCTATCGTGGCGAGCAGCTCGAAGTCCTGCTTCAGCAGCCGGTTGCTGGCGTACGACCGCTCGCCGCTGATGGTGCCGAGGACCTTCCCGCCGGTCAGGATGGGAACGCATACGAAAGTACAGTCGGCCCCGTCGTCGTCCCGGTGGCTGCCGGTCCGGTTGAGAAACAGTGGATTATCGCGCAGGCTCGGGGAAACGATCGCTTTTCCGGACGCGACCACCCGGCCGATAATGCCCTCGCCCGGCGCATAGAGTCCGCGTGCCTTCTGCCCCTCGGTCAAGCCGAAGCTTGCGTGGATGAAAATGGTGCCGGAGGCGCGGTCGAGCAGGCTAATCATGCCGCGCCGCATGCGCATCCGCTGCTCCATCACCTCGAGGATGATCGGCAGGGCGTTCGCCAAGTCTTCGCTGTCGGCGATCAGCCGGATGATGCGGTAGAGCGTCGGCAGTACCTTCACCCGGCATTCACCGGTGCTGCAGTCGGAGTGTTCGTTGCAGTCGGCGAACTCCTCGGCCAGTTCCCCAAGGTCTATCTGGAAGCTCCGCTCCGGTGCCGGCGGGCGGCCGGCAGGACCGGCACTGACGCTCACCGCAGTCTCGCGATTGCCGGGCGCATCGTCCGCGTCCGATCCGCTGGTCGGGCGGCAGGCCGGGGTCGGCGTCGCTCGTCGCTCGCTGTTCGTATTTCTCGACGGCGCGGCCGGGCAGGATCGGGGTACTGACGGCTGCAAGGCGCGTTCGCGGCCGCCGCCCGGCGGGATGAAGGCAAAGTATTCGGTGCTGATGGGTACCAGTCCCTCTGGTGAGTCACTGAGCCTGCGCATCGCCGCGTCTCGGGGTCTCCTCATCGGTTTCTCCTGACGTGGGTGGCGTTCATTCCCATGCCGGGCGCTTACGAGCCGCTGGGGAGCACAGTCCCGACGGTGCCGGATCAACACGCGCAGCATTCCCGAGCTTCGCCGCGGCCCATGCAGGAAGAAGCCGATACCGCGACGTCTCGCAGCGTCGCCAATGATCGCGCCGGCGACGGTGCAGGCTCGCGGATGTGGACGTAGTCGCCAAAACGGTCGAAGTCTGCTGGCCTGCCACCGGCGGCGACGGCGGCCGCCAGCCCTTCGGGGTTACGGACTCGCAGTCCCCCGAGCACCTCGATGCCATAGGTATGCAGCCGCGGTGTCATCGGCGTGGCCGGGCCGATCAGGGCGTTGCGGGCGCCGCCGGTAAGGCGCAGGATGCGCGGAAGGGTGCGGTTGACGATGCTCGACGCGCTGATTACCGCGGCGGCGCAGCCGGGCAGCACCGTGTCCATGGCGATGGTCGGGAGTTCGCCCGGCCGTGGCTGCGCCTCGATCACCTGAGCGGCGGGCAGCACCTCGGAAAGGCCGGGAAAAGCCCCGATGACCATGACGCGGCCGTCTGTCCCCCGGAATGCCTGAGTGCCGTTGCCGAAAGCGACGTCGAGATCAAAACGGTTGTAATGGGCGTTGATGGCGGCAATGCCGACCGCCATCTCCAGCGCGTCCCACGACGCGGTGAAGCCGGCCAGCGCCTTCAGCGTCATCTGCTCCAGTGCCGGCAGCCGTGACAGCAGCGGCCCCGGTCCTTTCGGTAGCGACGACAGCCCGACGCCGAACGGCCCCTCGACCATCAGCCAGCGCGGCCCGCAGACAATGCGCTTCACCGGTGCATCGGCAACACCAAGGGCGAGATCACGATAGAGGCGCTCCGGTCCCCACCACTGCCATAGCGCCGCCCTGTCAGGCGTCAGCATCGCGCCGCCATAGCCGGAAAAGCGATACCACTTCTCGCAACAGCGGCCGGAGATCGATGTCAACACCGGCAGGCCGCGTGAGATCCCATCCTCGACCGCCGTCATCGGACGGTTCACCATGCTCTCGAAAGCAGCAAACCGGCTGATTACCAGCAGATCGGCACTTTCATGCATCGCCATCCGCAGTGTTGTCGCCGCCGCAACGGCGACCGCGGGGTTGGAGGCTTCGGTCGTCCGCTCCAGCGTGAGGGTCTTTCGGCTGCGCAAATCGAGTACCTCAACGCGGTCGGCGCACCCTTCCCCCAGAACCTGTGCACCGTTCCGGTTGTTGAGCTGGATGAACCCGGCGATACGGAAACCGCGTTCGCTGAGAGCAAGAGCGAAATCGGCAAGAAGCTCGTCAATCCGGGTTGCTGGATCGTGTACGACCGCGGCAGGCCGGATCCAGGGCGCCTCGACGGCTTTCATCGCATCCGCTCTCCTCTCCGGCCGCTGCAGCGTGTTCCATCGGCGCAATCGCGCCCGTAGCGTTATGAATTACACTGCATATCGTATGCCAACCCACCGCCATCGCGGCCGCGACAACACTTAAGTAATTGCTGAAGAATGATTTATGGAGCGTCAGAGCGGAT
>JAEULG010000248.1 GCA_016793875.1 Rhodospirillales bacterium | reverse complement strand
TCTCAGCCCGGCCGGCTGCCGTTGGATGGCTTAGAACGCGGCGCCGACCGTGAAGACCGCCCGTGCGTTGGAGATGCTCCTACCGCCGTTGTCGGCCTGAGTCAGGTCGGTATCGACATAGGCGATGGTGAAGTCGACGCCCTTGACGGTGACCGTGCCGCCGACGGTCCAGTCGGTGTAGTCCTTCGCGTGTTCGATGTTCTGATGGCCGATGCCGGCAAACAGCGCCAGCTTGGCCCAGTCCTTGGCGAACGGCAGCTCAGGAGTTACCTTGACGTTGCCGTTGACGTAGTGTGCGTGACCGGTCGCTCCGAAGAAGTCAGGCGAATAGTAGTAGGAGGCGCCGACGGTCACCAAGTCCGGGATCGGCGAGTAGCTCAGCTGGACCGGAATTTCCCAGTAGTTGTAGTTGCTGGATTCGCCATCGAGACGCCCAGCCCCTGGGTATGCATAGTAAATGCCACCCAAATTCCAGCTCACACCGGTATCGAGAAGATCGCCTCGGAAGCCAAACAGGGTATCGAGCTCGAGATGGGCGTTGCCGCCATCATCGAAGTCGACGTTCGATCCCCAGAATCCGATATACGGGGTAATGTTATAGAAACCAGTGTTGTAGGAGTACTCAAGGCTGCCCTGGACCGCCGGATCGTTGTCGGTCTGCGAGATGCCGCGGAACATGTAGTCCGACGTCAGCGCGACCGTACCGGCGATCTTTCCCCAGTTGGTTGCCTCCTCGGCAGGAGCCGCCGCATCTGCTTCTGTGGGAGTGGCTGGCGTTTCGTCGGGCGCTTGCGCCAGGGCGGGGGTTGCACCCGTCAGCAGCACCACGGCGAGTGGCAGCAGCCGTTTCGTGTCGATCATCATTTGTCCTCGTCGCTTTTCTTTACCTGTGGCCGCCAGGACGGAGAACCCGTCGTGAATGGCGCTTCGACCGCATGTGTGGCAAGATGCAGACCAACGTAGTTGCGCTGTTGCAACATCTCTGGCTCATAGGATTCCATCCTGGAATCAATGCAGTATGATCTTCGGCAGGTCTGCGGCGGCCGGCTGCCGCGCCGCAAGCGAGGTGAGAGGGGCCTAAATGAGCCATGCAGCGGAAAGGCCGCAGGGTTGCTAGGTGAGCGGAAAATGTGCAGTGCCGCGGCTAAGCGAGCGGCAACGGTGATATATTGGGCTCCCCAGCCTTATGAATCGACGGCTGTTGCTGCGCTATGCCGCAGCAGCCTGCGGCGGCAATGACGGTGAGTGTCCTCGAACTTGCTGCGCTGGCGCGGGCAGTGCCGCGCGGTACTCGCCTGCTCGGGATCGACGTTGGGACGCGCACTCTCGGCCTCGCGCTGTCCGATGCCACCTGGACGATAGCAACACCGGTGCGCACCCTCGCCCGCACCCGGCTGGCCGCCGACCTGCGCACCCTTTCCGGGCTCGTCGGCGACCTGGACGCGGGAGGCTTCATCGTCGGCCTGCCGGTACAGATGGACGGGAGGGAAGGGCCACGCTGCCAGTCGGTCCGCCAGTTCGTCCGCGACCTGACCCGCGCCATCGACCTTCCAGCGGCTTTCTGGGACGAACGCCTGTCGACAGCGGCGGTGGAGCGCACGCTCATCGGTGAGGCCGATCTGGGGCGCAAGAGGCGCAAACACGTGGTCGATCGCGCCGCCGCCGCCTGGATCCTGCAGGGCGCGCTCGACGGCTTACGCAATTTTGCGGCCGAGCCGGCTCCTGACGGCTGAGCGGCGCGTCGGC
>JAEULG010000246.1 GCA_016793875.1 Rhodospirillales bacterium | reverse complement strand
CATCGGCGGCCTTCTCGGCGAGCATGGCTATGGCGGCGACCGGAAAGTAGCCGGGAATGCGCGGGAACACCGAGGCATCCACGACGCGGAGCCCGGCGAGCCCATGGACGCGAAAAGCGCTGTCGACGACGCCGCCTTGGGCGAGCGGCTTCATCGCGCAGGTGCCGCAGGCGTGATGGCCCCAGACATTGTCTCGTACGTAGGCGCGCAGCGCCGCATCGGAGCTCCGCTGGCGGCCCGGCTCTTCTTCCTCCGCAATGTTGCCCTCCATCGCGTCGGTGATGCGGCGCACGAAGCGGATCGCCGTGACCAGGGCGTCAAGATCGGCTTCGCCATCCGGGCAACCTTCGTCGAGGTAACGGAAGCGGATTTCGGGCGATTCCGCCGGATTGGCAGAGCGGAGCCGAACCGTGCCGGCACGGTTCGCCGTGTATGCCTTCAGCACGACCCAGGTCAGGTAATCAGGTTTCAGCAGGCGATTGGAATAGCCGGGGTAGTAGCCGCGGAAATCCGCGAGCAGCGAGAAGCAGAAGATGTCGGGCTCGGTCAGTTCCGCCCGCGAACGGAAGCGCGCGGCGAAGATTGCTCCGTTGCTGGTGTAATTGCCTCGGCGCAGCCAGCGCCAGAGCTTGTAGGCAAAGTCGCGGCGGCCGTAGGTCACGCCTTGGAGCGTCCGCCAGGGCCGCTTCATCCGGTTGACCACGCCGATCTCGTAGCGATCCTGCAGATTGCCGCCGACGCCGGGCAGGGCGTGGACCGGAGCGATGCCAACCTCGGCGAGATGGGCCGGATCGCCGATCCCGGAGAGCATCAGGATCTGCGGCGAAGCGAAGACTCCGGCCGAAAGCACGATGTCATGACGGGCCGCGGCGCGCCGCTCCGCTCCCTTATACCGGTAGCGGACGGCAACCGCCCGCCCCTCGCGGATTTCGATCCCGGTCACCTCGGCGTGCAGCCTGAGCGTCAGCCGTGCGGGATGTCTCGCCTCGGCCGCGCGCACGCGCTCACGGGCGCCGGTCCGGGCGTGGCATTGGGTCGTAAGCGGTACAAGCTTCACGCCCGAGGCGCTGGCATTCCAGAGCGGCCGCTCGTTCGGATCGGGGAGCGCCCCCTCCCAGTCGTTCGCCGCCCCTGGGTGGCTGTCCGCGGCGGCGAGCAGCGATGAGAAGACCGTGCGCCGCAGCGCCCGGTCGGCAATCCCCCGGAGCGGGATCGCGAGCTCGGTGGTCATCCAGCCGTTCCAGCCGTGGCCGAGCGGGTTCCAGCCGGTCAGCCGCGCCAGCCAGCGCCAGGGGAACCAGCGGGTGCGGCAGCGCTCCACGCGCTCCCAGTAACGCTGCATCGCCGACGCGCGCCAGGAGGGATCGCCCATCGTCTCAGCGATATGGTTCCAGTCGGCATCGTTCGGCCGCACGACAATCATGGCGTTATGGGCGGTACAACCACCGAGTGCGCGGACCCGGGGGTAAAGGACGCCCTGGTGCTCCGGGCGATAGCGCCAGTCGCGTGCCTCGCGGCTGGGCTCGTCGTAGTGGTGGACCCAGATGTCCTGCGACATCCCGGGGTGCTCGGAGGCGAAGGCATGGAAGGCGGGCACCCGGTAGTCGTCGTCGAGCCGCCGCGGGCCGCCCGGGTCGGAGGCGGGGTCGAGCGGATCACCCCCCGCTTCCACTACGAGAACGCGCAGCCCCCCCTCAGCGAGCCGAGCGGCGAGCGGTCCCCCGGCGGCTCCGGCCCCGATCACGATCACGTCGTGCAACTCGTATTCTGGACCCATCGCCGGCCTCAGAAATACCGCAAGTATGCGATCAGCGCCTCGCGGTCGTCGGGCGCGAGCGACGCGCCGAAATCGTGACCGCGGTTGACGACATAGTCCGGACATTTGCTGAGTCCGACCAGCGTATCGACGAGGCTGGTCTCGCGCATCACCTCCTCGGCGTGACGTTCGACGCTTGGATCGCGAAGTTGCCCGGGCTTGCACTGGCCGCCGAGCGCTCTGACCGCCGCAAGGATCGTGGGACCGGCCTTCGCCAGCTTCCACAGATGCGCCATCATGTCCGGCTCGTCGTTGTCCGGCAGAAGCTGCGTGTTGACGAGCGCGTTGATCGGGAAGTCCCTCGGGAATGGGCCGAGCGCGACGCCGCCCTCTTCCGTCACCGCCCAGGGCGCGAGCCAGCGCAGCAAGCCGGTGAACGGCGCAATCGCATCGGGGATGTAGCCGGGGGGGACCATCAGGCAGGAGGCGGCGGAGGTCCGGTAGATGTATCCCGGCACCGGCTCGGTGGTGAGGCCATCCGTCCGCCGCCGGGTGGGGTCGAGCAGCATCCGGATCGAGCGGTCGAAGGTGTAGAGCCGGTTTTTCACGCAGGGCATGGTGGGATCGTAGGGATCGGCGGACGGGCAGGAGCGCGGGCCCCAGTTGTCCGCCATCGGCGTCTGCGGCCGGGTCGGCGCCGCAGGGTATTCCCCTGCGTCGTAGGGGGTCACCCCGGCAGCCTCGGGCACAGGCGCCCCGTAGCCGCCCGGCGGGCGGTCGTAGTGGAAATAGTCAGGATCGAAGCCGATCGAATTGTTCTGCAGATAGGGCGCCGTTGACCAGAGGCTGACCAGCGACGGCGGCCGGAGATAGCCGCGCCCGTTGCCGAGCGGTGCGAATTCCGTCGCCCCGCCCGAAACCGGGTGATGGACCGTGACCGGCTTCGGCGGCGGCAGCGACTTGTAGGTCGAGGAGGTGAAGTTGTCCCAGATATCGCCGGCGAGGCCATTGGTCGCGATCGCGCTGCATGAATTGCTGCCGATCACGTCGAGCGGCACGCGTCGGTCGGTCGAGAGGAAATTGTGGTCGAGGAAGTCGGGCTGCGCCACCATCGCGCGCATCGCCGCCTCGTAGATGTCCGACTGCGTCCACGCCCAGTACCGGTCCCAGCATTCGCGGTAGCCTGGCCCCGCGCCACCGCCGGCGCAGGTCCCCGCGTCGACCCCGAAGGTGGGATCGGGCACGGGCTGCTTGCTCGAATGGCAGGCCGCACAATGCTCGGCAAAGACCCCCTTGCCACGATCCACCTTCGCCGGATCGTCCTGGGCGAGCATTGCCGCGCCGCCGGGGGCGTCGGCGAGGTGGTCGGCCCGCGCGGTCACGAGGAAGAAGATCGCCATGTCCGACGTCTGCGCCTCGGTCGCCTGCCAGTAAACCGAGTTCTTCCGCGCGGTCGCGACCGGGATCGGCGAGATCTTGCGACCGCCGAGGAAGGCTCGGAAGTGCAGGAGCCATTCCTCGCTGAACAGCCCGATGTTGATATAGACCCGATTGAGTGCACCGAGCGTGCCGACGCTGTCGGCGCCGTCCTTAAGGATGCGCATCGCCGCCACCTTGCCGGTCGCGGGGTCGAAGAGCGACCCGAGCGCCGCCGTTTCCGCGAAGTCTTGGAATTGCCGGTTGTCGAGTTCGCTGCCCCTCAGGGTCTCGATCCCCTGTGTGCTAGCCATCCCGAGCCGGGCGATCGTCTCGTAGACAGCGTTCATCGTCCGCGGATTGTTCATGTAGTCGGTCGACACGAGAGAGGTGTCGAGCGCGCCTGGCGGATTGGTGTGGAACAACTGGAAGAGGAAGCTGTCTTCGTTCGGGCTCGGCGTCGCGGCATCGGCGCGCGGGCGGGTGTTCCAGAAAAAGATCCGGTCGACCCAGAAATACTGCGCACCGGGATTGGAGGCGAGGTCCGTAAAGGTCGGGTTTTCGACGTCCATGGGCGGATGGACCGGGCTTGGACCAACGTGGCAGAAGGCGCAGGCCATGCCGACGCGATACGGACGAACGAGGTTCTTGTCGTTGTAGTAGCTGGGATCGGTATAGAACCGTGCCGGATCCCAGTGCTTGCGTGCGGCCTCGTCGAAGTCGGGATTGGGGAAGAGCCGCAGCCCCATCACTCCTGTCGGCTCGCCGTAGTAGGACCCGGCAGGCTGGGTCTTGCCGCGTGCACCGATCTCGACACCGGGATAAGCCGCGACGTTAGCGAAGGGGTCGGGCGGGCAGGCGGGGTCACGCTGGTCGATCCAGAGGCCGAAATGCTTGTCATCCGCCTCTGTCGGAGCGGTAAAGCAGGGCTCGTTGGAAAGTCCGAGGTAACGGAAGCGGTTGCCGCGCCCATAGGCCTGGCTCGGGTGCGAGGAGATGATCTTCAGAAGGTCGAAGGCGCCTATGGCGGTGCGCGCAGCCCAGTCCCAGAACCGATCGTTGCCGCCGGTCCAGGCGATCCACATGTTCTGCCCCCGGATCGCCGCGAGCCGGACCGACTCGGAGGCAAGTCCGGTGATCTTCGCGACCTCGACGATTTCCGGCGGATAGGGGGCACCATCGGCGGGCTTCGCGAGCAGGCCCTTGTCCATCGCGGCGTAATACGGTTCGCCCGCCGCCTTCAGGCTTTCGGCGTCGCGGTTGGCCGCTTTCGCCTCGTCGGGCAGCGTGCCGAAGCGATCCGAATCCGCCTCGACGAAGCTGCGGACAAGGAAGAAGCCGAGGACCGCGACCACCAGTGCCAGCCCTGTAAGCACGGCCACGAGCCATCCGAGGATACGAGCGATCCGTCCTGCCCACACGGCCGCCTCCCTGTCAGAGCGTCTTGAGATAGGCGAGCAGTGCCGCCTTTGAGGCCGGATCGAGATCGGTGCCCCAGAGGTGCCCGCCGTTCGCATTGCCCGGAAGCGCGGTGTCGTAGCGCCAGAGCCGCCGCTGCACATCGCCGCCTTCCACGCTGACGAAACCGCCGTTCACCGGATCGACGAGATCGGAGCCCCGCCAGAAGACCTTGGGGCGGCCGGCGGGTGGCGTCAGCAGCGCCGCGAGACTGGGAACGCTGCCATTGTGGAGATAGGGCCCCTTCAGCCATAGCCCGGTCAGCGGCACGGCAACGTAGCCGTCGGTCTTCGCGAAATAGCGGAAACCCCAGTCGTGGCCCGGCTCATAGGCGAGGTAGCGCTCCTTCGCCGCTTCGGTCCACATGTCAAGCCGGTGCCGGTCGGTGCCGAGTTCGACGACCGGGATCGGCGTCCGGTTGCGGGCCCCGCCGGCGTCGTGGCACTCGGCACAGTCCCGAACGTAGATCGCCCAACCGGCCGCGACTGCCGCCGCATCGACGTGAAACGGGTCGCTGGCGGGCCGGGCGGGCGAGAAGGGCGAAGGCGGCGGCAACGTCCGCGAGATGATCCGCTGCATCTCCGTCAGCGCGGGCTCGGTGGCCGGGAAGGCGTGATAGTCCAGTCCGTCGCCGATCGCGCCCGAGACCACAGTCTCTCGCAAATCGGTCTGGAGCCCATCCCAGTGCAGCGCGAAGCGGCGCAGCGGCGTGGGCGCGACACTTTGCAGGTCCCAGAGCGGCATCATGTCGGAGTTACCGATGGTGCCGTCGTCCGAAAGTCCCAGATTCTGAAACTTCACCGGATTGAACGGGTCGATCCGGCCCGGCCCCCAATCGGGACGCGTGTCCATCCAGGCGAACTGCGCTGCCTGCCGCGCCAGCGCCGCCCGCGTCGCCGGTATTAGCACATAGTGGTATATCAGACGCTCCCAGAACGGCATGTCATAGATCGCCTCGATCTCCTCCATCAGCCGGTCGGCGGTGAAGCGGGGATCGCCGGCGGCGCGGGTTACGAAGCGGATGTAGCTCTGCGGATCGATCCGCGTCCCCGGCCCCGCTGTGACCAGATGCGCCGGGTCCTCGGGTGCCAGCCGGTAGCTTCCCTGGTGGCAGAAGGCGCAGTTCGGGGCGACGCGCGGGATCGCACCAAGCGTTTTGATCGAGAGACCGACGGGAACCGGATCGCCCTGCGGCCAAAAGAGGCCGATCGCGCCGTAGCCGTCCTGATCGCCGGGCAGCAGCTCCGGAAAGACCTTGGGCAACACGCGCCAGATCCAGTAGGGCAGGCCCTGCGCCGTCTCGTTGCCGATCGATCCGTGATTGAAGAGCCGCGCTGGATCATTGGTCGCCGCCTGCGGCACCGGCCGCAGCAGCAGGAACCAGGCGCCAAGCCCGAGCACCACCATCGCCGACAGCAGCCAGAGCAGCGCACGCCAGAACCGCGTCCTCATCGCGCCACCTGCAGGTCACCGAGCGCCTGCTCGAGACGGACGACGTGGGTCATGCAGTAGAGCGAGGCGATGGCGACGCCCGCGTCGATCACTGCAGGGACGAGGAAGCCGCCGGAGAAGCCGAAGCCGAGCACCGCGATGAACAGGAAGGTCGCGCCGAAGGTGCGCGACGGCAGGATCGAGAGCCAAGCGAAGATCCGGTAGCGGTCGAGGTCTATCGTCATCGGGACGTAGAAGGTCGAGATGAGGATCAACAAGCCTCCGACCAGTCGCGGCCAGAAGGTGGTGTTTTCCTGCGGAATCCCGAATAGCGACAGCGTCCAGGCGGGCGCAACCAGGAGCGGCACACAATAGGCGAGGTTGAGCGCGATCCCGATCAGCACGACCACCGTGTGGCGGACCTTCCAGCGGGCGAGGGACACGTGGCAGCTGGTCATAGCGTTTTCATGTACTCGACGAGCGCGTCCTTGTCGGAGGCGGAGAGCGCCGTGCCGTACGCCGCGCCCTCGTGGCCCTTGTGGCTGTTGCCCGGGCGGCTCGTGTCATAGCGGAACGCGCCCGCCGCGCCGGGATCGGAGCGGTAGCCGACGCGGTCGAGGTCGAGCATATCGCCCCCCCGGAACCAGACAGCGGGCCGGTCGGCCGCGGGCTCCAGAAGATCGCGCAGCGTCGGCACCGAGCCGTTGTGCAGATAGGGCGAGCGCGCCCAGATGCCGTCGAGCGGCTGGCCGACATAGCCGTTGGTCTTGCGGAAATGCTGGAACCGCCAGGGATAGCCGGCGAAAAGCATGTTCTGCGCCCCGGCGAAGGCCGGCGTGTAGGAGGCCCAGCGGCCCGGATCGGTGGCGATTGCCGGCAACGGCACCACCTGCCCAAGCCCCGGATAGCGGCGGCGGCTGTAGTCGTAGGCGCCATCCCGCTTCATTCCATGGCAGCCGGCGCAGTATGCGGTGAAGAGGCCTTCCCCTCGCCTCGCTTTCCCGCCATCGATCCGGTCGGCCGCCGGAAAGACGGGTGCCGGCAGCTCCCACATCCAGTCCTCGACCCGTCGGATCGCCGCGCGATCGACCGTCACCGGCGTCACTCCGGCGCCCAGGGCGGCGGAAAGATTACGCTCGGCGACCGACGAGTTGTTGCCGTCCCAGTGCAGGTTGATTCCCTCGCGGGGGCGCTGCATCCAGATCGACGGATAGTCCGCGGCGCCATTGAGCGCGGCCTCGCTGATCGAATCCGGGCCCATCGGGAAGTTGAACTGGATTGCCTTGTAGGGATTGAAGGTATCGACCCGCCCCGGCCCCCAGTCCTCTTGCCGCTCGACGAAGGCGAGCTGGCGGCCGAGTACGAGGAACGCGCCCTGCACGCGCGGGAAGACGATGTACCGATAGACAGCGCGCTCCACGAAGTTGAGGTTACCCCCAACGGCGTCGCTGTCGATCGCGTTCACCAGCGCGTCGGCGGAAAAGCCCGGGTCGCGGCCGACGTCGATGAAGAAGCGGATGAGGTCGTAAAGCCTCAGGTTGTTCGACGGCGCACCATAGACGTAATGCTCCTCGGTCTGTCCGGGCAGGCGGTAGGTGCCGACATGGCAGACTGAGCAGTTGAGCCAGACCCGCTCGACCCCGGTCACCACCCGCCGCGAAAAGCCGACAGGGAGCTCGTCGTCGCCTTCGTAGAGCAGGCCGAAACGGCGCCAGCCGCCTGGGCCCATCCGGTCGGGATAGAGCACCGGGAGCGCCTTGAAGACGAGGATTGGCAGCCCGTTGGCGGTTTCCGATCCGATCGAGCCGTGCCGGAAATGGTCAATCGGCTTGTCGTAGGCGACGACGTACTGGTTCACGAACACGAGCCACCAGATGAGGAGGGCCGCGGCGAGCAGGATGATGATCCACCGCCAGCGCCGCCGGCGGGACATCGCCTGCTCCACGGGGCTGAGGCGGTCGAGATCGAGCGCCATCGTGGTTCTCCTGGCTCGGGTCCTTTACTGGTAGGCCGGAGGTTCGAAGACGGACATGACCTCTGCGATCATCGCGTCGTAGCGCTCCTCGAATGTATCGCCGTCGAAGCGGCTGAGTTCGTAGCAGCCGAGCGGGTTCTCGAGGTCGTTGATGAGACACTTGTTGCAATAGGTGCATTCCTTGCCCGCCGGCGGCCCGTTGGCGGTCATGAGGATCTCGGGCAGGGTGGGATTGGCGATGAGCGGCCGGCCGATCGAGACGGCGTCGCATGCACCCGAGCGGATCGCACCCGCGATCATCGATGCGTGCTGGAAGCCGCCGGTGCAGATCACCTTCACGCCCCCGTCGATCTTGCGCATGGCCTCGGTAACGGCGCGGGCATAGTCGAGGTTGATTCCCTCGATCACCCGGCCGCGCCGCCAAAGCCAGTAGCGCCGGAACAGGGCGCCGGCGATCGGACTCGAGAAGATCCGATAGTTGAAATGTGTCCGCACCCCCTGCGACAGCAGGCCGTCGTACCAGCGCACGAGCTCGCGGATCGGAAGGTCGCCGGGTGGATTGCGCGGATGCGGGAAGGTCGAGCCGGAGGAAACATGAAAGGCATCCACCCCCTTGCCGTCGTCGAGGAGCAGCCGGCAGATGTTGAGCGTCTCGTCGAGGGTGTTGCCCTTCTTCTGCCAGGGATAGAGCCAGTCGTTATGGTCCATCCCGTTGATCTTCATCTGCAAATGGAAATCCATGCCGACCTCGCGGCGGATCGAGCGCACGATCTCGAGCACTAAGCGGGCGCGCCCCTCCCAGCCGCCGCCGTACTCGTCATCGCGGTCGTTGATGCCGGAACTCAGGAACTGGGTGATGAGATAGCCGTTGGCGCCGTGGAGTTCGACGCCGTCGAGCCCCGCCTCGCGCGCCCGCCGCGCGCCTTGGGCGAACTGCTCCACCGTCTCGGCGATCTCGGGCTTCGTCATCGCCTGGGCAAGGATGCCGTGGAAGTAGTCCTTCCGGTTGGTGGAACTCGGCGCCTTGCGATAGACGTTCTCGACCCCGCCCATGTCCTGCTGTCGGCCGGAGTGGCTGAGCTGCAGGATGAAATGGCAGCCGTGCTCGTGCACGCTCTCGCCGAGGCGGCGCCAGAATGGAATCTTGTCGTCCTTGTCGATCATGGCGTAGCGGGTGAGGATGCGTCCGCGCACCGTCACCGGGGTGAAGGATGATAGGATTGCCGCCGCGCCGCCCTTGGCAAAGCGTGTCTCCCAGTTTATCCGCGCATGACTGCCGTGGCCGTTGTAATCGTCGAAGGTTCCCGACAGGTTTGAACGGAAGATCCGGTTCTTGACCGTGAGATTGCGAAATGCGAGCGGCGTAAAGATCCGCTCTGCATTATCTTCATGCAGAAACCGCTGGTCGGCGGGACTCGTTGTAATATCGAGCACGATCGAGCCCTCTAAATTATTGGCTCGAAATACGAAGATAAAGCGTATGAAATTTCCTAGGCAGTCATAATACCAAAAAATCCCGCTCCCGCGAACAAAAATCTGGGGATCGATACCGGCGCTATTTCAAGTGTCAAAAAACATCCAAGTTGGACGCTTTGCCGCGACAACCTCAACATATTGAAGTTTCAGAGGAAACGATCCCGGCAACACCGCCTATCGGTCGGCGGCCAACATCGAGATGCTGGAGCGGCGCGGCCTGAAACCCGAGTTCCAGCGCGCCAAGCCCAGGGGCAGGCCCATGCCGCGCCACATCGCCCGTGGCAACGCCCGCCGCGCCCGCATCCGCTCGCGCGTCGAACACGTCTTCGCCGCCCAGAAGCGCCGCTTCGACCTCGTCATCCGCACCATAGGCAAGGCCCGCGCCACGGCGAAGTTGGCCCTGGCCAATCTCGCCTACAACTTCACCCGCGTCGCCTGGATCGAAAGCAGGGTCGGCGTATGGCGGCGGCGGCCATCGCCCCAGGGCGCTGCGCATAGCGCCCAGAGCGGATCAAACAAAGCACGAACACCCCTCGCAGCTGCCGCTGTCGAACCACGGCGTCAACATCAGCGTCCGACCCCATCACAATGGGTTCTTCGAGCCGTCCGACCGCCTGCCTGTGCCTTATGAATGAGTCGGTGCACTAGTTTTCCACTGCCCAGTAGTATCCACCAGCATGAAGATTTGGAATTATCTCGTTCTGAAGATGTATTACGCTTCCTTTACCGTCCAAAGAAAACCAGCCAATCTTGAGTTTTTCATAGAGGCGTAACGTGTTTACCGTCGTAAGCCGGGATGCGGCGTCGGCAATCCAGTAGTTCGTCTCGGTCATAAGCAGAGGGTAATATGCTTTCGTATAGGTTATCGCTGCCTCGTTTGTTTTATAGTGATGGAACCCCACAGACGCCTTGGTGTAGTCAACACCCTGCATCGTAGCAATTTTCGAGACCGCTATAGGACCATTATCGAGGTTAGCAAAAGTAAACAGCACAATATGTGTATTTGGAGCAAGCGAGCGCATGATATTATGGACGCTTTTAAGGTCTGCAATATTTTGCGTAGTATAATCTTTTGGAAACCATGGAACCGGCTCGCTTGTCATCTCGTAAAATACGTTGGTGCGATCCTTATAGCGCCCAGCAACCGCTCGCCAGAAGGCCGTCAGGCTTGGTAGGTCATAGTGGCCTGGGTCTACCGAGTTATTAATCATAACGTACATGCTATTTTGACTTGCCAAATTTACTGCCTTGTCTATCCCTGGTAATTGCTGCTCAATCGTCCGACCTATTGCCTTGGTTTTTACACCAAGTCTAATCACATTGATGCCAAGATTGCGTACCGCTTTCGTATATACTGCATCGGTCGCTCCGCAAGAAATGCACATAGTTGCGCCGCGTAGGACTGTGTTACGATCAGTAAGAACAACATTATTCACCACATGAACGCGCCCTCGATCCGCTGCGACATCGTCTATTTGAAACATAAATACCACTATATTTGCAATAAGTACGAAAACAGCATTCTTGTTTAGCATGACACACACCAATAATTTAACGTGGCTACGTCTATCGAGTATTTGCCCGGGGTAACGGGAAAAGGCAGCGCCTAAAATGGCGTATTTTCAGATATACCTCAGTATTGAAATCTCCATTTGTGTTATATCAAAATCGCATAAAAGACAGTATATTCTTAAATGCGAATGAACATGGCAGCCGCTTGGTTATCAAAAGAAAATGTCAATAAAAAGGTTAGCGTCAGTCTGGAAATTGCCTTGATTTCGGCCTGAGTTAGCGCATCTCGTT
>JAEULG010000212.1 GCA_016793875.1 Rhodospirillales bacterium | reverse complement strand
CTACTGCTACATGAGCCAGGGGCCGCTGCCGGCGCAGTGGGCGACGACGCAGGCGACCGCCCACGGATTATGGGGCCAGGCGCTGATCGACGCGATGCAGAACTACAATCACAGCGTCGGGCTGAAGATCGTGGGCGAGATGCTGCCGCAGGAGCGCAACCGCGTCACCCTCGCCGACGAGAAGGATCAGTACGGGCTGCCGATCGCCCGTGTCACCTACTCCTACTGCGACAACGACAGGCGGCTGATCGCCCATGCGCTGCGCTTCATGCACGAGGCGCTGGCGGCTGCGGGGGCCGACGATCTATGGGAGGAAACGGACGATACCTGCCACCTGAACGGGACGGCCCGGATGGGCGATGATCCGCGCACCAGCGTCGTCGATGCCGACTGCCGGAGCTGGGACATCCCCAACCTGTGGGTCTGCGACGGCTCGGTCTTCCCCACCGTCGGCGGCGTCAATCCCTCGCTGACCATCCAGGCGATCGCCTGCCGGACCGCCGACCGCATCAAGGCGTTGGCGGCACGGGGAGAGCTCTGAGCGTCGCCGTCGAGCGCATACACGTGAGTGAGCCGTGCGGAACAGCGGGATATCGCGGCCGTTTCCTTTTACAGGCGCCTGCGCAACAGGATTCTTTGCCATGCATGACCGCACCATCGTCATTGCCGGCGCTTCGGCCGGTGTCGGGCGCGCTGCCGCTGCCGCCTTGGCCCGCCGCGGCGCCCGCATCGGCCTGATCGGCCGAGAAAGCGAAGCGCTGCTGGAAACCGCCGCGCAGGTGAACCGGCTGGGCGGCGACGGGCTGGCGCTGCCGCTGGACGTGGCCGACGCCGAGGCGGTTGCCGACGCCGCCGACCGGGTGGAACGGGAGCTGGGGCCGATCGAGCTGTGGATCAACGCCGCCATGCTCACCGTCTTCTCGCCCATCGCGAAGCTGGACGCCGAGGAGATCCGCCGCGTCACCGACGTGACCTACCTCGGCTCGGTGCATGGCATCCTCGCGGCTTTAGCGCACATGCGGCGGCGCAATCGCGGCACCATCCTGCAGGTGGGCTCGGCGCTCGCCTACCGCGGCATTCCGTTACAGGCCGCATACTGCGGCGCCAAGTTTGCCATTCGCGGCTTTCTCAGCTCCCTGCACAGCGAGCTGGTGCACGACGGCAGCGCCATCCGCGTCTGCATGGTGGAGCTGCCGGCGGTCAACACGCCGCAGTTCAATTGGGCGCGCGCCCATATCCGCGGCAAGCCACGCCCGGTCGCGCCGGTCTATCAGCCGGAAGCGATCGCCGAAGCGCTGGTGGCGGCGGCGGAGAACCCGCGCCGCGAATACTGGCTCGGCTATTCGTCGGTCAAGACGATCCTCGGTGCACAGCTGATGCCGGAGTTTCTCGACGGCTACCTTGCCCGGCACGTCGTCTCCGGCCAGCAGACCGATGAGCCGGTCGAGCCGGGGCGGATCGACAACCTGATGGCACCGGCACCGGCCGGCATGCACCGGGCCCACGGGCGCTTCGACGGCGAAGCGCGGATGGATCCGGTGCTGGTCGATCCGACCACCGTGCGCCGGCTCGTCATCGGCACCAGCCTGGCCCTGGCTGCCGCGGCGGGCGTGGGCATCGCGCTCGCCGCGCAGAACCGCCGCGCCATGCGGGAGCCTTCGCCCCGGCTGGCTCGGCACGCGGCCGGGCACCGGGTCCTCCCTGCCGCCTGAGCGGCGATGCGACCGGAAGTTGCCATCGCGAAAGTGGAGGCGGCGGCGTTCGTCATCCCCACCGACCTGCCGGAATCCGACGGCACCATCGAATGGGATGCGACGACGCTGGTGCTGGCGTCCGTTCACGGCGGCGGGTGCTGCGGGCAGGGCTACGCCTACGGCGACCGCGGCGCTGTCGGTCTGATCAAAGAAACTTTGGCGCCGAAGATCCGCGGGGCTGATGCTTTCGCCGCGCGTGCGGCCTGGGACGCGATGGTGCAGGCCGTCCGCAATATCGGCCGTCCGGGCGTTGCCTCGACGGCGGTCTCCGCCCTGGACGTGGCGCTCTGGGACCTGAAGGCAAAGCTGCTCGATCTGCCGCTGCTGCGGTTGCTCGGCGCAGTCCGGCCTGCAATCCCGGCGTACGGCAGCGGCGGCTTCACCTCCTATTCCGATGCGCAACTGGCGGCGCAGCTCGCCGGCTGGACGCAAGCCGGCCTGCGCGACGTGAAGATGAAGGTGGGGCGGGAGCCCTGCCGCGACCGCCAGCGCGTCCGTCTGGCGCGCCAGGCGATCGGGCCGGAGGCCGGCCTGTTTGTCGACGCCAACGGGGCGTACGACGTGAAGCAGGCGCTGCATCTGGCCGAAGCCTTCGCCACAGAGAATGTCGCGTGGTTCGAGGAACCGGTTTCCTCCGACGACCTGGCGGGGCTGCACACCCTCGTCGAGCGCGCACCGCCGTGCATGGAGATTGCCGCCGGCGAGTACGGGCATGACGCCATCTACTTCCGCCGGATGCTGGCCGCCGGCGCCGTCGATGTGCTGCAGGCCGATGCCACCCGCTGTGGCGGCATCACCGGCTTTCTTATCGCCCACGCCTTGGCAGATGCCTGGAACAGGCCGCTGTCGGCACACACCGCACCAACCCTGCACGGCCATCTCGGCTGCGCCTGCCCGCGGGTGCGCAACGTCGAATACTTCCACGATCACGCCCGCATCGAACCATTGCTGTTCGACGGCGCGCTCGTCCTGCGCGACGGCCTGCTGGCGCCGGATCAGGCCCGGCCGGGACTGGGGCTGACATTAAAGCAGGCCGACGCCGACCGCTACGCCGCCTGAACGGCGCTGGGAGGAAAACCAACATGAGTACCGAGACGATCGGCAAACGGCGCTGGGCGATCGCCGAGGGCTACATTCCGGGAACCAGCACCGGCGCCGGCCGGGCCTTCGAAAGCCACGAGACCGCGTGCCTGCTGAACACCGGCCCGACCAATGCCCGCGTCGAGATCACCCTCTACTTCGCCGAT
>JAEULG010000193.1 GCA_016793875.1 Rhodospirillales bacterium | reverse complement strand
GGCTGAGGCTGAGGCTGTCACCGACGACCGGCTGCTCGATGGCCGCGTGCACCTGCGCCAGCCGGCCGAAGGTTTCCGCACCTCGATCGAGGCAGTTCTGCTGGCCGCCGCCGTACCCGCGGCGGACGGTGAATTGGTGCTCGACGTCGGCGCCGGCACCGGCGCCGCATCGTTGTGCCTCGCCGTCCGCGCCACCGCCACCCAGGTGACCGGCATCGAGGCCAACCGGACGCTGGTCCGCCTCGCCTCCGACAATGCCGAGGCCAGCGGCCTCGCTGGACGGGTCCGCTTCTACCTCGGCGACATCGCCGCTCCGCCGATCCGGCTGTCGCCGGCCTCGTTCGACCACGTGATGGTCAATCCGCCGTTCGCTGCGGCGGGCAGCGGCCGGCTGCCGCGCGATCCCGCCCGCGCCCGGGCGATGGTGGAGGGCCCGGTGAAGCTGGCCGGGTGGCTCGCCTTCTGCCTGCGCATGGTCCGCGAGGGCGGCACGGTGACGGTCATCCACCGCGCCGATCGTCTTGACGAGATTCTGGCCGGAGTGCGCGACCGCCTCGGCGGTCTCGTCGTCATGCCGCTGTGGCCGCGGGCGGGCGAGCCGGCGAAACGCGTCATCGTCGCCGGCCGCAGGGGCTCCGCGGCACCGCTGACGTTGCTGCCCGGCCTCGTCCTGCACCGTCCCGACGGCCGTTACACGCCGGCAGCGGAGGCGCTGCTGCGCGGCGGCCTCGCCCTGCCGCTCTCGGCCTCCCCTGCTCCCGCGCCTTGACCGCACCGCGGCGGCGGCCGATATCCCGCTGATCCGCCGGCTCTCGCCATCAGCCCGGTCCGGGCGCCGCGGATGCCCCTACCCCTGCCCGAGCCTTGCCAAATGCGCCTGCGCGCCCTGCTGAAAAAGCTGCCGATCGAACGCTTCCGCAATCCGCCGCCGGTGGTCGCCGTCGTCCCCTTGAGCGGCATCATCGGGCGCGCCGGGGGTCTGCAGCGGAGCCTGAGCCTGCGCAGCCTCGCCGGCACGCTGAAGCGCGCCTTTGACCTCGAGGACGCGAAGGCGGTCGCGATCATCGTCAATTCGCCGGGCGGTGCGCCGGTGCAGTCGGCGCTGATCGCCGGCCGCATCCGGGCGCTTGCCGCCGAGAAGAAGCGGCCGGTCTACGCCTTCGCCGAGGACGTCGCCGCCTCCGGGGGCTATTGGCTGCTGACCGCCGGCGACGAGCTCTACGCTGACGAAAGCTCGATCATCGGCTCGATCGGCGTCGTCGCCGGCAGCTTCGGCTTCCCCGAGGCGCTGCAGCGGTTGGGGATCGAACGGCGCCTTTATACCGCCGGCACCCACAAGGCGGCGCTCGATCCGTTCAGCCCGGAGAAGCCGGAGGAAGTCCGGCACCTGTATGCGCTGCTGGCGGAAACCCACGAAGCCTTTCGCCGCCATGTCGAGGAACGGCGCGCCGGCAAGCTGCAGGGCGACCCCGAGGAGCTGTTCAGCGGCCGCTTCTGGACCGGGCGGTCGGCGCTGCGGCTGGGCCTGATCG
>JAEULG010000191.1 GCA_016793875.1 Rhodospirillales bacterium | reverse complement strand
GGCTTGCCCATCGCCACCTCGTCGGCCTTCTGGGCGGCGATCTCGTCGATGGTCGCGGCGGTGCCTATGGCAACCTCGTCGGCCTTCTGCGCCCGCGCCTGATCCGCGGTCGCGGGCTCGCCCATCGCCACTTCGTCCTTCAGCTGCTCGGCACCGGCACCGGGGTCAGCGCGACCCATCGCCGCCTCGTCGGCGGCCTTCTCGGCCTTGCTTCCGGCATCGACCGGCTTGCCCATCGCCTCTTCGCTGCGCTGCTTTTCGTCGCTCATCGCTTCCTCATTGAATTAGGGGGCGCGTCCTCCCGCGGGGATGGCGACTGTACCATCCCGCCGGAGGACGTGGCGAGCACTGAGGCGGCGCGCTCGAAGCGCCCCGGCGGCGGCCGAGCGGCTACGCGGCGCGGGCCACGGCTTCACCCATCGCGGTCTCGTCCGCCCCCCGCTGGCGCAGCTGCGAGAGCGAGGCCGGCCGGCCCATGGCGACCTCGTCCCCGGCCTGCATCACCCGTTCACGAAAAGTGGTCGCGGTGCCGAGGGCAGCCTCGTCCGCCCGCTGCGCCGATTCCTGCGCCGCGGTGGCGATTCCGCCCATGGCCGCCTCGTCGCTCGCCTGCATCGCGCCGGCATCCGCACCGGCCCCACCCATGGCCGCCTCGCCGGCGGCCTGCTCGGCCAGGCTTGCGGCGCCGATCGCACCGCCCATCGCCTCTTCGCTGCGCTGCTTTTCGTCGCTCATGCTCAGTCCTCCGAAATCCTGTCGGGCACTCCTCCGCACGCCGCGGCAAACGCGGCAGCGGCCCGGCTCCGTGGCCACGGCCGGCCGGAGCAGCGGGTACGAATGCCGACCGGTGACCACGTAGTATTACTACAGGGCCGGCAGGGGGCCCGATTGCGCATGGCAGCCCTGCGCGTTCCGCCGGGACCAGCGGCATCCGGAGCCGCCGCCATACGGACACCCTCGCGTTGTCCTTGTGGGACGGATGGCCATTTGGCACCGCGGTTTCATTCCGCCGCGGTCGGCATGCTATGCTCGAAGCGTTGTCCTGGCAGGGGTGAACAGACAGTGGCTGAGATCGAGCGCAGCGCCGCCGTGGCGGATCCCTTCGTCCGCGTGGACTGGGGGAACCGCGATCGTGACCGTCCGGCCTTCGAGGCCGAACTCAAGCGGCACTACGAGGCGGGCCACATCATCCTGCTCGACCACCCGCCCTTCGAGGTCGACTTCGACGTGCTCAACCGGGTCTCGTTTCCGGCCGGGCGGCTGCACCAGAAGCTCACCGACAGGTTCCTCACCTACCCGAAACTGCACCGTCCGGAGGTCCGCCGGCTGTTCTTCGACGCCTTCGGCCTCGATGTGCCGTTCTACCTGCGCTTCCGTCGCGAAGTGAAGCGGCTGAGCGCGGCGTTGCGCGGGTTCTTAAGGGATACCTTTTCGTCCTACCGCTTCCTCAAGCAGGGGGTGAGCTGGCGGTTCACGCCGACCGGCCCGGAAGGCCTGCATGTGGATTACTTCCGCCGGCCGGAGGAGCTGCAGTACCTGCGCATCTTCATCAACGTCGACCGCCAGCCGCGGGTGTGGACGATCGGCCCGCCGCTGGAGGAACTGATCGAGCGCTACGCCGACGAGGCCGATCTGCTGGAGCTGGCCGGCGCTCCCTCCAACCAGGTTTGTCACCGGCTCAACAAGCGCATCTTCGATAAGGTCAACGTCCAGCCGCGCAGCGCGATGGACCGGCACATCGTGAGCTTCGCCCCCGGCGACGTCTGGCTGTGCGAGACGCGGCTAAATTCGCACGAGATTTTTTCCGGCCACCGGCTGGTGGCGACCGACTTCTACGTCGAGCCGTCGTCGATGCAGGATCCGCAGCAAAGCGTCGATCGCAGGGTCGCCGCCTGCCTGCAGCGTCTTGCGGCCGCACGGTCGCTGGCCGCCGCCACCCCTGCCCTTCTGTCAGTGGCCGCCCTCGGCGGCGGGACGGTGGCGGCGCCCGGCCGGTAGCGCTTGACGCCCGGCGGCGGTGCATGCTTATTCCGCGAGGTGCGAATGACCCGACGATTCCGGCAGGCTGCGGGCGCTGACCCGCGCTGCGGATACGTCAGCGCAGGGGAGTAGGCGACGAACCATGGCGACGACGACGATGCAGGCCGAGAAGTGGACGCTGTCCGCGATCGCCGAGCTCTACGATGCCCCGCTGCTCGATCTGGTGTTTCGCGCCGCCGAGGTGCACCGCCGCTATCATGATCCGCGCGAGGTGCAGCTGTGCACCCTGCTGTCGATCAAGACCGGCAACTGCCCGGAGGACTGCGCCTACTGCCCGCAGTCCTCGCGCTACGAGACCGAGGTCGATCCCGGCCGGATGATGAAGACGGACGAGGTGCTCGCTGCCGCCCGCGAGGCCAAGGAGGCGGGGTCCACCCGCTTCTGCATGGGCGCGGCATGGCGCGAGGTGACCGACGGCCGCGCCTTCGATCGGGTGCTGGAGATCGTGCGCGGCGTCCGCGGACTGGGCATGGAGGCCTGCTGCACCCTCGGCATGCTCACGGAGGACCAGGCGCACCGGCTCGCCGAGGCGGGGCTCTCCGCCTACAACCACAACCTCGATACCTCCGAGAACTTCTACGGCCAGATCATCACCACCCGGACCTATGAGGACCGGCTGCGGACGATCGCCAACGTTTCCAAAGCGGGCATCTCGGTGTGCTGCGGCGGCATCCTCGGGTTGGGCGAAAGCCAGCTCGACCGCATCAAGCTGCTGCACACGCTGGCCAATCTCGACCCGCAGCCGGAAAGCGTGCCGATCAACGCACTGGTGCCGGTCGAAGGGACGCCGCTGGAAGGCAAGCCGGCGCTCGACACCTTCGAGTGGATCCGCGCCATCGCCGTAGCCCGCATCCTCTTGCCGCGCGCCATGGTCAGGCTCAGCGCTGGCCGGCTGTCGATTCCGCGCGAGGCGCAGGCGCTGGCCTTCCTCGCCGGAGCCAACTCGATCTTCACCGGCGAGAAGCTGCTGACGACGCCCAATCCCGAAGCCGACTTCGACCGCAGCCTGCTCGCCGATCTCGGCCTGCAGGGTCGCGCGCCGGACAAGCACGAATGCCCGAAGGACCGCCATGCAACGGCTGGCACAGGAACTGTCGCGCCTGAGGAGCGAGTCGCGGCACCGCTCGCTTAACCTGCCGCAAGGCGTCGACTTCACTTCCAACGACTATCTCGGGCTCGCCGGCCATCCGGTCCTCCGCGAGGCGGTAATCGGGGCGTTGGACGCCGGGGCGGGGGCGGGCGCCGCCGGCTCCCGCCTGCTGCGCGGCCACCAGCCCGGACATGCAGCGCTTGAGGCCTTCGCCGCCGCTTTTTTTGGCTGCGAGAAGGCGCTTTACTTCTCCACGGGCTTCCTCGCCAACCTCGCGCTATTCACTACCCTGCCGGGGCGCCGCGATGCGGTGATCTACGACGAGCGGGTTCACGCCAGCGTTAAGGAGGGCGTGCACGCCGGCCACGCCAAGCTCTATCGCGCCCGCCACAACGACGTCGGCGCGTTCGCCGATACGATCACGCGCGCCCGCCGCGCCGGTGCCCACGACGTCTTCATAGCCATCGAGAGCGTCTACAGCATGGATGGCGACATCGCCCCGGTCGCCGAGCTGCACGCGCTGGCGCGGGCCGAGGATGCGGTGCTGATCGTCGACGAGGCGCACGGCACCGGTATCTTCGGCGCGTCGGGCCGCGGCTTCACAGAGGGAACTTACGACGAGCGCCTGATCGTGCTGCACACCTGCGGCAAGGCGCTGGGCGTCGCCGGGGGACTGGTGTGCGCGCCGGCGATCGTCGTCGACTATCTGGTCAATGCCGCCCGGCCGTTCATCTTTTCGACCGCGCCGCCGGCTTACGTCGCGGCGGCGGTGCAGCGGGCGCTGCGCCTGGTCGACGAGGAGCCATGGCGGCGGCAGCGTCTGCTGGCTCTCTCTGCCTTCGCCGCCGAGCGGCTGTCGGAAGTGGCGGACGGGATGCTGGCGGCGGTGGGAACGCAGATCCTGCCGGTGATCCTCGGCAGCGAGGCGGCGGCCGTGGATGCGGCGGCGGCGCTGCAGCGGCGCGGGTTCGACGTGCGCGCCATCCGGCCGCCGACGGTGCCGGCTGGCACCTCGCGCCTGCGCATCTCCATCGGCGCCGACCGCAGCGACGCGGAGATCGCGGCGCTGGCGGATGCGCTCGGTGAGGTGCTGGGAGAGCGTGCCGCAGCGCAGGTGTCGGCGTGAACGCCCTGGTGGTGACCGGCACCGACACCGGCATCGGCAAGACCGTCGTTGCCGCCATGCTGACGCTGGCGCTGGACGCGGTCTACTGGAAGCCGGTGCAGTCGGGCACCCTCAAGGGCACCGATGCGGCGACAGTTGCCGCGCTGACTGGGCTTGGTCCCGGGCATTTTCTTGCCGAAGACTACCGGCTGACCCAGCCGCTGTCGCCGCATCGGGCGGCCGAACTGGATGGGGTCGAGATCGATCCGGACACGCTGGTGCTGCCGGAGGTGGCGGCGGACCGGCCGCTGGTCGTCGAGGGGGCGGGCGGGCTGATGGTGCCGCTGACCCGCCGCACCCTGTTCATCGACGTTTTCCGGCGGTGGGGCGCGCCGGTGGTGGTGGTGGCACGTACTGGCCTCGGCACGATCAACCATACGCTGCTGTCGGTCGAGGCGCTGCGAACACGGAACATTCCGATCCTTGGCATCATCTTCGTCGGCGATGCCAACGCCGATAACGAGGAAACGATCAGCGCCTATGCCGGCGTCAGGCGCCTGGGCCGTCTGGCCCGGTTGCCGAAGCTGAACGCCCCGACGTTGCAGGCCGCCTTCGCGGCGGGATTCCGTGCCGAGGACTTTGTTTTGCGATGAAGCTTTCGGCCGATCTGTCGCCACTGTGGCACCCCTTCACCCAGCACGCCACTGCCGGCCCGATGGTCGAGATCGTCCGGGGCGAGGGCGCATGGTTGCATGGCGCCGACGGCCGGCGCTATCTCGATGCCATCTCGTCGTGGTGGGTGATCACCCACGGCCACGGCCATCCGGCCATTGCCTCTGCCATAGCGGCGCAGGCCGCCATTCTCGAACAGGTGATCTTCGCCGGCTTCACCCACCCCCCGGCCGAGCAGCTGGCCAGAAAGCTGCTGGCCCTGGCACCGCGCGCGGCGGACGGTGAGCAGCTGGAGTTCGTCTTCCTCTCCGACTCCGGCTCGACCGCGGTGGAGGTCGGCCTGAAGATGGCGGTCGGCTACTGGCACAACCTGGGCCGTCCACGGCATCGCGTCGTCGCGTTCGAGCATGGCTATCACGGCGATACGTTCGGGGCGATGTCGGTCGGCGCCCGCAGCATCTTCAGCGCGCCCTACCAGCCGATGCTGTTCAGCGTCGACTTTCTGCCGTTTCCGGCGGCTGGCGGCGAAGAGGCGACGCTGGCGGCGTTCGCCGCCTTGCTTGACCGTCATGGCGGCGACATCGCTGCCCTCATCATCGAGCCGCTGGTCCTGGGAGCGGGCGGCATGCTGATGTACGATCCGGCGCTGCTGGCCGAACTGGCCCGGCTGGCACGCCGGAACGAAGTGTTCCTGATTGCCGACGAGGTGATGACCGGCTTCGGGCGTACCGGCACGCTGTTCGCCTGCGAACAGGCGGGCATCGTGCCGGACGTGATGTGCGTATCGAAGGGGATTACCGGCGGCTTCCTGCCGATGGGGGCGACGCTGGCGACGCGCCGGCTGTACGATGCCTTCTGGTCGGCCGACCGCGCCCGGATGTTCTTCCATTCCTCGTCGTACACCGGCAATCCGATCGCCTGTGCCGCCGCCGTCGCCAATCTGGCGATCTGGGAGCGCGAGCCGGTGCTCGAGCGGATCGAGCGGATCGCGGCCGTGCATGCCCGGCGGCTGCCGGCCTTGGGCGAACGCGCCGAAGTCAGTAGCGTCCGTCATCGCGGCACCATCGCCGCCATCGACATCGCCGCCGCGACGGGCGGTTATCTGTCCGATCTGGGGCCGCGCCTCTACGCCTTCTTCATGGCGCGGGGGCTGCTGTTGCGCCCGCTCGGCAACGTGGTGTACCTGTTGCCTCCCTACTGTACCAGCAACGACGAACTCGACGGGATTTACGATGTCATCGAGGACAGCTTGGCCGCTCTGCGAGATCGAAGCCTCTAGCGCCGACCTGGTCGAGCCGGTGCGCCGCCGCCTTGGGTGGTGGGTGGAGCATCCGGCGGAGCACGCCCGCTTCCTCAACACGCTGGCGCTGATGGAGCACATCGGCAGCCGCAAGATCATGGTCAGCCAGACCAAAGGGGTGCTCAGCCAGGAGATCCTCAAGCACCTCGCCGAGGAGACGCGGCATTCGTTCTTCTTCAAGCGCGCGGCGGAAGCGATTGCCCAGCGCACGCTGGAGTTCAACGATGACGACGCGCTACGGCCGGGGGCGGCGAAGATGTACTTCGGCCGGCTCGATGCTTCGATTGCCCAGGTGCTGCCGGCGGATGTTCATCCGGAGGTGCCGTATCTCTACGTTTCGCTGACCATCGAGCTGCGGGCGATCTGGACCTACGAGCTCTACCAGCAGGAACTGGCGGCGCGGCCGGGCCGGTTTTCGCTGAAGAGCGTGCTGGCGGAGGAGGAACTGCATCTGTCGCAGATGGTCGACCGCCTGCACCAGCTCGACGCCCGACCCGAGACCTTGGTATCGACCTTCGCGCAACGGGAGGACCGGCTGTTCCGCGGCTTTTGGGCAAGCCTCGAACAGGCCTGCGAGCGCTCGTCGGCCGATGCTGCCGCCTGACCGCGCCGGGTAATCTCGCCGGCCGCGTGGTCGTCGGTGGCAGGGATTGAGGGGGCGGCGGTCCGTCGCCCCGGACGCTGGGCGGGGCGCGTAGCGGATCGCTACATCCTCGGCTGAAAGACCAGCTGTTCCAGATAGACGACAACCGCGCGCACGTGACGACGCTCAAGGCTCTCGACACGCCCCTCGTCGAGCAGCGCCAGCACCTCTCGCATTTTCCGCAGGGCGCCTTCGATGGTGACCGGCACGGCGTCCGCAAATGCCTCGTCTGCCGCTTCCCACGCCGCCTCGGCGTCTGCGAAAGAAGAAGTGAGCTCGTCCATGAAGCTGCTCGATGGCAGCGACAGCAAGCGGCGCTCGGCCCGCTTGGCGGCTTCGGCGGCGACAATCGCCGGATCGTTCGCTTCGCTTATCAACATAGTATCTCTCCGCATTGAACCGTTCTTGTTCTCGGTCATCGGAGCCCCCTTTGCCTTGGCAGTCAGTGCCCCCCGGCGAAGACCGCGCTCGAAGCTAATCGAGGCGAGGCTAAAAAGACATCCGGTACATCACCTACGGGCAAATGCGTAGGGTTCTACCGCCGTAGGAAGATGTGGATTGCGTAGAACGCATGGCTCGGTGAACCGCTTTGAGCAGCCGGGCGTCGTTCAGCGGCTTCTGCAGCACATCCTGCGCCCCAAGGGCCGAGGCGCGGGTGAGGGCGGCGCGATAGTCGCCGCCAGTCATGAACACAACGGGCAGCATAACGCCAGCCTGCCGCAGCGCGACCAGGACATCGAAGCCGTCGCAGTCCGGCAAGTGGACGTCGAGCAGCAGGCAGCCCGAAGTCAGCCTGTCGGAGCGCCGTACCACCTCGATGCCAGAGGCAAAGGTCCTCGCCGTCAGGCCGGCGGCGTCCAGCAGCGTTTCCAGCGAATCACGGACGGCTGGATCATCATCGACGATGTAGACGTTTCCGGCAACGGTCTCGCGCATTGCTTGCTGGGCCGAAGCTACCTGAACCAATACGTACAATCTATGGTCAGGCGCATTCACGCCCAATACGGTCATCTACGTACTGGAGGCGGCCCGGTGGTCAGCGCGCGCGTACCGTCAGCACGATACGGACAAGTTCCGAAAGGCTGCCGGCCTGCATCTTGTCCATGACGCGGGCGCGGTGGATTTCGACTGTCCGCGGACTGATGCCAAGGTCGTGGGCTATCTGCTTGTTCTGCCGGCCGACCAGCAAAAAGTCGAGGACTTGACGCTCGCGCGGCGTCAGTTGTGCCAGCCGCGCATTGGTGCGGGCCGCCTGTTCCTCGATGTCGGCAATGGTCTCGGCGCGCGCCAGGGCCAGATGCACGCTGGCAATGAGCACGTCGTCCGAGTAGGGCTTCTCCAGGAAGTCGGCCGCACCGGCACGCATCGCTGCGACCGCCAGCGGAACGTCCGCGAACGCGGTGATCATCACAACCGGCAGGGTGATGCCACGCTCGCGCAATCTTGTCTGAACCGTCAGGCCGGTCATGTC
>JAEULG010000169.1 GCA_016793875.1 Rhodospirillales bacterium | reverse complement strand
CCGAGGACGAACTTGGTGCAGGCGGCAACCTGCTTGCCTTCCATCTTCAGGCCGAAGGCGATCTTGCGGCCGTGGAACGGCTGGATGCCGGTGGCCGGATCAATCGCCACCTTGAGGATCTTCTCCGGCGTCTTCGCCGCGACTTCCTCGATATCCATGCCGCCTTCGGTCGAGGCGATGATGGTGATGCGCGAGGTGGCGCGGTCGATCAGCATCGACATGTAGCACTCGCGCTTGATGTCGCAGCCTTCCTCGATGTAGACGCGCTTGACTTCCTTGCCGGCCGGGCCCGTCTGCTTTGTGATCAGCGTCATGCCGATCATCTTCTCGGCGGTGGGGAACACCTCCTCGATCGACTTGACCACCTTGACGCCGCCGCCCTTACCACGGCCGCCCGCGTGGATCTGCGCCTTGACCACCCATACCGGGCCGCCGAGCTTCTTCGCCTCGGCCTCGGCCTCCTGTGGCGTGTAGGCAACATGGCCGCGCGGCACGGCGACGCCGTACTTGCCAAGCAATTGTTTTGCCTGATATTCGTGGATATTCATTCGTCCCTCTCTTCCTTACGTACGACGTCCCTCGGGTTATCGGGGAGAATCCCGGGATAGTCATGACTTGGCGCCGGCCGCCGGCCAACGGTGCCGGCAGCCGGATCGGCGGTGCTCCTTACATCAGGCCCTTGGCAACCTCGACCAGCGTCTTTACCGAATTGATGGAGTGGTCGAGCATCTTCTTTTCGTCGGCATTCAGCTCGATCTCGACGATCTTCTCCACACCGCCGGCGCCGATGATCGTCGGCACGCCGACGTAGATGCCGTTCTGCCCGTATTCCGTCTGGCACCAGGCAGCGCACGGCAGCAGCCGCTTCTGGTCCTTCAGGTAGGCTTCCGCCATCGCGATCGCCGAGGTGGCGGGCGCATAGAAAGCGGAGCCGGTCTTCAGCAGGCCGACGATCTCGGCGCCGCCGTCGCGGGTACGCTGGACGATCTGCTCCAGCTTCTCCTGGGTGGTCCAGCCCATCTTCACCAGGTCCGGCAGCGGGATGCCGGCGACCGTCGAGTAGCGGGTCAGCGGCACCATGGTATCGCCATGGCCGCCGAGCACGAAGGCGGTGACGTCTTCCACCGAGACGTTGAATTCCCGGGCCAGGAAGGTGCGGAAGCGGGCACTGTCGAGCACCCCGGCCATGCCGCAGACCATGTTGTAGGGCTGGCCGGAAAACTCGCGCAGCACCCAGACCATGACGTCGAGCGGATTGGTGATGCAGATGACGAAGGCGTTCGGGCAGTGGGCCTTGATGCCCTCGCCGACCGACTTCATCACCTTGGTGTTGATGCCGATCAGATCGTCGCGGCTCATTCCCGGCTTGCGGGCGACGCCCGCGGTGACGATGACGACATCGGCGCCGGCGAGATCGGCGTAGTCGTTGGTCCCCTTGAGCCGGGTGCTGTTGATTTCAACCGGCATCGATTGCGCGAGATCGAGTGCCTTGCCTTGCGGCAGGCCGTCGACGATGTCGAACAGGACGACATCGCCCAGTTCCTTCAAGGCGCAAAGATGGGCGAGCGTACCGCCGATGTTGCCGCCGCCGATCAGCGCAATTTTTCTGGCTGCCATGGAGACCTTCCCTTACCCCTCGAGATGGAGCGAGCGGCTGGAGGACCCTTGAGGACGGGCTTTGCCGCAGCGCGATATTGGGAGGGTGTTAGTAGCGCGATTTCCCAAGGCGGGCAAGGCGCTCGCAGGCCCTTTGGGACGCCGGCGGCAGTGCTTTGCGCGGTATCGCGAGCGCAGCGAAGCAATCCTGTGCTTACGGCAGCCCTTCTCCAGCAGTGGATTTGCCGCGCCCGCTTCCGCCGGCTCGGCACGACGTAAGCGGAAATGCGGACCGGCCCCCGCGGGGGCGGGGGCCGGCGCCTTCCGTTCAGACCTTGACGTCGCGGACCCAGGCTTCGGCACAGACGTCGAGAGCGACGTTGGCGGTGGCGGCGAGCTCAAGGGTCAGCGTCGCCGTCCGGTCGGCGAAGCGGGCGAGATCGACGCTGCGCTCGCACCACTCGGGCTCGGCGTAGTCCATGCCGGTCGCCACCACCTCGTCCACCGGGACGCCGTCGATCAGCACGGTGAGCGAGGCGCGGGTCAGCATGTTGGCCGCCGCCTTGAGGTCAAGCTTGCGGCGGTAGGAGAGGGTGGGGCTGGCGCCGAGATCGACGCGGCGAGTGAGGCACGCCAGCTTCTCGCCGGTCTGTCCCTCGCTACCCGAGGTGACCTTGCCGTGCAGGGCGCCGTCCCGCATCTCCCACGGCTCGCCGCCTTCCCAGCCGGCGCCGGCAAGACTGTCGCCGCCACCGCTACGGCCGGCCGCAGCCGGACCTTCGCTGCCCTCAGGACGGAACAGGCCGGCCGCCTCGAACGACTTGTTCAGGATCGAGACGATATCGACGCCGCCGGGGCCGCTGCCGCCGCTGTTGCGGGCGAGGCCGCGGCCGCCCTTGAGCAGGCCGGCGGCTTCCAGCGAGGTGCCGATGATGCCGGGGATATCGATGCCGAGCCCGGCGAGGCCGGCGCCGGCAGCACCCTTGTCGCTCTTGCCGTTGCCGCTCGCGCCGGACTTCTCTCCGGCGGACTTCCTGCGGGCCGCCGCGGCCGCGGCGAGCGAGCGACCGATGATCTGCGAAAAGTCGGCGGCCGGACCGCCGGCGCCCGTCTGCGGCTTCACCGCCGGGTCTTCGCCCGTCGCCGCTGCGGCAGGATCGCCGGGTGCGGCGGTGCCGTCGTCCACCCCCGCCGGTCGGCCGGGGGCGATCGGGATGGAGACGGCGGGGATGCGGAACGCGGCGGCGGGCTCGTCGGCGGCCGCCTGCTCCGCCTGGGTCGCCGGGCGCCGCGGCTTTGCCGGCCGTTCGCGCACCGCCGCGGTCAGCCCCCACGACCGGGCGATGTGGGTCGGCGAGGAGATGCCAGCATCGATGATGAACGGCTCGGGCTGGCCGCAGCCGTCGGGCGCCTGCGGGTCGATCGCCTGGCCGTGCGCCATGCCGGCGACCGTCCACGACTCGATGACATCCCTGCCGTTGCCATCGCGCCAGACGCGGTGGCGGTGCGGGCCCACCTGCTCATCGACCGTTGGCGCGTCCGGCAGGCCGTGCACGTTTCCCCACTGCTTGACGATCTCCTCGGCGTTGACCGGCTTGACCGTCACGTCGGCATCGCCGTGCCAGACCTGCACCCGCGGCCATGGGCCGGTATGATCGGTGGCGGCGCGCACCCGCTCGCCCCACTCCGCGGTGGGCAGGACGCGGCCCTGGAAGATCACCTCGAAGCCCTCCTGCAGGCCCTCGGCGCAGTGATAGGGCACGCCCGCCACCACCGCGCCGCCGGCGAACAGGTCGGGATGGGTCGCGAGCATGACCGAGGTCATCGCTCCGCCGGCGGAAAGGCCGGTGACGAAGATGCGCTTGCGGTCGAGGCCGTGGGCGGCGACCAAGTGCTCGACCATCTGCCGGATCGACTGCGCCTCGCCGCCGTCGCGGGCGAAATCCTCCCGGCGGAACCAGTTCAGGCAGCGCAGCGGGTTGTTGGAGCGGCGCTGCTCCGGCAGCAGCAGCGCGAAGCCGTGGCGCTCGGCGAGCGTCGACCAGCCGGTGCCGGTATCGTAGGCGGCGGCAGTCTGGGTGCAGCCGTGCAGCACGACGACCAGCGGGGCGTTCGCAGGCAGGTCGTCGGGGATGTAGGTGAGCATGCGCAGGTTGCCGGGGTTGCTGCCGAACTCGGCGATCTCGGCGAGGTGGCTGCGCTCGCGCGCGTCGATGCGCTCGATCACGTCCTCGGCGACGGCAGCGGCGGCGAGGAATTTCTCCCACGGCCGACGATTGCGGTGCTCGCGGGCGAGCTGCGCCAGGTTGGCGATCTTCTGACCAAGGTCGAGCATCAGGGCTGTCCTTTCGTCTGGCGGGGGTGCGATGTGCCGGCCGATCTCGATCAGCTTGCTGGCCGGCAGAAACACGGTGTGGAAAAGGCCGGGATCGGCGGAGCCGCCGCGCGTCGGATCGAGCCAGATGGGCGGCCGCGCCCCCGGCTCCGGCTCGTAGCGGCGGTTGAATAGGCTGCGGCGACCCTCGGACGACGTGGCGAGCTGGACCGCGGCGGCGGGAAAGCCGCGGGCGACCCAGATGCCGAAGAGGTCGCGGGCGAGCATCGCGCGGGTCGCATCGTCCCGCGCATGGTCGATCAGCCGCGCCAGCACCTCGCCGAAGCGCAGGTGGCGCGGCGCCAGCGGGCTGGCGTCGGGCGCGTTGACGGCGAGCCGCGGTGCGCCGACGACGACCCCGGGGGTCTCCGCCCGCTGCGTCCGCCCGGCGCGCAGCGCCCGGTAGCAGTGGATGGCGTCCACCGTCTGCACCTGCTGCGGCGCCGCCATCACCCCGATCAGCAGATCGGCGGCGTAGTCTGCGGTCGCGGGTGGTGCGCCGGGACCGCGCGGCCCCGGTGGCAGCAGGCCATCGGTGATCATCAGGGTCACCCGGACCCGCAGGTCGCGCCGGGACTGGCCGAGGATGTCGGCCAGTCGCTCGCTGAAGGCATATCGTCGCAGGGCTTCGCTCATGCCCGGAAGGTAGGGCGCTGCCGGTGCCTTTGCCAGATGTTTTTTAGTAAGTGACGACTATTATTTTTCTGCCCGCCTCCGGAAGGCTGCCACCAGCTCAAGGTGCGGCGACCATAAAAACTGGTCGACCGGCGTCACCCGCTCCAGCCGGTAGCCGCCGTTCGCCAGCAGCCGCGCATCGCGGGCGAATGTCGCGGGGTTGCACGATACGTAGACGACCACCGGCACCTCGCAATCGGCGAGTGCAGCTACCTGCGCGCGGGCGCCGGCCCGCGGCGGATCGAGCACCACCGCCGCGAAGTGGGCGAGCTCGGCGGCCGCCAGCGGCCGGGTGAACAGATCGCGCCGCTCGCAGTCCAGCCGCGCGGCCGCCGCCAGCCGGCTTCCGGCCGCCGACAGCACCGCGAGCGCCCCGGCGTCGGCATCGATGGCGTGCACGCGCACTCCCCGTTGCAGCAGCGGCAGGGCGAAGGTGCCGCTGCCGCAGAACAGATCGGCGACGACCGTCGCTCCGGCGATGCCGTCAACGACGGCGGCGCGCAGCGCCGCTTCGCCTGCGAGACTTGGCTGCAAGAAGCCTGCCGGCGGCACCGCCACGGCCACGCCGTCGAAGATGGCACATGTCGGACGGCGGGTCAGTAGCGGCTCGACGGCCGCGTTGGCGTCCTGCCGCCACGACAGCCGGGCAAGATCCGCCGCTTCGGCGAAGCGGGCGAGCCGCTCATGGTCGGTAAGGGAGCGCGGCGCCATGCCGGTCAGCAGCACGTCGAGCCCGCCGTCCAGCAGCGTGACGGTGGCGAGCGCCCGGCCGCCCGCGGGCAGCGCCTCGCTCAGCAGCCAGCGCAACGGCGGCAACAGCGCCACGATCATCGGATCCACCACCAGGCAGGCAGTGAGATCGACGACCTCGTGGCTCTCGCGCACCTGGAAGCCGAGACGGACGGCGCCGCCGGCTCCGCCGCGCGATGCGGCGAACGTCGCCCGGCGGCGGCTGCCGGGGGGTGTCCGCACCAGCGGCGCGACGACGTCGGCGGCGCCATCCAGACCGGCGCGCGCCAGCGCCGCCATCAGCCGCGCCGTCTTCCACCCCGCATAGGCATCGTCGGCCAGATGCTGCAGGGCGCAGCCGCCGCAGACACCGAAGTGTGGGCACGGCGGCGGCTGGCGAGCACCGTCGGGCACCAGCACGTCCACGACCCGGGCGACAAAGCCGTCGCCGCGCGGCCGCAGCGGCTGGACGCGCACGCGCTCGCCGGGGAGGCTCAGCGGAATGTAGAGTCGCCCGCACGCCGTCTCGGCGATGCCGTCGCCGCCGTCGCCGAGGCGTTCGATCCGCACGTCGAGCGGACCGTCCGGCACCGGCTTGCCGCGGCCGCCGTCACGGATGCGGGAGGGGCTGCGCCTGCTGTTCTGTTTCACAACCGTCTGCTAGTATATACTCGTCACACTTGTGCCGTATCGGCCGCCTAGACATGACGAAGGCGGGGGTCTTCACATCAACGATTAGGGACTAGCAGGGCGTGAGCGAAGTCTCCAGGGCGCGCTGGCATACCCTTGAGTGCATCCGGGCGTTTGCACTGCTGTGGGTCGTTCTCGTCCATATCGCCGAGCAGGTCTTCCCGGGGTGGGAACTCGCCAATCCCACCAACCACTGGCCGCCGCTGGCCGAACGCATCGGCCAACTGGCGCCGTTCACCGGCTACGGCATTTGGGACATTCCCGCGTGGCTGTTCGTCAATTTTGCCCTGGCCGGCGATCAGGCGGTAGCGGTCTTCCTCATCCTGAGCGGCTTCGGCCTGGCCTGGGGGGCTTCGGCGCAGCGGGACGATGGCGGCGTGCGCTGGGGCGACTTCCTGCGCAAACGCCTCGCCCGGGTCTATCCCGAATATTGGATGGCACATCTGTTCATCCTCGCCGGCGCCTTTGTCTTCCGCGAGCCGATCCAGTCCGATATCTCGTTTCTGTTCAGTCTGCTGGGGATCCGCGTCACGCCGGATCTGCTCTACGCCGTTTCGGTGCCGTGGTGGTTCATCGGCCTGATCATCCAGCTCTACCTCGTCTTTCCGCTGCTGTGGATGCTGATGCAGCGGCTCGGCTGGCAGCGTTTCGCGCTGATCACCATCGTCGCCTCGCTGGCCGTCCGCACCGTCGGCCTGTGGGTCTTCGCCGATGTGGTGCCTCAGTGGGGCTACGTCGATGCCTGGTCGCGCGGCGCCATCTTCATCACCCGGTTGCCGGAGTTCGTCTTCGGCATGACGCTGGCCGCCGCTGCCCGGCACACCTCGCCGGAGCGCGTCAGCGCCTGGTGCCGGGCTCCGGCGACACTGCTGGCGGCGGCCGCCGTCTACGCGCTCGGCATGGTGCTGGCGCTGTTCCTGCTGGGCAACGGCCCGGCGCTGTTCCTGTTGGGCGCGGGGGCTTTCCTGCTGCTGTTCGGGCTGCTCCACCCGCTGGCGCGGGTGCGTTCGGCGATGGTGGCGGCGGAATGGCTGTCGCGGCATTCATACGCGATCTACCTGATCCATTTCGCGATCATCGTCGTGCTGATTCCGCACGGCACGCCGGTCGGCCGCCGGCTGGTGCTGCTGACGGCGGTGACGCTCGCGGTGACGGTCGTTCTCGCCCTGCTGCTGGAATGGTCCACCCGTCGCGCCGGGCAGGCGGTGGCCGCGTTCCGCCGGCTTTCCCGTGGCGGCAAGGCGGCGGCGGTGGGCGCCATTGCGTCGGTCTGGCTGCTCCTGCTCGGCGCCGAGCTGTGGGTGCGCCATGACGATCCACAGGAGGTCAACGGCTGGGGCGAGCGGGCGGCGCTTCAGGAGGATCCGCGGTTCGGCTGGCGGATGATCCCGGATCGGACCACGCGCCTGCGCTGGCAGGGCTATGACTACCGGGTCAGCGCCAACGCGCTGGGCTTTCCCGGCCCGCTCTATCCGCCGGAGCGGCCGCCGGGCACCCTGCGGATCATGACCATCGGCGATGCCTTCACCAGCGCCGAGGGCGTCGATACCGATGCCGCTTGGCCACGGCTGCTGGAGCACGACCTGGCCGAGCGGGAAGGCACCCGTCCGGTCCAGGTGCAGAACTTCGCCATCACCGGCTACGGTCCCAACCAATACGTCGCGGTGGCCCGCGCCTACCTGCCGGTCTTCCGCCCGGACGTGCTGCTGGTGAGCCTCTTCGTCAACGATTTCGACGACGCCGAGAAGACCGATCGGCAGTTTCAGCAGTCGATCGGTTTCGGCCGCACCTCCGGCGACAGCCTTTATGCCATTCTGGCCCTCGGCGATCTTTTCGCCTGGGTGCAGGACCGGTTGCAGCGTGTCGTCGCCGGCTGGCGCGGCGTGCCGGCGCCGATGGATGCGGTGCACAGCCAGCTCAAGGTGTTCCAGCCGCAGGGCGCGCCGGCCGATGGCGACGCCCAGCAGCGGGTGCAGCAGCGGCTCGCCGAACTCAAGGAGCTCGCGGCAGCGAACGGCGCCCGGCTGATGCTGCTCCTGGTGCCGGCAAACATCCAGGTGTGCAGCCCCGATGCGGTCTACGGCCCCGGCAACCACGTGGCCTCAAGCCTCCAGCGCGGCTTTGATCCGGAGCAGCCGCAGCGACAGTTTGCCGCCGACGCGGCAGCGCTGAACCTGGAAGCCGTCGATCTGCGGCCGGTGCTGCAGGGGCAGCCGTGCCCTTACCAGCCGCACAACATGCACTGGACCGGGGAGGGCCACCAGCGGGTCGCCGCCGACGTCGCCCGCCGGCTGGCGGACGCGCCGGCGGCGAGCGGCCGCAGCACGGCGGCGCTGCCGTCCGGGACCGACACGCACTGACGCCCGCCGGCGGCGGCCGGTCAGCGGACCATGCTGGTCACGCCGAGGATCAGCAGCAGGATGACGACGCCGAAGGTCAGCCGGATGCGCAGGTGCATCCACCACGGCGGCGCCGCACCAAGGGCTTCGCTTGCCCAATCGAGCAGCAGGATCCAGACGAAGGCAGCGGCGAGCACCGGGGCGCCGATCGCAACCGGAAGCAGCACGACGAGCCAGCCGGTGAACGCGGGCAGAACGCTGAAGGCGAGAATGCGGATTGCCCGACTGCGATCGTCGGCATGGGCCAGGGCGGACGAGGCGAAGCCCCAATGGATGCCGCCGAGGAACGACAGGATCAGTGCGGTATAGGTCAGGATTATCCGTGTCAGCGGCAAGCCGAACGGCTCGGGCGACGCGATGTGTGCGGCCACCCCGGCCAGCAGCGGGATCAGTCCGCCGATCCCGAGGATTTGCGCTTCCAGCGGGATCGGGTTCGATGTCGGGGTAACAAGTCTCATGGGGTGCCTCGCGCCATCGGGACCCGCCAAGAGTGGCCCAAGTCGGTCCTCCTGAGGCCCTGATTAATCACGATGGTGCGCTGCGGACTACCTCCCCAGGATAGGGGTAAAACAGGAACATTTGGCGGTTGCGTTACGTCTTCTCCGGCTGGCTTTTCTCTGGCTGACCTTTCTCCGGTGACAGGGCGCGCAACAGTTCGATCGGCAGAGGGAAGACGATCAGCGAGGTGCGCTCGGCGCTCATCCCCTGCAGCGTCGTCAGGTAGCGCAGCTGGATGGCCTGCGGCTGCGTCGACAGGATCTGCGCTGCCTCCATGAACCGCTGCGATGCCTGCAACTCGCCCTCGGCGTCGATGATCTTGGCACGGCGCCCGCGTTCCGCCTCTGCCTGCCGGGCGATGGCGCGGATCATGCTCTCGTCGAGATCGACCCGCTTCAGCTCGACGTTGGCGACCTTGATGCCCCAGGCTTCCGTCTGCTCGTCGAGGATGCGCTGGATGTCGGCGTTGAGCCGCTCGCGCTCGGCCAGCATTTCGTCCAGCTCGTGCTGGCCCAGCACCGAGCGCAGCGTCGTCTGTGCCAGCTGGCTGGTCGCCGCCTCGAAAGCCTCCACTTGGATCACCGCTTTCTCCGGATCGATGATGCGGTAGTAGATGACGGCGTTGACCCGCACCGAGACGTTGTCACGGGAGATCACGTCCTGCTGCGGAACGTCGAGCACGCGCGTCCGCAGGTCCAGCCGCACCATCTGCTGGATCACCGGCAGGATCAGTACCAGTCCCGGTCCCTTGACCTTCCAGAAGCGGCCGAGCAGGAAAACGACGGCGCGCTCGTACTCGCGCAGCACCTTCAGCGACATCGCCAGCAGGAACAGCAGCAGTCCCGCGGCGACGATCCAGACCTGCGTCAGCAAGATATCCATGGGCTACCTCCTCGCCGGCTCTGCCGGCGGCCGGTCCGGCTCGACCTCCAGAGTGAGGCCGCTGATGCCGGTGACCTTCACGTGCTGTCCTGCCGTCAGCGGCGCTTGCGCGCGGGCCTGCCAGATTTCGCCGCGCACCCGCACCCGGCCGGCGTGGCCCTCCCAGTCGACGACCGGACCCGAAATGCCGAGCATCTGCTCGCGGCCGGTCGTCACCGCCCGCCGCCGCGAGCGCACCACCAGGCTCGACAGGGCGATGAACCCTGCCGCGAGCACGAAGGCGATGGAGCCGACGATCTCCCAGGCGACGGTGAAGCCGGGAACGTCGTCCTGCATCAGCATGATCGAGCCGATGACGAAGGCGATGAGGCCGCCGATCCCCAGCACGCCGAAGCTGCCGATGAAGGCTTCCGCCACCATCAGGCCGATGCCGAGGAGCAGCAGCGCGAGGCCGCCATAATCCACCGGCAGGACGTGGAACGCGTAGAGGGCGAGGAGGATGCAGATGGCGCCGACGACGCCCGGTCCGATTAGCCCCGGACTGTAGAACTCGAAGATCAGCGCGTAGACGCCGATCAGCATCAGCAGCGCGGCGACGTTGGGGTCGGTGATGATGCTGAGCAGCCGCGTCCGCCAGTCGGCGGGCTGTGCTACCACCTCGGCGCCGGCGGTGGCGAGCCTTAGGGTGCCTGCGGTGGTCCTCACCTCGCGACCGTCCACGGCCCGCAACAGCGTCGGAACGTCGGCGGCGACGACGTCGATGACGTTCAGCTTCAGCGCCTGCTCGGCCGACAGGCTCGCCGCCTGCCGCACAGCCTGCTCGGCCCACTCGACATTGCGGCCGCGCAGTTCGGCAAGGCTGTGGATATAGGCGATGGCATCGTTCATCGCCTTCTCGGCGATGCCGGGTCGGCTGGGCGCACCTTCGTTCTTCTTTTCCTTGTCGCCCTCCGGCTCTCCGCCCGGCAGCGGCGAGCCGATCTGCACCGGGGTCGCCGCGCCGAGATTCGTGCCCGGCGCCATTGCCGCGATGTGGCTGGCGTAGAGGATGTAGGTCCCGGCACTGGCGGCCCGCGCCCCGCTGGGAGCGACGAACGCAGCGACCGGCACTGGCGAGGCAAGGATGGCGCGGACGATGGCGCGCATCGATGTATCGAGTCCGCCCGGTGTGTCCAGCCGCAGGACGACCAGCGCGGCGTTGCGCTCCACCGCCTTGGCGAGGCCGCGCTCGACGTAATCGCTGCTGGCGGGGCCGATGGCGCCATCGATGTCGAGCACGACCACGCTTTGCTGCTGCTCGACGGCCGCCGGCGCCCACGCCACTGCGCCAAGCAGCAATGCCACGGCGATGAGAAGGACGAGCGGCACCCTATGCGCCATTGACGGCCTCCCCGGCAGCCGCGGCCAGAGCCGTCAGCCCCTCGCGATAGGTGGGATAGCGCAGCTGCACGCCGAGTTCCTGGCGGATGCGGGTATTGTCGATGCGGCGGTTGTCGTGCCAGAAGCTCAGCGCCATCGCCGACATCGCCGGCGCCGCCTCGTCGAACGCGATCAGCGGCGGCAGCGGCGCCCCCAGCAGTCGGCAGGCGAAGGCGGTGACATCGGCGGGCGTCGCCGCCTCGTCGTCGCAGACGTTGTAGATGCGCCCTGGGCGCGGGGCAGCGATGGACGCGCGCAGCACCGCCGCGATGTCCTCCACATGGATGCGGGAGAACAGATGGCCAGGCCGGTCGATGCGCCGTGCTTCGCCGCGCCGCACCTGGTCGAGCACATTGCGGCCCGGCCCGTAGATGCCGGCGAGCCGGAAGATGTGCACCGGCAGCTGCCGGTGCTCCGCCAGCGCCAGCCAGGCGCGCTCGGCGGCGACGCGGCGGACGCTGCGCGGCACCGTCGCCGCCAGCGGTGCGGTCTCATCGACGAGGGCGCCGCCGGTATCGCCATAGACGCCGGTGGTGGAGAGGTAGCCGATCCAGCGCAGGTTCGGCATTGCCGCGATCGCCTCGTCGTGGCAAGCGAGCACCGGATCGCCGGCGGCATCCGGAGGCACCGATGACAGCAGGTGCGTCGCTTGTGCCAGCGCGGCTTCAGGGTCGGCCAGCGGCCGCTCGCGCTCGAAACGGAAGGCTTGCACGCCTTCCGCGGCGATGGCAGCGCACACCGCCTGCGAGCGGGCGGTGCCGGAGAGGCGCCATCCCTCCGCCCGCAACACCGCCGCAAGGGCGCGGGCGCTGTAGCCGTAGCCGAAGCAGAACAGACGGGGGAGGGAAACGGCGTTCGCGCTCACGGCCGGACACAACCTCGGGACTTGCGGTGCCGCCGCTCTTGCGGCGCAGCGGCGGATGCCGTCAGTCTACGCTCGTCCGTCAATGCCAGGGAGGCCGCATTTGCTCATGGGTTTTTCGCCGCGCCCCGTCCGGCTCCTGCTGCTATCGGCCGCAGTCGTCGGCGTCTGCCTGCCGGCGCTGGCCGCGTCACCGCCGGCCGCGACGCCGGCGTCGCCCGAGAAGCGCTACCAGGCGTGCATGGATGCCGTCGCCGCCAATGCGCCGAAGGCGCTCGACGACGCCCGCGCCTGGGCGAAGGCCGGCGGCGGCGATCCGTCCCGCCATTGCGCCGCGGCTGCCGAGATGGCGCTCGGGCGCTTTAGCGAGGCGGGCGAGACCCTTGCCGATCTTGCCCAGCACGGAGGTGCGGAGATCGCCGACAACCCGGTGCTGCGGGCCTCGCTGTGGGGCCAGGCGGCGCACGCCTTCCTCGCCGCCGACCTGCCGGAGCGGGCGGAACAGGCGGCGGCGGCGGGCTCGGGACTGGTGCCGCGCGACCCCAGCCTGCTGGTGCTGCACGCGAGGGCGCTGGCGGCCCAGGACCGCTACGGCGATGCCATCCGCGATCTCGATCGCGCCATCACCCTCGATCCCAACCTCACCGAAGCCTACGTCTTCCGCGGTAGCGCGCTGCGCCACGAAGGGGCGCTGGACGCGGCGCAAGCCGATCTCGACAAGGCGCTGACACTCGATCCGGAGCAGCCGGAAGCACTGCTGGAGCGCGGCATCGTCAGCCGGCTCAGGGGCAATGATGCCGCCGCCGAAGCCGACTGGAATAAGTTGATCGCCAGCGCGCCGAGGTCGGCGGCGGCGGAATCGGCGCGGCTCAACCTGGAGAAGATGGGGAAGACCGGCGCGGAGACGGGGAAGACCGAGAAGACGAAGACGGGGAAGGGCGGCTGACCGCCGGCCGCCACCGCGTCGCCAGCCGCCAGCCGAGCAGGACGGTGAGAATCGCAGCATATATCAAAGGCTCGCGAATGTCGGCCTTGACCATCATGAAATAGTGCAGGGAGCCCAACGCGGCGGCCGGGTAGACCAGCTGGTGCAGCCGCTTCCAGCGGCGTGCGCCCAGCCGCTTGATCATCTTCGCGGTGGAGGTCGCAGCCAGCGGCACCAGCATCAGGAAGGCGGCCATGCCGACGGTGATGAACGGCCGCTTGACGATGTCCTTCCAGATGTGCGGCCAGGAGAAAAACTGATCGAGGCCGATCCAGCTCGACAGGTGCAGGGCGACGTAGGTGAAGGCGAACAGGCCGAGCATGCGGCGGAAGCGGATCAGCACGGCATAGCCGGTGATCTCGCGCAGCGGACTGACGGCGAGTGAGATCAGCAGGAAGCGCAGCGCCCAGTCGCCGAGGAAGCGGTTGACTGCCTCGATCGGATTGACGCCGAGCCCGCCCGTCGCCGCTGCCCAGGCCAGCCAGGCGAGCGGCAGCAGGCAGAGGGCAAAGACCACGGGCTTCGCGACATATCGCACCAGCCGGTCCGGTGCCGCCCGGCGGCGCGGACGGCGCAGTGGCGGCGAGTCGGCTAGTACCACTTTGCCAGATCCATCCCCGCGTAGAGGCTGGCGACCTGGTCGGCATAGCCGTTGAACGGCAGCGTCTCGCGGCGGAAGAACTCGCCGATGCGGCGCTCGCGCGCCTGGCTCCAGCGCGGATGGTCCACCGCCGGGTTGACGTTGGCGTAGAAGCCGTACTCGCTCGGCGCCTGGACGTTCCACGACGTCGGCGGCATCGCTTCGACGAAGGTGAGCTTGACCACCGACTTGATGCTCTTGAAGCCGTACTTCCACGGCACGACGAGGCGGATCGGCGCACCGTTCTGGTTCGGCAGCACCCGCCCGTAGAGGCCGACGCAGAGAATGGCCAGCGGGTGCTGCGCCTCGTCCAGCCGCAGGCCCTCGACGTAGGGCCAGTCGAGGATGCCGCGCCGCTGCCCCGGCATCTGCTCCGGATCGAGCAGGGTTTGCATCGCGATGAACCTGGCCGAGCCCTGCGGTTCCGCCCGTTTGATCACGTCGGCCAGCGGGATGCCGACCCACGGGATAACCATCGACCACGCCTCGACGCAGCGCAGGCGATAGACGCGTTCCTCCAGCCGGTTGTCCTTGATGATCTCATCGACATTCCAGGAGCCGGGCTTGTTGCACAGGCCATCGATGGTCAGCGTCCACGGTTGTGGCCGCAGCGTCCCGGCATTACGGGAGGGATCCTCCTTGTTGGAGCCGAACTCGTAGAAGTTGTTGTAGGTGGTGACCGCCTCGAAGGGGGTCTGCGGCTCGCCGGTGGAAAGCGGGCTCTTGGCGACGTCGGGCAGCGGCGCGCCGGTCGGCGTCATCTCGGCAGC
>JAEULG010000159.1 GCA_016793875.1 Rhodospirillales bacterium | reverse complement strand
GCCGCCAAAGCCCGCACCGGCCCACACCACCGCCACGTTTGCCCCCCCGCCGGCCGCGGCTATACTCTCGCCGATTCCGCAACAGCAGCAGGATGCAGGGGATGGCGGAGAGCCTTTATGACGTGGTCGGCATCGGCAATGCCATCGTCGATGTGATCGCCACGGCGGACGATGCGTTCCTCATCCGCCACGGGCTGAACAAGGGGACGATGACGCTGATCGACGCACCGCAGGCCGAGGCGCTCTACGCCGCGATGGGCCCGGCGGTCGAGGTCTCCGGCGGGTCGGCCGCCAACACCATCGCCGGCATCGCCTCGCTGGGCGGCAGCGCCGCCTTCATCGGCAAGGTGCGCGACGACCAGCTCGGCACCATCTTCCGCCACGACATCGTCTCGCTCGGCATCACCTTCGCCGCCGCGCCCGCCGCTGCCGGCCCGTCCACCGGCCGCTGCCTGATCGTCGTCACGCCCGATGCGCAGCGGACGATGAACACCTTCCTCGGCGTCAGCTCCGAGCTTGGCCCGGAGGATGTCGACGTCAGCGTCATCGCTACCGCCCATACCACCTACCTGGAAGGCTACCTGTGGGACCGGCCGCGGGCGAAGCAGGCGTTCATCAACGCCGCGGGCATCGCCCACGAGGCCGGCCGCACCGTCGCACTGAGCCTGTCTGATCCGTTCTGCGTCGACCGCCACCGCGCCGACTTCCTGCAGCTGGTCGAGCGCCACGTCGATGTGCTGTTCGCCAACGAGGACGAGATCGTCTCGCTGTACCAGGAGCACGCCTTTGATGCCGCCCTGCAGCGGGTACGCCACCACTGCCCGATCGCGGTGCTGACCCGCTCCGAGAAGGGCGCGGTGGTGGTGGCGGGAGACGAGGTTCACGTCATCGACGCCGAGCCGGTCGATCATGTGATCGATACCACCGGCGCCGGCGACGCCTACGCCGCCGGCTTCCTGTGGGCGCTGGCGCGTGGACTGCGGGTCGAGGTCTGCGCCCGCGTCGCCGCGGTGTGCGCTGCCGAGGTGATCAGCCACGTCGGCGCCCGGCCCGAGACGTCGCTCGCCGATCTGGTGCGGCAGAAGCTCGGGTGAGCGAGCCGGCGCCGTCGGTTCCCGCTGCGGGCGCCGTGACGCCCGCGTCACCGGCGCGGCCGGGGCGGCTGCGCGCCTGGCTCGACTCGCTCGCCGTCTACCGCGACCGGCGGGTGCTGGCGATGCTGTTCATCGGCTTCTCCAGCGGCCTGCCGTTCGGCGCGCTGGCCGAGCCGCTGTCGGCGTGGCTCGCCGGCGCCGGCCTCGACAAGACCGCCATCGGCCTGTTCGCCCTGGTCAGCCTGCCGTACTCGCTGAAGTTCCTGTTCGCGCCGTTCGCCGACCGGCTGCCGCTGCCGCTGCTGGGGCGCAGGCTCGGCCGCCGGCGCGGCTGGGCGCTGGCGACGCAGATCGCGCTGATCGCCACGCTGTTCGGCCTCGGCGCGACCCAGCCCGGCATCGATCCGCTCACCACCGCCGCGCTCGCCTTCGCCGTGGCCCTGGCCTCGGCAATGCAGGACACGGTCGTCGATGCCTACCGGGTGGAGCTGCTCGATGACCACTCGCAGGCGGCAGGGGCGGCGACGGCGACCTTCGGCTGGCGCCTCGGCCAGATGGCGGCCGGCGCCGGCGGGCTGATCCTCGCCGACCTCCTGCCGTGGTCCACCGTCTACGCGGCGATGGCGGCGGCCGTGCTGGTCGGCGTCGTCGCCATCCTGCTCAACCCGGAGCCGAAGGCGCGGACGACGCCAGCGGCGCTTCTGCTGGAGGAAAAGGCGACGGCGTGGCTGGAGGGCGGGCAGGGGGCCCGCTGGCCGCGGCCGCTCGCCACCGTCGCCGCCTGGCTGTGGGCCGCCTGCGTCTGCCCGTTCCTCGAGTTCGCCACCCGAAGGGGCTGGGTGGTCGTGTTGCTGTTCATCCTGCTCTACAAGTTCGGCGATGCGGTGCTTGGGGTGATGAAGGTGCCGTTCTTCCTGGAGCTGGGCTTCAGCAAGACCGACATCGCCGAGGTGGTCAAGCTGTTCGGCTTCGTCGCCACCGTCGCTGGCAGCCTGATCGGCGGCCTCGTCCTCGCCCGCCTCGGCATCATGCGCGGCCTGCTGGTCTGCGGCATCGCCATGGGCGCCTCCAACCTCGTCTTCGTACTGCAGGCCTGGGCCGGGCCCGACCTTGCCGTCCTCGCCTTAACCGTCTCGGTGGAAAACATTACGACCGGGATGGGGATGACAGCGTTCGTCGCGTATATGTCGAGCCTGTGCAACGTCGCCTATACGGCGACCCAGTACGCACTGCTGACCTCGCTGATGGCGATGGGGCGCACGGTGCTGTCGTCCGGCGCCGGCTGGCTCGCCGACCAGGTGCCGTGGACGACGTTCTTCGTGCTGACGACGCTCGCCGCCGTCCCCGGCCTGGCGCTGCTGCTGCTGCTGATGCACCGCTACCAGCCCCCGGAGGAGTGAGCGCCGGCGCTCACTCCTCTCCGGATGCCGCAGCGACCGCGAGCGGCGTTTGCCGGGGCCGCCCGCTGGCTCGCCGTTACAGGGCCGCTGCCGTCTCGTCCGAGCCGGCGTAGGAGGCCGACGAGCGGGCGTCGCGGATGATCTCGCCGGCCGCCTTCTGGCTGATCATGTAGATGGGCATCAAGATGAAGTAGCCGGGGATGCGCGGGAACACCGAGGCATCGACGATGCGCAGCCCCTGCGTGCCGCGCACCCGGAACTTGCTGTCCACCACCGCCTGCGGATCACCGGCCGCACCCATCCGGCAGCTGCACGAGGCATGATGCCCCCAGGCCTCGTCGCGCACCCACTGGGCGATCTGCTCGCGGGTTCGCACGTCCGGGCCCGGCCAGTTGTCGCCGCTGGAGATACCGGTGAGGCGGGCGTTGATGCGGCGGGAAAACTGGATGGCATCGACCAGTGAGGCGAGATCCTTGCCTTCCTTGTCGGTGCCCTCCTCGAAGTAGTGGAAGTTGATGACCGGAGTGTCGCGCGGATCGCGCGAGCGCAGCCGCACGGTGCCGGCGCGGTTGCGGGTGTGCGCCTTGAGGGCCAGCCAGGTCAGCTTGTTGTGGGAGTCGGGAGCGGCGAGGTCTTTGACCGAGTAGCCCGGGTAGTAACCCTTGAACCTTGTCAGGGCGATGGAGATGAGCAGATCGGCGTTGGGGCGGCCGTCGCGGCGTTGCGTCGGCGAGGTCTGCAGGATGCCGCCGACGGCGCCGTAGCCGGTATAGGGGCCGTTGCCGTCGAGCCATTGCGAGAAGCATGGATCCGCGGCCTGCCCCGGCCGGCAGGCCGCGGCGAAGGTGAAGGCATCGTCGAACGCGGTGACCACGCCAACCTCGTAGCGGTCCTGAAGGTTGCGGCCGACGCCGGGCAGATCGACGATGGTACGGATGCCGAAGTTGTCCAGCTCGTCGCGCGGGCCGACGCCGGAGAGCTTGAGCAGCTGCGGGGTGTTGAAAGTCCCGGCGGCGAGGATCACCTCGCGGCTCGCCCTCACCGTCTTGCGGACGCCGGGCGTGGCAACGCCCTTCGAGTTGGGATCGGCGCGGTAGAGGTGGCTGCCCTCCAGGTACTCAATGCCGACGGCGCGCTTGCCCTCGAACAGCACCCGCGTCACCAGCCGGTGGGTCATTACGATCAGCTTGTTGGGCAGCTTCGCCGCCGTTTCCTGGATGAACTGGCGCGGGCCGTAGCGGCGCCCGTTGTTGGTGAACAGCGGGATGTCGTAGATGCCGTCGCGGTCGTTGCGCAGGCGCCAGTCGTTGGGGTCGAGCGTGCCGGCGAGCAGCTTCGACAGCGAGAAGCGGCTATCGCGCGCCTCGGCGGCGGCGGCGCGCATGATAGGCGGGATTTGCGGATCGCTGGCGTAGACGCTGGGGTCGGGCATCTCGGTCGGCTGCCAGCCATCGAAGCCGTGGCGCGAGGGGTTGAGGGGCGAGCGGGCGACGTAGCGGCAACGTTCCAGCTGCTGGAAGTGGCCGCGCATCGCCTCGGCGTTCCAGCTGCCGTCGCCGGTGAGGCGGGCGACGTGGTCCCAGTCGGAATCGCTGGGGTAGATGTCGACCATGAAGCTGTGCACGGTGCAGCCGCCGAGCGAGCCGACGCGCGGGTACCAGATGCCGTCCTTGTCGGGCAGGTACTGGCTGCTGCGCTTCTGCTGCGCGGTATCGGCGTAATGGCGGACGTAGTAGTCCCAGCGGATGCGCGCGTCCTCGGTGGTGAAGCCGCTGAAGAACGGCACTGCGGCGATGTCCTCGGCGTCGTTGGCGCCGCCCGCCTCGAACAGCATCACCTTGTGGCCAGCGAGCGCGAGGTTGCAGGCGAGCGGGCCGCCACCGGCGCCGGATCCGACGACGATGTACTCGACCGGCGCCCCTGTCGCCGGGCTGGTATCGATCGCATCATCGTCGCTGGCGGCCGACTTGCGCGCCGTCAGCACGGCGCAGGCCACGCCGGCGAGGCCGGCGCCGAGGAGCGCGCGGCGCGAGACCGGCGGCTGCACCATCGCCGGCTGCGGTTCGCCGGCGGGACCTGTCGCGGCTGCCGAGGGGACGGCGGCGGCAGTCACGCTGCCCGTGTCCCGGCAAAGGACGGCCGCGGGCTCATCGTCGATGGTTTGGCCTTCGGCAAGGTAGCCGGCCTGCTGACGATCCATGGTGCTACTCCCTGAGGGGTGTCGTGGGAGGTATTGGAAGCCGGAGCGCTACGGGCTTCGGATTAGTCGGAACGCGCCGGGGAGCGACGTGCGGGCGGCATCAGGGGACACCCGACAGGTACCAGGTCCCTTGCACATCGCCGTTCCCTGCGTGGGCCGAGACTCCCTTATACTTCAAATGAGAGTGGATCGCGAGCAGGACTAGCACAATGCGGGTAACCACACGGCCGTCGCGAGCCGGCTCCCCCGGAGCGAGGCTCCGCAAGGCCTGCCCCGGTGCACCGTCACGGGCGCTGCTCCGGCTGCTGGGCCGTCAGTCCGGCAGCCGCTTGCGCAGCAGGATCTCGGCGTGGCCGTGGGTGACCAGGTCGTCGATGGGGGCCACCTCGCGGAAGCCGCGGCCGGCGTAGAAGCGGCGGCCGGCCTCGTTGCTCTCCGAAACGCAGGCCCAAAGGTTGCCGGCCTGCCCGCGGACCTGCGCTTCGATCCACGCGAGGATGGCGCTGCCGAGCCCGCTGTTGCGGGCCTGCGGGGCGATCCCGACGAGCTCGATATAGGGGCCGCGCAGCCACGGATAGCGCACGCACAGGATGCCGAGGAGGGCGTCGGCAGCGAGGATGCGGAAGCGATGGAGGGCGGGATCGCCGCGCATCAGATAGCGGGTCAGCACCTCACCGCGGTAGCCCAGCGTCCGCCACGGTTCCAGCGCCACCAGCATGGCGGCGATCGCCGCGGCGTCGGCGTCATCCAGCAGCGGTGCCAGCCGGTTGCCGCCAGTCAGGGGATGCGAGGTGGTGGGGAAGGGAAGAGGCTCGGTCATCCGGTGCCCTCGCCGAAAAGCCGGTCGTAGCGCTTGTTGTCGCCCGGCCGGGATTCATAGCAGTCAGGCGCGGCGGCGGGCTCGCCAGCGCGCAGCAGCGCATCAATGGTGACGAGGCGGAAGCCCTTGCCGCGCAGGCCGGCGATGATGTCCGGCAGCGCCTGCGCGGTGCCGTGGCCGTTGCCATTGGCGTGGAAGACGATGATCGAGCCGGGACGCGCTTCGCTCAGCACCGTGTGCACCAGCTGCGGCGCCGTCGCCGCGCGGCTGGCATCGCCGCTGATCACGTCCCACTGAATCGCCGCAAGGCCGTGGCTGGCGACTGCGGCGAGCGACTGCGGCGAGCAGACGCCGTAGGGGAAGCGCATCGCCGTCGGCTGTTGCGGCAGGCGCGCGATCTCGTCCGCCGGCACCCCGGCCGCGGCGGCCCTGCGGGCGAGAGCGGCGCGCAGGAGGGCGAATTCTTGCTGCGTCCAGGCGATCTGCTCCTCGACCTTCCCTGCATCCATCACCCGCAAGTTGCCGTGCGTCCAGGCGTGGTTGCCGACCTGGAACAGCGGATCGGCGATGAGCTGCATGGCCCGCTCGGGATGGCTGCGCAGCCACTTGCCGCCGGCGAAGAAGGTCGCCGCCGCCTTCTCGCGGCGCAGGGTGTCGATGATGGCGCCGTCGTAGGCGGTGATCTGGTCGGCGCGCTCGCACAGGTCGAAGGTCAACGCCACCGGGCGGTCGCCGCCGGCGGGGGTGATGCGGCGGATCGAGCCGGCCGGCGTCGCGGCGGCATCGGCAGGCCCGGCACCATCAGCGCGAGTCGCTTCCGGCAGCGCCTCGGGCGGCGTGTGGTCGGCCGGCCGCAGCCGCTTCATCCGCCCGTCCGCCGGCGCCGTCAGCAGCTGCTCCGGTGTCCATAGCCGGTCGAGCACGACCTGCGATCCCTCCTGCGGCGTCGCCGGCGCATCGGCGGCCGCCCCGGCGGTTCCAGCCGAAGCGGCAACGAAAAGAACCGCGGCAAACAGGTTGCATCCGAGCCGCTGACGGTCGAGCATGCGGCAACGGCGGCGGGACCGCCATCGACGAACGGATGCGGACATGGATCTGAAGAAGGTGCCGGTTGGCAAGAATGCTCCCTACGACGTCAACGTCATCATCGAGATCCCGATGGGCGGTAATCCGGTGAAGTATGAGCTGGACAAGGCCTCCGGCGCCATCTTTGTCGACCGGTTCCTGCACACTGCCATGTATTATCCGTTCAATTACGGCTTCATCCCACACACCTTGTCTGAGGACGGCGATCCGGTAGACGCGGCGGTGATCGGCCAGGTGCCGGTGACGCCGGGGGTGGTCATCCGCTCGCGGCCGATCGGCGTGCTGATCATGGAGGACGAGGCGGGGACGGACGAGAAGGTGCTGTGCGTGCCCGTCGACGCGCTCCACCCTTATTATGCCGACATCGCTTCCTACCGCGAGCTGCCGGTGATCATGCGCGAGCAGTTCGCGCACTTCTTCGCTCACTATAAGGACCTTGAGACCGGCAAGTGGGTCAAGGTGAAGCGCTGGGGCGAGCCCGACGAAGCGTTCCAGCTCATCCGCGAAGGCGTGGCCAGGGCCGACGGCAAGGAGTGACGGCGGCTGCGAGGGCCGGACGCAAGGCGTGGTGGTCGGCCCGCGGCGCTGGGCGGCGCCGGTACCGGCCGGCCTTGCGGCGGAAAACTTCCGGGTCGGGAGCGTGGTCAGCGGTTGTGACGGGAGCTGCGGAGTGGTGGGCGGTGACGGGCTCGAACCGCCGACATCCACGGTGTAAACGTGGCGCTCTACCGACTGAGCTAACCGCCCTCGCCACCCGGGCATGCGCTTGGGCACACCCGGGTGAAGAGCATAGACGCCCGGGGCGACTGCGACCAGCCACCCCGGGCGGAACGACCCGCGAAACTCTAGTTCAGGGCCTGCTTCAGCGTCTTGCCGGCGCGGAACTTCGGCGTTCTCGTTGCCGAGATGCTGATGCTCTCGCCGGTGCGCGGATTGCGGCCCTGCGACGGTGCCCGTTCGGCGACGGTGAACGTCCCGAAACCGACCAGGCGAACCTCAACCCCCTCCTTCAGCGCGCCAGTAATCGTACCGAACATGGCTTCAACGGTTCTGGCGACGTCCTGGCGTGTCAGGCCAGTGTCATTGGCGACGGTCACGATCAGGTCGTTCTTGTTCACAGCTCATCCCCCACACGTCAGTTACAAACTGCAAGACCGAAACTTTGGCCAGTTTCGGCGCAAAACTGTAATTTGCGTGGAAGGACGGCGTCAATCACCGAAAACGGCAGGTGAGTCGCCCTGCCGTAACGTTTCTTGGGGAAAATCGGGACGGCGCGCGGTGCGCCGCCCCGTTATTCCACTAGTGGGTCATCACACCGCCCACATCATCCTCATCAGGACTAGGGACGGCCGTGGCCTGAAGATCGGCACGTTCGTCCCATTCGATCGGCGTCAGCTCGCTGACGAGCGCGTTCTTCAGCACCTCATCGACGGTTGCGACCGGAATGATGTTCAGATCCTTCTTGATGTTGTCGGGAATCTCCGACAGCTCGCGCTCGTTATCGCGCGGGATCAGCACCGTCTTCAGGCCGCCGCGGTGAGCCGCCAGCAGTTTCTCCTTGAGGCCGCCGATAGGCAGCACGCGGCCGCGCAGCGTCACCTCGCCGGTCATCGCCACGTCCTTCTTCACCGCGTTGCCGGTCAGCGCCGAGACGATCGAGGTGACCATGGCGACACCGGCCGACGGCCCGTCCTTCGGCGTCGCCCCTTCCGGCACGTGCACGTGGATGTCACGCCGGCTGAAGGTCAGGGGCGAGATGCCGAAGCGGATGGACCGCGACTGCACGAACGATTTCGCCGCCTGGATCGACTCCTGCATCACGTCGCCGAGCTTGCCGGTGTAGGTGACGCGGCCCTTGCCGGGCACCACCACCGCCTCGATCGACAGCAGCTCGCCGCCCACCTCGGTCCACGCCAGACCGGTGGTGACGCCGACGATGTCTTCCTCTTCCACCTCGCCGTAGCGGAACTTCTTGACGCCCGCGTAGGTCTCGAGATTGTCGGTATCGACGTGCACCGACTGGCGCTCGCCCATCATGATGTCCTTGATGGCCTTGCGCGTCAGGTTGGCGAGTTCGCGCTCGAGGTTGCGGACGCCCGCTTCCCGCGTGTAGTAGCGGATCAGATCGCGCAGGGCGCCGTCGGTGATCGACCATTCGTCGCCGGTCAGGCCGTGCGCTTCGATCTGCTTCGGCAGCAGGTGGCGCTTGGCAATCTCGACCTTTTCATCCTCGGTGTAGCCGGAGATGCGGATGATCTCCATCCTGTCGAGCAGCGGCGGCGGCATGTTCATCGTATTGGCGGTGGTCACGAACATGACGTCCGAGAGGTCGTAGTCGACCTCCAGGTAATGGTCGTTGAACGTCGAGTTCTGCTCCGGATCGAGCACCTCCAGCAGCGCCGAGGCAGGATCGCCGCGCCAGTCGTGACCCATCTTGTCCACCTCGTCGAGAAGGAACAGCGGGTTCGACGACTTCGCCTTCTTCATGCCCTGGATCACCTTGCCCGGCATCGAGCCGATATAGGTGCGGCGGTGACCACGGACTTCAGCCTCGTCGCGGACGCCACCCAGCGACATCCGCACGAAGTTGCGGCCGGTCGCCTTGGCGATGGACTTGCCGAGCGAGGTCTTGCCGACGCCGGGCGGGCCGACGAGGCAGAGGATCGGGCCGCGCATCTTATTGGTGCGCTGCTGCACGGCGAGATACTCGAGGATACGCTCCTTGACCTTGGCGAGGCCGTAGTGATCGGAATCGAGGATTTCGTGGGCGTGCTTGATGTCCTTCTTCACCCGCGTCCGCTTCTTCCACGGGATGGTCAGCATCCACTCCAGGTAATTGCGGACGACGGTGGCTTCGGCCGACATCGGGCTCATCGACCGCAGCTTCTTCAGCTCGGCCATCGCCTTCTCGCGCGCTTCCTTGCTCAGCGCGGTCTTCTTGATGCGCTCCTCGAACTCGCCGGCCTCGTCGCGACCGTCCTCGCCCTCGCCGAGCTCCTTCTGGATCGCCTTCAGCTGCTCGTTCAGGTAGTACTCGCGCTGCGTCTTTTCCATCTGCCGCTTGACGCGGTTGCGGATGCGCTTTTCCACCTGCAGAACGCCGATCTCGGACTCCATGTGGGAGTAGATGCGCTCCAGCCGCTCGGCGACCGTCTCGATCTCCAGCAGCTCCTGCTTGTCGGCGATCTTCAGCGCCAAGTGCGAGGCGACGGTATCGGCGAGCTTGCTCGGGTCCTCGATCTGGTTGATCGAGACCAGCACCTCGGGTGGGATCTTCTTGTTGAGCTTGATGTACTGCTCGAACTGGCCGACCACCGAGCGCGACAGCGCTTCCATCTCCTGGCGTTCGCCGGCATTGTCCGGAATGACGGTGGCTTCCGCCTCGAAGAACGCCTGGCGGTCGGTGAAGTGGTCGATGCGGGCACGCTGGCCGCCTTCGACCAGCACCTTGACCGTGCCGTCCGGCAGCTTCAGCAACTGCAGCACAGTCGAGACGGTACCGACAAGGAAGATGTCTTCCGGCGCGGGCTCGTCCTGGGCGGCGTTCTTCTGGGCAACGAGAAGGATCTGCCGATCGTCCTTCATCACGTCCTCAAGCGCGCGGACCGACTTTTCGCGGCCCACGAACAGTGGGACGATCATGTGCGGAAACACGACGATGTCGCGGAGCGGCAGGACGGGATAGAGCGTACTGGAACTGGTCAATCGCTGGGTCCTTCTTGTGATCGGCTGTGTCGCCGGGGGCGCCATGACCTGCACGACGTCCACCGGACGCCGGCACCGATGCGACTTAAAGTGGTTGGCAGAGCGAGGCCGGTCAAGCCCGGCGGGCCGAAGCGGGGGAGGTGGGGGATCGGGCAAGGCAGGGATGCGGCAGCCTGGCATCGGCCGCGGCGGGAAGGCAGGGGGCCCCTGACAGCGGGGCGCCAGAAGGAAGGAAAGCGACGCGGGAAAACGGCCGAGCATCCCGCCGAAAGGCTGCCGGTGGAACGCCGCCGGCTCACCGCCCGGCGCGATTGGCAGGAAGGGTGGGGCTGTTCGCCCGGCGGGCCGCCGGCTGGAAAAGCCCCACCGCTGGTTTTACCTTACGCGCTGGAGCCGACGTCGCCGCGGCGGTCGGCATAGATGAAGAGCGGGTTGGCCTGCTCGTCGGCGACCTCGCGGTTGATCACCACTTCCTCGACCCCTTCGAGGCCGGGCAGGTCGAACATGGTATCCAGCAGGATGTTCTCCATGATCGAGCGCAGGCCGCGGGCGCCGGTCTTGCGCTGGACCGCCCGCCGGGCGACGCTGCGCAGCGCCCCCTCGGTGAAGTCGAGGCGAACGCCCTCCATCTCGAACAGCCGCTGATACTGCTTGACCAGGGCGTTCTTCGGCTTGGTCAGAATGTCGACCAGAGCGGACTCGTCGAGATCACCCAGCGTCGCGATCACCGGCAGGCGGCCGATGAACTCGGGGATCAGGCCGAACTTCAGCAGGTCCTCGGGCTCGACTTCCTTGAGGATCTCGCCGGTCTGCCGCTCGTCCGGGGCGCGCACGTCGGCGCCAAAGCCGACCGTCGTGCCCTTGGTCCGTGCCGAGATGATCTTGTCGAGGCCGGAAAAGGCGCCGCCGCAGATGAACAGGATGTTGGTCGTGTCGACCTGCAGGAACTCCTGTTGCGGATGCTTGCGGCCGCCTTGCGGCGGAACGCTGGCGATGGTGCCTTCCATGATCTTCAGCAGCGCCTGCTGCACGCCCTCGCCCGAGACGTCCCGGGTGATCGACGGGTTGTCCGACTTGCGCGAGATCTTGTCGACCTCGTCGATGTAGACGATGCCGCGCTGCGCCCGCTCGACGTTGTAGTCGGCAGCCTGTAACAGCTTGAGGATGATGTTCTCGACATCCTCGCCGACGTAGCCGGCTTCGGTCAGGGTCGTCGCATCGGCCATGGTG
>JAEULG010000129.1 GCA_016793875.1 Rhodospirillales bacterium | reverse complement strand
TGGGTAATGCCCTCGACATCGATGCCGCGGGCAGCGATGTCGGTCGCCACCAGCACCCGGGCGTTGCCGGAGCGGAAGGCGGCGAGCGCCTGCTCACGCTGACCTTGTGACTTATTGCCGTGGATCGCCGATGCGCTGACGCCGGCGGCGGTAAGATGGCGCGTCACCCGGTCAGCACCGCGCTTGGTCCGAGTAAAGACCAGGGCACGGGCAATGGCGCGGTCGCTCATCAGGCTCGCCAGCAGCGCCGGCTTCTCGCGCGCCGCCACATGGATCACCCGCTGATCGATCATCTCGACGGTGGACGACGGTGGCGTGACCGCCACCTCGACCGGATCGTCGAGCATTTCAGCGGCCAGCCGGCGAATATCGTCGGGCATGGTGGCTGAGAACAACAGGGTCTGCCGGGCGGAGGGAATGGCGGCAACGATGCGGCGCACCGGCGCGATGAAGCCCATGTCCAGCATCCGGTCGACCTCGTCGAGGACGAGCACCTCGACGCCGTCGAGGCGGATGTTGCCCTGCTGCATGTGATCGAGCAGGCGACCGGGGGTGGCGATGAGGAAGTCGACGCCGCCGGCCATCTTGCGGATCTGCGGCATGGCGCCGACGCCGCCGAAGACGACGGCGGAGGTGATGCCGATGCCGCGACCGTAGGTACGCACCGCCTCGTCGATCTGGCTGGCCAACTCGCGAGTCGGCGCCAGTACCAGGACGCGGCAGCCGCGCCGGGGCGCCCGCTGGCGGTGGGCATTGAGACGATGGAGGATCGGCAGGGAGAAGGCAGCGGTCTTGCCGGTGCCGGTCTGGGCAATGCCGAGAAGGTCACGGCCGGCGAGAATATGGGGAATGGACTGCGCCTGGATCGGTGTCGGCGTTACGTAGCGCTCGGCCGCCAGCATCTCCAGAATGGGTGCAGCAAGGCCGAGATCGGTGAATTGGGTCAAGTGTGATCTTTCCGTAGTTGCGGGCGAAGAGCGCCGGTCGAATGTCGACGGCGCTTCCGGCCCGTCGGACAGATCTGAAGCGCGCGGTGCCCCTGGCGGCGAGGCGTGCCGGGATCGGATCTGGGAGAGGGAGGAGCGTGCAAAACCGCCAAAGCTCTATGGGCGAGCCTTGCACCAAATGATACATCGATCATTAGCAGGCTCTGGGTACTAAGTGGCGCAAGCGGGTCGCAGCGTCAAGAACAAAATCGGACCGGCAGCCGGCCGGGCACCCCCCGTTCACAGCCCGCCGATGCAGACATACTTGATTTCGCAATAGTCTTCGATTCCGTACCTGGAGCCCTCGCGACCGATTCCCGACTCCTTGATGCCGCCGAACGGCGCCACCTCGGTGGAGATGATGCCTTCGTTGATGCCGACGATCCCGTACTCGAGGGCCTCTGCCACCCGCCAAGTGCGGGCCAAATCGCGGGTGTAGAAATAGGAGGCGAGGCCGAACTCGGTGTCGTTGGCCATGGCGATCGCCTCTTCCTCGCGGGCGAAGCGGAACAGCGGCGCGACCGGGCCGAACGTCTCCTCGCGCGCCACCTTCATCTGCGGATTGACGTCGGCGAGCACAGTCGGCTCGAAGAAGGTACCACCCAGCGCGTGCCGCTTGCCGCCGACGACGATGCGCCCGCCCTTCGCCAGGGCGTCTTCGATGTGCTCCTCGCACTTCGTGACCGCCGCCTCGTTGATCAGCGGTCCCTGCTGCACGCCGGGCTCGGCGCCCGGCCCCACCTTGAGGGCGCGCACCGCCTCGGCCAGCTTACCGGCGAAGGCGTCGTAGACGCCGTCCTGCACCAGCAGCCGGTTGGCACAGACGCAGGTCTGGCCGGAATTCCGATACTTGGAGGCGAGCGCACCGGCGACCGCGGCATCAAGGTCGGCGTCGTCGAAGACGATGAACGGCGCGTTGCCGCCCAGCTCCAGCGAGACCTTCTTCACCGTGCCGGCGCACAGCTTCATCACCAGCTTGCCGATCTCGGTCGAACCGGTCACCGAGACCTTGCGGACGAGCGGGTTGGTGCACAACTCCTCGCCGATCTCGGAAGCGCGCGACGACGGGACGATGTTGAGCACGCCGTTCGGCATCCCGGCGCGCTCGGCGAGCGCCGCCAACGCCAGCGCCGACAGCGGCGTCAGCTTTGCCGGCTTGATCACCGAGGTGCAGCCGGCGGCGAGCGCCGGCGACACCTTGCGGGTGATCATCGCGATCGGGAAGTTCCACGGCGTGATCGCCGCGGTCACGCCGATCGGTTCCTTGAGGACGACGATGCGGCGGTTGCCGGCGAAGGTCGGGATGACATCGCCGTAGGTGCGCTTGCCTTCCTCGGCGAACCACTCGACGAAGGCGGCGCCATAGAGCACCTCGCCGCGACTTTCGGCCAGCGACTTGCCCTGCTCGGCGGTCATGAGCTGGGACAAATCCTCCTGGTTGGCGATGATCAGGTCGTACCAGGCGCGCAGCACCGCCGCCCGCTCCTTCGCCGTCTTCGCCCGCCACGCTGGAAAAGCACGGGCGGCGGCTTCGATCGCCGCTTGCGTCTCCGCCCGCCCCAGATCGGCGACATGGCCGATGATGGTGCCGTCGGCGGGATTGTCGACGGCAAAGCTGCGGCCATCTCTCGCCGCACACCAGCAGCCGTCGATGAACGCCTTGTCACGCAGCAGGCCGCGATCCGCGAGCCGCAGCCCGGTTACCGTATCGACGCCGCCCATCGCCTTCCTCCTGCCCGTTTTCTTCCTCGGCCGCCGCGGCAATCAACAAGGGTAACCTCTGGCGCCGCCGCCGGCCAAGACGGTAAGCATAACGGCATGGGAACGCCAAAGGTTCGGCTCTTCGCCCCGGATGCACTGACCGCCGGGGCCGACCTCGTCGTCTCGGGGAAGGCGGCGCACTACCTTGTGCACGTCATGCGGCTTGCTGAGGGGGATGACCTGCGGGTATTCAACGGCCGCGACGGGGAATGGCGCGCCATCCTGACCGAGCGCCGCCGCGGCGACTGCCGGCTGCGCGTTGATGAGCGGTTGCGCGAACAGGGCAGCGAGCCGGGACCCTGGCTGGCGTTTGCTCCCCTGAAGAAGGACGCCCAGGACCTGCTGATCGCCCAGGCGACCGAACTCGGCGTGGAACGGCTGCTTCCGGTGCTCACCCGCTTCACCAGTGTCGACCGGATCAACCTGGAGCGGCTGCGGGCGCACGCGATCGAGGCGGCGGAGCAGAGCCGGCGGCTCACCGTGCCGGTGATCGACGAGCCGTGTCCGTTGGCGGCGCTGCTCGGACGATGGCCGCCGGAGCGGCCGCTGCTGTTCGCCAACGAGAGCGGCGGCAGCCTCGCACTGGCCGACGCGGTGCGCGGCGGGTCCCCTGCCCCAGGCCTGTTGGTCGGCCCCGAGGGCGGGTTCAGCGCGGAGGAAAGGGCCGATCTCGTCGCCCGGCCATTCGTGACCGCCATCGGCCTCGGCCCGCGCATCCTGCGTGCCGGCACCGCCGCCGTCGCCGCACTTGCATGCTGGCAGGCTTTGTGCGGAGACTGGCGGCAACAAACCCCCACGAGAGAATAATCATGTCCGGACCGAGCGCCCAATCGCGGGAACCGATCACCGATCGGCGGCAGCTGATCGCGTACCTGGAAAGTGGGTGCAAGCCGCGGGACGCTTGGCGCATCGGCACCGAACACGAGAAGTTCGCCTACAGCCTGCAGGACTACCGGCCGCTGCCTTACGAAGGCACGCAGAGCATCCGCTCGATTCTGGAAGGGTTGATCCGGTTCGGCTGGCGGCCGATCATCGAGAACGGCAACATCATTGGTCTCACCGAGGAGAGCGGCGGCTCGATTTCGCTGGAGCCGGGCGGACAGGTTGAACTGTCGGGCGCGCCGCTGCAGAACATCCACCAGACCTGCTGCGAGATCGGTGGCCATCTGAAGCAGGTCAAGACCATCGGTGCCGAGCTGAACGTCGGCTTTCTCGGGATCGGCTACCAGCCGAAGTGGCCGCGAGAGGACCTGCCGTGGATGCCGAAGGGGCGCTACGCCATCATGCGCGCCTACATGCCGAAGCGCGGCTCGTTGGGGCTCGACATGATGCAGTCCACCTGCACGGTTCAGGTCAATCTCGACTTCGCCTCGGAAGCCGCGATGGTGCGAATGTTTCGCATCGGCCTTGCGCTGCAGCCCATCGCCACCGCCCTGTTCGCCAGTTCGCCGTTCCGCGAGGGTCGTCCCAACGGCTTCCTGTCGTTCCGCAGCCGGATCTGGACGGACACCGACCCCGATCGTTCGGGCATGCTGCCGTTTGTCTTCGAGGACGGCTTCGGCTTCGAACGCTGGGTCGACTACATCCTCGATGTGCCGATGTATTTCGTCTATCGGCAGGGCCGCTACATCGATGTGTCCGGCCAGTCGTTCCGCGATTTCCTGCACGGCAGGCTGCCGGGGCTGCCGGGCGAGCTGCCGACGATGAGCGATTGGGCCGACCACCTCACCACCGCGTTTCCCGAGGTGCGCCTGAAGCGGTTCATCGAGATGCGCGGCGCCGACGGCGGGCCGTGGAACCGGCTGTGCGCCCTGCCCGCCTTCTGGGTCGGCCTGCTCTACGACGAGGATGCGTGTGCCGAGGCGTGGGAGATGTGCCGCGACTGGACCGGGGAAGAGCGGGCGACGATGCGCGCCGAGGTCCCGCGCACCGCGCTGAAGACGCCGTTCCGTAACGTCACCGTGCGCCAGCTGGCGCTCGATGCCCTGCGCATCTCCCACCGCGGCCTCAAGCGCCGCGGCATCGAGGACGTCGTCGGCCGCGACGAGACCCAGTACCTGACGCCGCTGTTCCAGATCGCCGAGGCCAACTTCACGCCGGCAGAGGAACTGCTCTGCGCCTACAACCGCCGCTGGGAGGGCAGCATCGATCCGGTCTTCCGCGAATACGCGTACTGACGCCGCTCATCGCCGCTTCCCACGGGACGTCATTGCGGGCCCGCGCCGCAAGCGTGGCAGTCCACCGCCGGCGCGTGGTGGCGCTGAGTTGCTCACTGCGCTCGCAATGACGGATCGGGCGGTGGTATCGCGGGCGATGTGAACCAAACCACTGTTTGCCGGCGCCGCGAAGGGTAGGTTGCCGCGCCTGCTTGCGGGCAAATGGCGTCCGGCTCCCCGCTTGTGCGGGGTTCACGGCGACGGCCGCGAGGGACTGCCGTCTTTCAGGGGAGGGTCCGAGTTATGCCACTGACGGTGCACTTCAAGCGGCCTGCCGACTGGCAGACCGTCGTCCGCGTCCACTACTGGGAGACGTCACCGGCCGATCCGGCGACGAGCTGGCCCGGGGTTGCGATGACGGCGGAAGGCAACGACTGGTTTACCTTCACCTTTCCCGCCGCGCAGGCGGCCAGCATCGTCTTCAACGACAGCGCCGGCCGGCAGACCGGCAATCTGCGCCGCGATGCCGACGGTTGGTACTATACCAACAACACTTGGTACGCGCTGAACCCGGAGCGACCCGCGATCCCGGTGGTGCGCACGAGCCCACCGGCGCGGCTGTACGACCAGCCGCAGACGGTGGCGCTGGAAAGCAGCAACGCCGACGATGCGATCTACTACACGCTCGATGGCAGCCTGCCGACCACCGCTTCTCCCCGCTACGCCGCGCCGCTCGCCATCGCCGCGACGGCGACGGTCTCGGCCGTCGGGGTGAACTCCGCCGGTGAGATCGGGCAGGTGCGCACCTTCGCCTACACCATCGATCCCAATGCCGACCTGCAGCGCCCCGAGGTGACGCCCAGCCTGCGCAACGGCACCTACCCGGCGCCGGTCACCGTGACCTTCACCGTCACCGACAACCGTGTGGCGCCGGTCACGGCGTACTACACAATGGACGGCAGCGAGCCCTCGGTCGCGTCGCCGATCTACGCCCAGGGGACCGCCTCCGCTGGCCTGACCGGGCCCGCCATCTCGATCACGCAGGCGACGAAGGTCTGCTTCCTCGTCGTCGACGGCGCCGGCAACGAGACGCAGCGGCGGTTCTACTACAACATCGGGCCGGTGGAAGCGCTGGGCGACTTCCGCGAGGAGACCATCTACTTCGTCATCACCACGCGCTTCTATGACGGCGATCCGTCCAACAACTTCTTCTGCCGCGACCGCATCCAGTTCGATGCCGACGGCAATGCTGTCGATCCGCATTGGCGCGGCGACTTCCGCGGCCTGATCCAGCGCCTCGACTACATCCGCGACCTCGGCTTTTCCGCCCTCTGGATCACCCCGCCGGTGGAAAACCGCTCCGGCCTCGACTACCACGGCTACCACCCCTACGACTGGAACCGCATCGACCCCCGGCTGGAATCCGCCGATGCCACCTACCAGGACCTGATCAACGAGGCGCACGCCCGCGGCATCAAGATCATCCAGGACGTCGTGATCAACCACTCCTGCCAGTTCGGCATCCGCGGCGAGGTGCACATCGACCACCTGCCGATCAAGTACTATGTCCCGCAGGGCAGCACCCAGGGCGCCCTCAGCAACGGCCCCTATCAGGGCAGCCTCGGCAATTACGCCTGGCCGAACCGCGACGACATCGACAATCCCGTCGCGCCCGACTGGTACCGGGATCGGCACGGCCGCGATCCACAGGGGCTCGAGCCGCTCACCGACCCCCGCACCGGCCAGCAGGTGCCCTCGCCCGGCTACGATCCCAACCGCTTCTTCGGCATCGATGCGACACGGCTGGATCCCGCCTGGTACCATCAGGAAGGCTTCGTCATGGGCGGCGACTGGGAATCGCAGCACCCGGTGCAGAACCGCAGCATCGCCGGCGACTGCATCGATCTCGCCACCGAGGGCGAGACGGTACGGACCCACCTGATCGAGGCGATCGGCCGCTACCTCGACATGGGCGTCGATGCCCTGCGCATCGATACCGTCCGCCACATCGAGCGCGACAACCTGCTGGAATACATCAACGCCTGGAAGGCGCGGCGGCCTGGCCTGTTCTGCTTCGGCGAGAACTTCGTGCGCGGCACCGGCTGGGGTGATCTGTTCGGCGACGACAACGCCCCCTCGCAGATCCGTCCCTGGTGGTATACGCGGCTCACCAATGATCCTCGCAACCCCGGGGCCGGCGGCGATTCCGGCTTTTCGGTGCTCGATTTCGGGCTGTTCTCGACCTTCCGCGACAATGTCAGCCGCGGCCACTACGGCGGCATCGGCGGCGTGCTGGGGCGCGACTGGGTCTACGGCGATGTCACCCAGCTCGTCACCTTCCTGCAGAACCACGATGTGGGCCCCGATAACGACTTCCGCTTTCGCTTCCGCGGCGACGATTGGATGGCTGCCTGTGCCTATAACCTGTTGTGGACTATCCGCGGGATTCCGTGCCTCTACCAAGGCGAGGAAATCGCCTTCCAGCGCGGCGCACCGCAGGACATCATCGGCAACAACGATACGCTCGACACCACCGGCCGGGCCTACTACGGCGACCACCTCACCGACGAGCGGCTGACGGAAACGCAGAGTCATCCCCTCTACCGGCACATCCGCCGCCTCAACCAGATCCGGCGGGCGGTTCCGGCGCTGCAGAAGGCGTTCATGGCGAACGTCAACGAGTGGGGCTCCGGCATCAGTTTCGTGCGCGACTGGAACGATGGGCAGAACTATGCAGTGGTCGGACTCGCCATGGGCTCCGACCAGAACATCACCGTCGGCGGCGTCCGCAACGGCCATTACGTCGACGCCGTTTCCGGCGGCGTCATCGACGTGAGCGGCGGCAGCCTGCCGTTCTTCGTGCCGGCCAACTCGGCTGGAATCTGGGTGCTGGACGGCCCCGGCCGGATCGGCGAGCCGGGGCCATGGCTACGCTGACATAACGCCGCAGGCGGCCGGGAGGCCGGATTCGGAGCTCAGCCCGGGGCCGGGCGGCCCATCGCCAGGAACTTTTCCTGCCGCTGCGTCCGCAACGCCTCGCGATCCAGGCCGGAGAGTTCGGCCAGCGCCGCCTCGATGGCCTTGCCGACCGCATCGATGGCCGCCTCCGGGCTGCGGTGGGCGCCGCCCAGCGGCTCCGCGATGACCTGATCGATCACGCCGAGACGCTGCAGGTCCTTGGCGGTCAGCTTCAGCGCCTGTGCGGCGGTCTGCGCCTGCTCGCCGTCCCGCCACAGGATGGAGGCGCACCCCTCCGGCGAGATGACCGAGTAGATGGCGTGCTGCAGCATCATCACCCGGTTGCCGGCGGCAAGCGCCAGCGCACCGCCGGAGCCGCCCTCGCCGATGACGACGCTGATCAGCGGCACGCACAGGGTGAGGCAGACGTCGATCGAGCGGGCGATGGCCTCGGCCTGCCCGCGTGCCTCGGCGTCGACGCCGGGATAGGCGCCGGGGGTGTCGACGAAGGTGATGACCGGCAGGCCAAACCGGTCGGCCAGCCGCATCAGCCGCTGCGCCTTGCGGTATCCCTCCGGCCGCGGCATGCCGAAATTGTGCTTCAGCCGCGCCTCGGTATCGGCGCCCTTCTCCTGGCCCAGCAGTACGCACGGCCGCCCGGCGAAGCGGCCGAGGCCGCCCACCATCGCCGCATCGTCGGCGAAAGCACGGTCGCCGGCCAGTGGCGTGAAGTCCGCGACCAGCCGGCCGATGTAATCAAGCGTGTGCGGACGATCCACATGGCGGGCGACCTGCGCCTTTTGCCACGGCGTCAGCTTGCTGTAGATCTGCTTGACCTGCGCATCGAGCTTGCCCTGAAGGCGGCCAATCTCGTCGGCGATGTTCAGCTCGCTGGTGCTGCTGAGATGTCGCAGCTCATCGATCTTGCCTTCAAGCTCGGCGATCGGCTTTTCGAAATCGAGAAAGGTGCGCATCGCGCGGGGCTTCGGCTCAGGCTGCGGCGGCAATGGCGGCGGCCTTGCGCACCAGCGTTTCCGCCTGACGAATGGACGCTACGTCGATCATCCGACCGTCGAGCGTCACCGCGCCCATGCCCTTGGCGCGGGCGTCGGCCATCGCCGCAAGAATGCGCCGCGCCTTGCCCACCTCTTCCGCCGAGGGGGTGAAGACCCGGTTGCCGGCCTCGATCTGGCTGGGGTGAATCACCCACTTGCCCTCGAATCCGAGGACCGCCACTCGCATCGCCGCCGCCGCGAAGCCCTGTTCATCGCGAAAGTTGGCGAACGGCCCGTCGACCGGCCGAAGCCCGTTCGCCCGGGCGGCGACGACAAGGCGACTGTGGGCGTAGTGCCACATGTCGTTCCAGTGGGACTGGCGATGGCCGCCGCCGTCGGCATCGGTGAGCACGCTATAGCCGGGGTGCGGGCCGCCGATGGAGAGCGTGCGCGCTCCGATGGACGCGGCATAGTCCCCCGAGCCGAGGTGCAGCGACTCGATGCGCGGGCTGGCGGCGGCTATCGCTTCGACGTTCTGCATGCCGAGCGCGCTTTCGATCAGCAGCTCGATGCCGATGCGCCGGCTGCGCTGCTTCGCCGTCTCGATCTGGGTCAGCAGGACGTCAACGGTGTAGACGTCGCCGGGGGTTCCGACCTTCGGCACCATGATCAGGTCGACACGGTCGCCGGCGTGCTCCGCCACCTCGATCAGGTCGCGGTACATCCATGGCGTATCGAGGCCGTTGATCCGCACCGACAGCGTCCGCGCTCCCCAGTCGAGACTGTTGATCGCCTCGATGACGGTGGCGCGGGCCTGCTCCTTCTCCTCCGGCGCGACCGCGTCCTCAAGGTCGAACATGATGATGTCGGCGCCGAGGGTGCGCGCCTTGTCGATGAACTTGCGGCTCGACCCGGGGACCGCCAGCTGAGAGCGGTTGAGGCGGGCCCGCGGCGCGGGAACGGCGGTGAAACTCAAAGGGGGCAACCTTCCGCCAGCGGTACGGGAGCGGCGCAGCAGCCGCATCGCCGCTATAAACGAAGCCGGGATGGCACGCTGTCAAGCGCGTCCTGCGCCTCCGAGTTCCGCCGCGCTCAGTCGGCGTCCCGCGTGCCCGCGACGCCCTCACGCGCCAGCGGATGCGCGATCTCGACCAGCCGCCTCAGCCGCGCGGCAAGCACGTGGGTGTAGATCTGCGTCGTGCTGATGTCGCTGTGACCCAGCATCTGCTGCAAGCTGCGCAGATCTGCTCCGTGCGCCAGAAGGTGGCTCGCGAACGAATGGCGCAGCACGTGTGGCGATACCCGGCGCGGCGCGATGCCGGCTTCGATGGCAAGCTCCTTCAGAATCTGGCCGAAGCGCACCCGCGTGAGATGCCCGTCGGCGGCGCGCGACGGAAACAGCCACGGGTTCGAGGCGCTGCCGCCGCCAAGCAGCCGGCGGCGAACCGCGATCCAGGCGGCGAGAGCGTCCGTCGCCGGCTCGGTCATCGGCACCATCCGCTCCTTACCGCCCTTTCCCTGCACCAGCAGGACACGGCCGTCGCGGCCGGCAGCCGACAGCGGCAGACCGACCAGCTCGGAGACGCGCAGACCGGTGGCATAGAGGATCTCGAGCAGCGCCGTTGTGCGGACGCCGCGGGGTCCGGGCAGGTCGGCGGCGGCGGCGAGCAGACGGTCGACCTCGCCCTCCGCCAGATACCTGGGCAGCGGACGCCCCTGCTTGGGCCGGTCGATGGCAAGGGATGGATCGTCGCTGCGAACCGCCTCGGCATAAAGGAATCGGAAAAACTGGCGGAGCGCGGACAGTCGCCGCGCCGCGGTGCGGGCCGACATCCCGGCGGCGGCTTGCGCCTTGAACCAGCCGCGCAGGTCGTCGGCGTCGGCGGAGACTGCATCGCGGCCGCGCCGCGCCGCATACTCAAGAAAGCCGCGGAGATCGCGCCCGTAGGCGTCGAGCGTGTTGCGGGCGGCGCCGCGTTCCGCCGCCAGCATCTCCAGGAACGCTTCCGCATGGCGGAAAGAAACGGGCTGCGCGGGTGTGCCGTCCCTGCCGCCCGCCCTCATCGCGACGCCACCGCCTCGATGGCGAGCGCGCGCGCGTCCACCTCGAGACCGACCGCCCGCAAGCTTTCGACCGCCGCCTCCATGCTCGCCGTGCTGAGCACCTGCGGCCCATCGACGCCCAGACCGACGAGGGCCAGCAGGACAGTCTCGCCCACGCGGCCGCCCTGTGACGCCCGGGCGAGTTCGGTGCGGAACGCCTGTCCGATGTTGGTCGCGCTCATCTGCGCCGGCCCCTGCAGCAGCCGCTGCCATAGCCGGTCCGGCACCGCCTCTCCCGTCGCCTGCAGCATCGCTAGCAGGCGCTCGTCCCCAGTCGTCATGTCCGGCTGTGATCCGGCCGCCTGCAACCAGTCGGCCAGCCATTCGGCGTCACCGCCCGGCGCTTGCCGCAGCTGTGCCAGCCGCACCAGAGGCATGAGTTCCCGTACGACAGCGGCCGCATCGGGGTCCCCGGCAGCGGCCGCATCCGCAAGCCGGTCGAGCCAGCTTTGCGCCCGCTGCCTGTCACCCTGCGCCAGCAACGCCGGAACGACGGCTTCCGCCAGCCTGGGGCTCGCCGTCGACGGTTCCGCGGCCTGCAGCCAGGGCAGGACCAGCGACGTGACCTGCAGCCAGTCGCCGTTCTGGCGACCGACATCAAGGATACGCACGGCCTGCACCAGCCGGTCACCGGTGCCGCCAGCGGCTTCGCGCATCAGCACACTGATGCCCGCCGAGCCCTGCCCGGCGCGACCACCACCACGCGCGCTTGCCCCCAGCTTCTCGGGGCGCAAGCGCGCGTAGAGGGTATAGATGTCCTGTGCCGGCAGCAGCCCTGCGCTCACGGCTCGCTCGGCCGCGGCCAGGCGCAGCGGCTCGTTGAAGGTTCCGGCGCGGGCGATGGCGACGAGCATCGGCAGGTCGTCGCTGGCCGCTGCGTCCGGCGACGGCTGCACGCCGGCAGCGCGCATCATCGCCAGTTCGAGCGGGCTGGGGTCGGTGATCTTCGGTCCACTGCCGCGGTCGCTGTTCAGCGCCTCGATGAGAGCCTTGTAGGGCTGTATCCCATGATCACTTCGCTCGGCCAGCAACGCTACGGTCAGGGAAGCTCCATCGGCGTTCCCCGCGAGCGCCTGGCAAAAGCCGAGGACCTGCTGCCAGAAGAGGTCGGTGTCGACATCGATCTGGCTTTCCGCCGTCTGACAGGCCGCGGTGGTATCGCCATCCAGAAGACGCGCCTCGGTATCCAGCCGCCACATTCGCGCTGAGCGGCTCTCCGCCGGTACCGCGCCGATGAGGTCGCGCAGGCCGGCGGTATCCCCAGTCCGCCACAGCATCCAGATGCGGTCATCGAGCAGTTGCCCCGGTTCACCGTCGCCGCGCGGCACTGCTGCGGCGGTCAGCAGCAGGCGGCGCAGCAGCCGCCTGATGGTCGGCGAGGGCGACCCGACGGGCAGGCGCGGCAGCAGGGCGTCGACGAGAGAGCGGGGCGTGTCGCGCCACATGTCCACCGGCAGCGCCCCATCGGCAGCCGTGAGGGTGCCGGCGGTATCGATGCCAACGGTAGAGAGGCTGTCGGTCTCGATTCGGGCACCGACGGCCGACCGCGCCGTCGATCCGCTGTCCGGCGCCGCCAGCGTCCTGCCATCACCAGAGAGGCCGAAAGGCAGAACGAGGGCGAGGATACAGCAAACCTGCCGGGCACTACCTCTGGAAGCGATCATTCGGGATCGTCTTTTCGATCCGATGTGTCGGTGGCTGCGGCGGCATCATCGCCAGCGCGACGACGCCACCGACCAGGATCAGCACGGCAATGAGGGCCGCGATGCGGAGGAACGAGACCATCGGCTTGACAACCCCTTGTTCCCCAGGAGACACCGAAAAAGCATCCAGGTCGCGCGACGAGCACCCTTCGTCGCCGCGACAGCCCCGGGATTTTCTGCTAGCGTGCGACAATGACCAGCCGCCAGAACTCTATCGGTGCCGCGCACGCCTTTCAACGACGCAGGCGTCCGGGCGCTCGCGCCTGAACCCGATGGCATCCGCCTCTTCCGAGATCGACCGAACGATCGTGCTCGTAGGCTTGATGGGATCAGGAAAGACGTGTATCGGCAGGCATCTGGCCCGTCGCCTGGAGCTCCCGTTCGTCGACGCCGACGAGGAGATCGTCGGCGCCGCCGGAATCCCCGTGGCCGAAATCTTCGCCACCCTCGGCGAATCGGCCTTCCGCGAAGGTGAACGCAAGGTGATCGCTCGCTTGCTGGGCCGGCCGCCGCACGTACTCGCCACCGGCGGCGGCGCCTTCCTTGATCCCGGCACCCGGCAGCTCATCCGCGAGCACGGCGTCTCCATCTGGCTGCGGGCCTCCCTCGATGTTCTCGACCGGCGCACGCGCGGGCGGACCAGCAGGCCGCTGCTCAACGTCGGCGACCCACGGGCCGTGCTGGAGTCGCTGATGAAGGTACGCCATCCGGTCTATGCCGAGGCAGATGTCGTGGTCGATACCACCGATGAGCCGGCAGAGGCGACGGCGCGCAATGTGCTCACCGCCCTGCGCCGGCATCTGACCGGGCGGCGTGCCGCTGCGGGAGTGGTCTCGTGAGCGTAGCTGGCGAACTCACGACGACGGCTGCAACCGATCGTATCAACGTCGATCTCGGCGAGCGCAGCTACGACATCATCGTCGGCGACGGATTGCTCGTCACCGCCGGCAGGCGCCTCCGACCGCTGCTGACGCAGCCGCGCGTCGTCATCGTCACCGATGAGACGGTGGCCCGCCTGCATCTCGACCCGCTCCACGCCGCGCTCGCCGCGGCGGAAATCTGTCACGCGACGGTTGTGCTGCCGGCGGGGGAAGGGACCAAGGATTTCACCCACCTCGCCGGGTTGTGCGAGCGGGTCCTGGAGAGCGAGATCGAGCGCGGCACCATGCTCGTGGCGCTGGGCGGCGGCGTCATCGGCGACATCACCGGTTTCGCTGCCGGTATCCTGCTGCGCGGCCTCGACTTCATTCAAATCCCGACGACGCTGCTGGCGCAGGTGGACAGCTCGGTCGGCGGCAAGACCGGCATCAACAGCCGCCACGGCAAGAACCTGGTGGGGCTGTTCCACCAGCCGCGGTTGGTGCTCGCCGATATCGGCACTCTTTCCACCCTCGACCCCCGCCATGTGCGCGCCGGCTATGCCGAAGTCGTCAAGTACGGCCTGCTGGGCGATCCTGCGTTTTTCGGCTGGCTGGAGGAGAATGCCGGCAAAGTGCTGGCCCTTGATGCCGCGGCGCTCCGGCAGGCGGTCGCGGTGAGCTGCCGCGCGAAGGCAGCGGTCGTCCGCGCCGACGAGCGCGAGAGCGGCGCGCGGGCGCTGCTCAATCTCGGTCATACCTTCGGCCATGCCCTCGAGGCGGAGATGGGCTTTTGTGACGCGCTGCTGCACGGCGAGGCCGTTGCCGTCGGCATGGCGCTCGCCTTCGACTTCTCCGCCCGTCTTGGGCTGGCCCCGGCAGGGGACGCAGCGGCAGTGCGCCGCCACTTGGCCCGCGCCGGGCTGCCGACGGATCTCTCGCTGCTGGCCGGCCGTACGACGTCGGCAGACGCCCTCATCGCCCACATGCGCTCGGACAAGAAGGTGAAGGACGGCCGGCTCACCTTCATCCTCGTCCGCGGCATCGGCGCGGCCTTCGTCTGCCGCGAGGTGGACGAGAGCGATCTGCGGTCCTTCCTCGCCGATGCGCTCGCAAGGGGACAGGCCGGGAGACCGGCGTGACCGACGAGTCTCTGGCACTCACCATTGCCGCGATCCTGCTGCTGGTGCTGCTGTCTGCGTTCTTCTCGAGCTCGGAGACAGCCCTGACGGTCGCGTCACGGCCACTGATGCACCAGTTGGCGCAAAACGGCAACGGCCGGGCCAAGCTGGTCAACCAGCTGCGCGATCGCGCCGACGAGCTCCTGGCGACCATCCTGCTCGGCAACAACCTCGTCAATATTCTGGCGTCGGCGCTGGCGACCAGTGTCCTCTTCTCGCTGTTCGGCGAGGTCGGCGTCGTCTACGCGACTCTGGGAATGACCCTTCTCGTCGTCGTCTTCGGCGAGATCCTGCCGAAGACCCTCGCTTTCCAGCGGGCAGACAAGCTGGCGCTGCTGGTAGCGCCAGCGATCAACGGGATGACTGTCATCCTCTCGCCGGTGACCCGTACGATCGACCTGCTGCTCCGCCCTGTCGTCCGCAGCGTCGCCGGCCGCAGGGAGGACGCGCTTATCGGCCCGTCGTCCGAAGAGCTGCGCGGCGCCATCGAGCTGCACGCCGAAGAGGGCGCCGTCATCCGCGACGAGCGGGCAATGCTGCATAGCGTCCTCGATCTCGGGGAAGTGACCGTGGAGGAGGTCATGGTCCACCGGCGCAACGTCACTATGATCGATGCAGACGAGCCGCCGGCGGCGATCGTCACCCAGGTGCTGGCGAGCCCTTTCACCCGCATTCCGCTGTGGCGCGGTGAACCCGACAACATCGTCGGCGTTATCCACGTCAAGGAGCTGTTTCGCGCAGTCAAAGCCCGTGATGATGCAATCGACGGGCTCGACGTCGCCCAACTGGCCGTTGCACCGTGGTTCGTGCCGGAATCACGCACGCTGATGGACCAGTTGCAGGCGTTCCGGCGGCGTCGCGAGCACTTCGCCCTGGTGGTGGACGAGTACGGCAGCCTCATGGGAATCGTCACCCTGGAAGACATTCTGGAAGAAATCGTGGGCGATATTACCGACGAGCACGACGTCGCCGTTCCCGGCGTCGTCCGCCAGCCGGACGGCAGCTACGTCGTCCAGGGAACCGTTACCATCCGCGATCTGAATCGCGAGCTGGACTGGAAGCTGCCGGACGAGGATGCGGTGACCATCGCTGGACTCGTTCTCTACGAGGCGAAGCAAATCCCCGAGGTCGGTCAGGCTTTCCTCTTCCACGGCTTCCGTTTCGAGATCCTGCGTCGCCAACATCATCAGATCACCCTCATCCGCGTCACTCCGCCGCCACCGGCGGCGGACGCATGACGCCAGAGGAGCAGCGATGCCGCTGAGCCGGCCGGCCCGCCGGGACCATATTCACAGCCGGGAGGTCCGTTGCCGTGGTTACCGTCGCGAGGATGGGCTGTGGGACATCGAAGGCGAGCTGATCGATACCAAGACCTATTCCTTCGCCAACCTAGACCGCGACGGCATCAATGCCGGCGAGCCCATTCACCACATGCGCATCCGGCTGACGCTGGATGACGAATTGGCGGTGCAGGCCTGCGAGGCGGCCACCGACGCCGGGCCGTTCGACCTGTGCCCGGCGATCACCCCGTCATTCGCTGCTCTTGCGGGCCTGCGCATCGGGCCCGGATGGCGCAAGGCGGTGATGCAGAAAATGGGCGGGGTGGCCGGGTGCACCCATCTCACCGAACTGCTGCTGGGGCCGCTGACGACGGCGGCGCTGCAGACTATTGGTCCAGCGCGGGCCCGTCGGCAGGAGGCAACGGCCGACGGCCGGCCACCGCCGATCCTCGATACCTGCCACGCCCTTGCCCGCGACGGCGACGTCGTCCGCCGCCACTGGCCGCAGTTCTGGGACGGAAGGTAGCGGGCGGTCAGCTTTCCGTGGCGAAGCCGGCGAGGTCGGCGGCGAAGCGCTCCGGCAGGGCTACGTGCGGCGAATGGTCGGTCTTCTCGTAGACGAACAGCCGGGCGTCGGGCAGCGCATCGCGCACGAAGCGGCCGGTCGCCGGCGGGTAATAGTTGCTGTCGCTGCCATAGACCAGTAGTGCCGGCACGGTGATCGTCGGCAGCAGCGGCCGGAAATCCACCGCCGACAGCGTCTGCCAGACCTCGATCAACGGGCCGTGGTCGAGCATGCCGAGGTAGGTGCGCATCCGCTCGATGCCGGCGTGGTGGTTCTGATAGCGGATGCGCGCCCGCTCGTTCAGCCCGCAGCAGACGAGGCGGACGACGGCATCGACAAAGTCGCGGCGCATGTCGGCAACGAAGATGGCGTCGCGCTCCGGGCTCCAGTCACCATAGATGCCGCAGCGCCAGTCGGCATCGGTGATGAGCCGTGGCGACTGGTCGATGATGCCGATGCGGCCCAGCCGACCGCAGCCGTGCCGGGCGATGTAGCACCACAGCGTCAGCGCGCCCATTGAATGGCCGACGACGACCGGTCGCTCCAGGCGGAAGTGATCAAGCAGGCGGGCGAGATCGTCTGCCATGCGCTCGACGCTGACCTTGCGGCCAGACGGCGGCGACAGCGGCTCGCCATGGCCGTGGTGGCCGCGGGCGTCCCAGCGGTAGACGGTGAAGCGGTCGATCAGCCGGTGGGCGATGGGCTCCCAGACGCGGTGGCTCGATGCCCATTCATGCAGCAGCACGACCGCGGGGCCGCTGCCGCCCACCTGGACGCGGATCTCCTCGCCGTCGTCGGCGGCAAAGCGGTGCAGTTCCATCCGTTCGTCTCTCCTCTTCCGCCGATCGCCGCAACGGGCCGTCCCGCCCGCCTGCCGAGATAGCGCGGAACCGGGCGCAGGTGAACCGCCGATCGGAGGGACCGGAGTTGCAGCAATGGTGTAGTCTGGCGCAGTGGCGCAAGGCGGGAGCGGTGGCATGCGGGTGGACGGCCAGCATTACCGGACAATCTGGGCGGCGGCGGACGGCAGCGGCGATGTCGAAATCATCGACCAGACCCGCCTGCCCTTCGCGTTCATCGTGCTGCGTCTGACAACGGTCGACGAGGTTGCCGAGGCGATCCGCAGCATGCGGGTCCGCGGTGCACCGCTGATCGGCGCCGCAGCCGCGTGGGGGCTGGCGCTGGCGGCGCGCGACGATCCGGCGCAGGGCGCGCTGGAGGAAGCCGGCACGCTGCTGCTGGCGACGCGGCCGACCGCAATCAACCTCCGCTGGGCGTTGGACGACGTGATGAGCGTGCTCCTCCAGCTTCCCGCCGCTCGCCGGGCCGAGGCCGCCGCCCGCCGCGCTGCCGCGATCTGCGATGAGGACGTCGCCCTGTGCGAGGCGATCGGCGGCCATGGCTTGCCGCTGATCGCCGATGCCTGGGAGGCGAAAGGACGGCACGGCAGGGTCAACGTGCTGACCCACTGCAATGCCGGCTGGCTGGCGACGGTCGACTGGGGCACGGCATTGGCGCCGGTGTACAAGGCGCACGAGCAGGGCATCCCGGTGCACGTCTGGGCCGACGAGACGCGGCCGCGCAACCAGGGGGCGGCACTCACCGCCTGGGAACTGGGACGCCACGGCGTACCCCACACCGTCATCGTCGACAACGCCGGTGGCCACCTGATGCAGCACGGGCTCGTCGACCTCGTCATCGTCGGAACCGACCGGACGACGCGCACCGGCGACGTCTGCAACAAGATCGGCACCTACCTGAAGGCGCTGGCGGCGAAGGACTGCGGCGTGCCGTTCTGGGTCGCGCTGCCCGGCCCCTCCATCGATTGGAGCCTCGACGACGGACTGCGGATCCCGATCGAGCAGCGCGATGCGGGCGAGGTGACGCGGATCGGCGGCCGCGCCGGCGACGGCCGCGTGCTGGATATCCAGCTCACGCCCGATCTAACGGCGGCGCGCAACGATGCCTTCGATGTGACCCCGGCGCGGCTGATCACCGGCCTGATCACCGAGCGCGGTCGGTGCGAAGCCTCGGCCGAGGGTCTGAGCGTCCTTTATCCGGCCACCGGAGCGCAGGTGGCCTCGCCTCGCGCGACGGGCGAATGACGCGGAGGGCTGCCCCGCCCCGCGTGTATCCCTGGCCCGGCCAGCAGGTGTCCGCACCCCCCGGCAGCGCGGCCGTCAATCAAACCGGCGCGTTTTGCCGCCGGAAATCCTGTTCGGGCTCGCTCGCGCGACACAAGCTGATATAAACCCGGATCGCAGGGTTCTTTGCTTTCGCCCCGGCGGACCATGGCAGCCGGGACACCCTCAACCCATCGGGGAGGAGTTTAGACATGAGTGTAGCAACCGATACCCGGCTGAAGCCGGGCGTCGTCACCGGTAAGGACTACGAGACGCTGGTCTCCGCGTGCAAGGCCGGCAATTACGCGCTGCCGGCGGTCAACGTCACCGGCACCAACACCGTCAACGCGGTGCTGGAAGCGGCCGCCAAGAACAAGTCCGACGTCATCATCCAGCTGTCCAACGGCGGCGCCCAGTTCTATGCCGGTCAGGGCTTTCCCGACGGCAGCCTCGCCAAGGTGCTGGGTGCGGTGTCGGCCGCCCGTCACGTGCACATGATGGCCGAGCACTACGGCGTCTGCGTCGTCCTGCACACCGACCACGCCAACAAGAAGCTGATCCCGTGGGTCGAGAGCCTGCTGGACCACGGCGAGGCCTTCTACAAGGAGACCGGCAAGCCGCTGTTCAGCTCGCACATGCTCGACCTGTCGGAAGAGCCGATCGACTGGAACCTCGACCAGTGCGCCCGCGTGCTGTCGCGGATGGCGAAGATGGGCATGAACCTCGAGATCGAGCTGGGCGTGACCGGCGGCGAAGAGGACGGCATCGGCTCCGAGTTCAAGGAAGGCGCCGATAACGCGAAGCTCTACACCCAGCCGGAGGACGTGCTGCAGGCGTTCGACAAGCTGTCGGATATCGGCATGTTCTCGGTCGCGGCGTCATTCGGCAATGTCCATGGCGTCTACAAGCCGGGCAACGTCAAGCTGCGCCCGGAGATCCTCAAGAACTCGCAGGATCTGATCGCGCGCCGCCACAACACCGGCCCCAACCCGCTGAACCTCGTGTTCCATGGCGGTTCCGGCTCGGACAAGGGGCAGATCACCGAGGCGGTCGGTTATGGCGTGTTCAAGATGAACATCGATACCGACACCCAGTTCGCTTTCTCTGAGCCGGTTGGCAAGTTCGTCGACGCTCATCCGAAGGCGTTCAAGTACCAGATCGACCCCGAGGACGGCACGCCGTTCAAGAAGTACTACGACCCGCGCAAATGGCTGCGCGCGGCCGAAGTCGGCATGGTCGAGCGTCTGAACGAGGCCTTCACCGACCTCGGCAGCACCGGCAAGACACTGGCGGCGTAGACTTAGACCCCATCCCGGGCGGCAGCGGTAAGCGCAGCCGCCCGGTTCTCTGCCGGCCGGGTCCGCAGCCACTTTCCGGCGGTGCGCCCGGCTTCTTTTTTTGCCGTGACCGATGCGACGGCGCCTTCTGTCCCCCACCTAAGGGCATCTTCCACTGGACAGGAAGAAGACCATGACGGTGACCCCTCGGCACGTCGGGCAACGGGCGGTCCGGGCAGGCGCGCTGGCAATCGTCCTCGCCGCCGCCGGGTGCGGCCTGCAGCCAGACCCGCCGCCGCAGTTCAACCAGGCCGATTTCAGCGGCACCGGCGACAAGATGGCGGCGTGCATGAAGTTCGCCTCGCAATCCTACTGCGAGCGCGAGATCTGGGGCGGCAACGAGCTCTAACAGTCGCACACGTAGCCTCCTGGCTAGTGCCGAAAGAGAGAAGCCGCGATCTGCGAGAGCGTATCAAGGCTAAATTTCTTGGCCACGAGCTCATCAAAACGGAAAACTACACGATCCAACGTATAGCTTGTGCGTCTGAGCCACCCGTCCTCGATCTTGATCCGCCCCGCGTCTGATACCTCGCAAGGTAGAGCAATCCCTTTGATTCTAGCCTTGAAGAGGTCGTTCACGACGCAGTCGTTGTGAGCGATGAGATTTCGTACCTCTGACGCGACAACCGTCATCTCGAAGGTTTCCGGAGTCGGAAAAAGGTCAATTCCAGTTCGGCTTACAATGAACTTTCGCAACTCAGAGAGCGGTTTGTACGAGAGGTCGCGCACCTTACGCTCTACGATCCGCCAGATAAGGTCTTCATAGTTCCCCGTTTCGATGACTGTGGCGACGTCAATCGCCCCTTCCGACTTCAGCATTTCGGGCCGGGACAAAAAGATGTCCCAAAGATGGTCGTCAGATAGAAGTCAAACGAGTCTATAGCGCGCGACAACATAAGTTCATCCATCAATGGCCGTTGGTCTGAGTAGTTGTACTTGGTAACAAAAAACCTCTCCCCGCAATTATCTCCACATTCTTTTCGGATTAACCGAGTAAATTCGCGCGACGTCTTCACAAAGGTAAAGTAGAAGGATACAAACTTGCGCAGCTCCATGATTCGTGCGATATACATCCGACACGGCTCTGTTATCTGCCGGGGCGGGCTTACAAAGCCTTCAGAAAATGGATCCGCCTCGTTGTCTTTGTTTTCGCTCATTTAAGTCCCGCGAACCAGAGGCGTTGGCTCAGTGAGCCTCTTCCCAGGTGCGGCCGGTGCCGGTTTCCGCCACCAGCGGGACGTCGAGGTGGGCGACGCTCTCCATCACCGCCTTGACCACCGCCGCCGTCTCCGCCGCTTCCGCCACCGGCACCTCGAACAGCAG
>JAEULG010000117.1 GCA_016793875.1 Rhodospirillales bacterium | reverse complement strand
GTTCCAGCATAGTTCGCCCCCTGGTCCAGCGTCCGAAGCGCCCGGCGTCGCTGAAGTCACTTCGGATCGACGGTGACCCGGCTGGTCTGCTCCGGCGGATCGCTGGCGGGAAAGCTCTCGCGCAGGGCTTCGTCCAGGGCTGCCTCCTCTTCTTGCTTTCGGCGCTCCTTCTGCGCCTTCGCGTCCGTCTCATTCTCTTCGGGCGGCTTGTTGGGTTCACTGGCCATGACCGGCAATCCTTCTGTGTGGGCGACTGCTGCTTCAACGCTGCAAGGGGCCAAGGGTTGCGGCCGACGAGGACATCGGCCGCTGCCGGCTCGGGACTAGCTTTCCATGAACCAGTCCACGCGGCCGTCGTCGAGATCGTAGCGGGCACCGACCACCCTCAGGCGCCCGGCTTCCAGGGGGTCCTTGAGGATCGGCTCGCTGGAGGTGCGCAGCCGCATCACCGTCCGCCGCACGTTCTCGCGGACCGCGTTGTCCAGGAGGTCGCCGGATGCGCCCTTGGCCTTGAGCACCGCCGGGACGATCGGCTCCACCATCTGGCCGATGCTGCCGGGGAAAACGGCGTTCTCTTCGACGACCGCGACGGCCGCCTGTACCGCACCGCAGCGGCGGTGGCCGAGGACGACCACCAGGGGCACGCCGAGATGCTCGACCGCATACTGGATGCTGCCTGTCGCCACGGTATCGACGGTGTTGCCGGCGTCGCGGATGACGAACAGTTCGCCCAGGCCGCGAGCGAACAGCAGTTCAGGCGGCACCCGCGAATCGGAGCAGGCGACGATCACCGCGAACGGGGCTTGTCCGGCCGCGATGGATTGACGCCTCTGTGCGAGGTCCTCGAAGCATTCGGCACCGGCCTTGATGAACCGCTCGTTGCCGTCCTTCAGCGCCGCCAGCGCCTGATCGGCGGACAGCTCGGTGTGCTTGGCGGGCGAGGAGGCGTGGGCGATGCGGTCGGGGATGAGCGTCGCCGCGGCAGCGGCCGTGCAGCAGGCTACCGAGAGGAACCTGCGGCGGTTGGGGGCGGGGACCATTGGACGTTTGCTCCCTGTTCACTTTGGTGTGAAGGAAATCGTACAGGGCGGCCCGGATGCGGTCAAAGCCACCTGCCAGCCGATTCGGTATGGCCGGGAAGGGGAGGTAAGGAGGGGTCGCGACGGGGCGAAGTACCCCGCTCAGGCCTGTTTGGCCTCGACAATGCCGCGGCGGATGGCGCGGGTGCGGGCGAACTTGTCTTCCAAGACGTCGCCTTCGCCCCAGCGGATCGCCCGCTGCAGCGCCATCAGATCCTCGTTGAACCGCGCCAGCATCTCGAGGACTGCCTCGCGGTTGTTGAGGAAGATGTCGCGCCACATCACCGGGTCGGAGGAGGCGATGCGGGTGAAGTCGCGGAAGCCGCCGGCGGAGAACTTGATGACCTCGGAGCGGGCCTCCTCGGCGAGATCGGTGGCGGTACCGACGATGGTGTAGGCGATCAGGTGTGGCAGGTGCGAGGTGATCGCCAGAACCCGGTCATGATGGGCGGCCGGCATCATCTCCACGATCATGCCAGCGGCGCGCCAGAGCGCAGCAATGCGCTCGACCGCGACGGGGTCGGTGCCGGGCGGGGGGGTCAGCAGGCAGTAACGCCCCTGGAACAGCTCGGCAAAGCCGGACTCCGGGCCTGAGTACTCGGTGCCGGCGATGGGATGGCCGGGCACGAAGGCGACGCCCTCCGGCAGGTTGTCGCCGACGTCGGTCAGCGTGCACACCTTCGCCGAGCCGACGTCGGTAACGATGGCGCCGCGCTGCAACGCCGGCGCGATGGCCCGGGTGATCGCGGCGTAGGTGCCGATCGGGGTGCACAGGACGACGAGGTCGGCGCCCTCGACGCAGGCGCGCGGATCGGTGGTGGTGCTGTCGGCAATTCCCAGTGCCCGTGCGGTATCGAGGGTCTTGTGGGTGCGGGCGCACACCGAGATATGCGGAGCGATGCCGTCGCGGCGGATGACGTGGGCGAGCGACGAGCCGATCAGACCGATGCCGATCAGAGCGACGCGCTCGAAGCGGACGGGAGGCGTTTCGTCCTGGTTCATCGGTCGGCCCATCTGTCCCTGGGCTCGTCGGTTCCCCCGATGAAATCGCTCAGCGCTGCGACGAAGCCGCGCATCTCCGTCTCGAGGCCGATGGTCACCCGCAACCGGTCGGGAAGGCCGTAGGAGGTGACCCGCCTTGCGATGTAGCCGCGCGACTTCAGGTAGGCATCGGCCGCCGCCGCATCCTTTCCCGGCTCCTTGGGGAAGCGGAGCAGCAGGAAGTTGCCATGGCTTTCCGGCACCTCGAGGCCGAGGGCGCCGATCGCCGAGCGGCTCCACGCCCGCCACTGGCGGTTATGACGCTGCGCCGCCTCGACGAACGGCAGGTCGGACAGCGCCGCCACACCCGCCGCCTGGGCGGGCGCCGCGACGTTGAACGGCATGCGCAGTCGGTTGAGTACGTCGGCGACAGCGTCCGGGCAGTAGGCCCAGCCGAGGCGGGCGCCGCCGAGGCCGTAGATCTTGGAGAACGTGCGGGTGACCACCACCGAGCCGAACTCATCGACCAGCTCGAAGCCGGGGGTGTAGTCGGCGGCATCGGCATATTCGGCGTAGGCGGCGTCGATCACCAGCAGCACGCCCGGCGGCAGCCCCTCGCGCAGCCGGCGCATCTCGGCGGCGGGCAGGTAGGTGCCGGTCGGGTTGTTGGGGTTGGCGAGGAACACAATGCGGGTGGCCGGGGTGACTGCCGCCAGCAGGGCATCGACGTCAGCGCGCAGATGGTGCTCGGGTACGGCGCGCGGCAGCGCCCCGGCGGCGCGGGTGGCGATCGGATAGATCAGGAAGCCGTGGGCCGTGTAGAGCGTCTCCTCGCCCGGTCCGACATAGGCGCGCGCCAGCAGCCCCAGCAGCTCGTCCGAGCCGGCGCCGCAGACGATGCGGGCGGGATCGAGGTCGAAGCGGCCACCCAGCGCCCGGCGCAGGCCGGTGCAGCCGCCGTCGGGGTAGCGGTGCAGGGTCGCGGCGGCATCGCGGAACGCGGCCAGGGCCTTGGGGCTCGGTCCGAGCGCGCTCTCGTTGGAGGCGAGCTTGACGATGCGGTTCAGGCCGGGGACGTTGGACTCGCCGCCGACGTAAGGGGCGATGTCGAGGATGCCCGGGCGGGGCGCGGGGAGCATCATCCGGCGCCAGCACCCTCGCTGGCCGGAACCCGGTCTGCCGCGGCTGCCGGCGTGCCATCGAGCGCTGCCGCGGGAAGCGGCTTGGCGTAGCCGCCGATCAGCACCAGCCGGTCGATCGGCTGGCCGAAGGCTTCACGGAATACCGACAGCCGCGGATCGTCGGCGGCGAGCCAGCCCTCCACCTCGACCAAGTAGAGCCATGACTGCGGGGAGGGGCGCTCCCCCCATGGCGCCAGCAGCGTCGTCTCAAAGCCGGCATCCTGCAGCGTCTTGTTGAGCTGCACGGCGGCCCTCCGCCGAGGGCTGTCGATCACCAGGAACGAGCGGTCACGCCCAGTTGCGGTGACCGCCACCGGGCAGATCACCAGCGCGTCGGCATGGCTGCTGCGGCTGTTGCCGAAGCCGGCGAAAGGCAGCCGGGCGATAATGCGCGGCGCGTCGGCGCGGTCGATGGCGAGGTGGCGCCACCACGGATCGGCGTCATCGCTGCGCGGCATCGGCAGCACGCCAACCGTCGCTTCCTGGCGGGTGACCTGTTCGAGGACGGAGCGGGCCGAGCCGTGCCGGCTCATCGGCGTATAGGGTCCGAAGTGGCCGCGGGCGACGTCCCAGAATCCCGGATCGCCGTCCGGCATGTGCACGGCAACGGAGAAGGGGCCCTCGAACGACAGCGTCGCGCAGATGAGCACACGCCAGATGGCGAGCAGATCGCGCCTGGGAAAGGCACCGTGGTGGCGTGCGACCAGCCGGCAGGCGATCTCCGCCTCCCGCGACGGCTGGATCTTGACCCGCCAGTCCTGCTTGATCGCGCGGACTTCCTCCACCAACTCGGTACGGCGGATCAGCATGTCGTGGATGGCATCATCAATGGCGTCAATATCGGCGCGGACGTCGCCGAGCGTTCGTACGCTGCTCATGCTGGCTTCCGGAACGCAGATTCGGTTGAAGTCGCCGACCCTATCGACGTCGGCTCACTCATAATGGTACGGTCATCCGAAAGCAAAGAAAACGTTGCCTCGCCGGCAGCCGTCTCTTCGCTCCAGGGTCGAGGTCGTTTCGCTGCATCAATGATCAGCCACGCCGGTTTTCGGCAACCCGGATACGGTCAGCCGTTCGTGCTGCCCGGCCATCGTGCGGTGCTCGGCACCGAGCAGCCGCTGCGGCTCGACTCAGGGACTGAGCTTTCGGCGTTTCCGATCGCTTGGCAATCCTACGGCACCCTCAACGAGGACCGCTCCAATGCGGTGCTGATCTGCCATGCGTTGACCGGCGATCAGTTCGTCGCCGACGAGCGGCATCCGGTCACCGGCAAGCCGGGCTGGTGGCGCAGCATCGTCGGCCCTGGCAAGCTGATCGACACCGATCGCTGGTTCGTCCTGTGCGCCAACGTGCTGGGCGGCTGCATGGGTTCCGCCGGGCCGAGCGAGATCAACCCCTCGACGCTTGAGCCGTGGGGGCTGGCGTTTCCCATCGTCACCATCGCCGACATGGTGCGGGCGCAGGCGATGCTGCTCGACCACCTCGGTATCGACCGGCTGTTCGCGGTGATCGGCGGCTCGATGGGCGGGATGCAGGCGCTGGAATGGGCCTCTCTCTATCCCGAACGGGTGTTCGCGGCGGTGCCGATCGCCACCGCGGCCCAGCATTCGGCACAGAACATCGCCTTCCACGAGGTCGGCCGGCAGGCGGTGATGGCCGATCCCGACTGGCACGAGGGGGAGTACTGGCGCTTCGGCAAGAAGCCGGTGGCGGGCCTCGCTGTAGCCCGGATGGCCGCCCACATCACCTATCTTTCCGAAGCGAAGCTGCACGAGAAATTTGGCCGCCGGCTCCAGGATCGCGAAAACATCAAGTACGGCTTCGATGCCGAATTCCAGGTGGAGAGCTACTTGCGCCATCAGGGGCAGTCCTTCGTCGAGCGGTTCGACGCGAACTCCTATCTGTTCATCACCCGCGCCATGGATTACTTCGACATGGCGGCGCGGCATGGCGGTGTGCTGGCCAACGCCTTTCGCCATACGCCAGTGCGCTTCTGCGTACTCTCCTTCACCTCGGACTGGCTCTATCCGACCGTCGAGAGCCGGCGGGTCGTCCATGCGCTGAATGCCGTCGCTGCCAACGTCAGTTTTGCCGAGATCGTCTCCAACAACGGCCATGACGCCTTCTTGCTCGACGAGCCCGACTTCCACAGCGTCCTGGCCGGCTTTCTCGCCGGGGCCGCGCAGCACCACGGGCTGCTGCCGGTCTGCAACGGCCAAGCCCGGCCGCGATGAAACCGTTGGCTCCGATTCGCGTCGATCTGCAGCTCATCGCCGACATGATCGAGCCCGGCTCTCGCGTGCTCGACGTCGGCTGCGCCGACGGAACGCTGCTCGACTACCTCGTCCAGTTCAAGCAGGTGGATGGGCGCGGGATTGAGCTGTCGAGCGAGGGGGTCAACGCTTGTGTTTCGAGCGGCCTGTCGGTGATCCAGGGCGATGCCGATACCGACCTGTTCGACTTCCCCGACTGCGCCTTCGATTACGTGGTGCTCAGTCAGACGCTGCAGGCGATGCGGGCACCGCGCAAGACCCTCGACCAGCTGCTGCGCATCGGCGGCCATGCCATCGTCTCGATGCCTAACTTCGCCCACTGGCGCTTGCGCTGGCGACTGCTGACCCGCGGGCGGATGCCGGTCAGCGACGCGCTGCCCTACCCGTGGTACGACAGCCCCAACATCCATCTGTGCACCATCCGCGACTTCGTCGCGCTGTGCGGAGAGCTCGACGCTCGCATCGAGCGCGGCCTGTTTCTCGACCAGACCGGGACGCCGCGGCGTCTCGGCTCGGTTCTGACTCTCGCCAACCTGCTGGGGGAGCAGGCGGTCTTCCTGCTCTGCCGCAACGGCCGCTGAACGGCGGGCCGCTTTCAAGTGTCGGCGTCGGCGTGCAACTGGGCCAGCATGGTGCGCAGGTGCCCCAGCAACGGCGGGGCATCATCGGCGGCGACCTTCCATAGAAGGTCGCGGTCGACGTCAAAGTAGCCGTGCAGGAGATAGCGACGAAGCCCGACAAGGCGCGACCACGGGATGTCCGGAAAGCGGAGCTGCAGCGGCTCTGGGGTCCGCGCCGCCGCCTCGGTCAGAATTTCGAGGCAGCGGCACACCGCCTGCACCGTCCTGTCGTCGCTGACGAAGGAAGCAGCCTCATAGGCGAGAATGAACCGGCCCATCTGCTCGATGGCCTCGATCATGTCGGCGACGATCGCAGCAGGCCTATGCGTCGACATAGACCAGTTCTTCGGCAATGGCGGCGCGCAGGCGGGGACGCAGCCACTTCCGCGAAGCAATATCGACGCGGCGGCCGAGCTGCGCCTCGATCTCGCTGACGGCATCGGTCAGTTCCAGGCCGAGCGGACGATCGAACTCGACGAGCAAGTCCACATCGCTCTCCGGCTCCATCTCGCCGCGGGCACAGGAACCAAAGAACCCGACGATCCGGATCCCCCAGCGGGTACGCACCGGCCGGGCGAGGTGACGCAGGCGCTGCGCCACGTCCTCGCGCGAGCACGCGGCCTTCACTGCGCGGGCGCTGCGCTGTTTTTGCTCTGCCCGCGTCTCGCAGGATGAGGAGAGGTGGGCGGTGGGGGCGGTGCCCGCGCCATCGAGAAGGATGGTCATGCACTCGCGGGTGATGATGGTATTCGGCGCCGCCGCCCGCGCCTGCGCCGCAATCCTGTCCATCGCCGCGTCGTCATGGTCCGGATCGTGGTGGAATATGGCGAGCTGGCGGGCGCCGGCGAGACGGCACAGCCGCAAGCCCTCGTTCCATGTCGAATGTCCCCAGCCGACGTGGCGGGCGAACTCTTCCTCGGTGTAGGTGCTGTCGTAGACGACGAGATCGGCGCCCTCGATCAGCTTCAGGATGTTCTCGTCGGTCTGTCCCGGAATGTGCTCGGTGTCAGTGACATAGCAGGCAACCTTGCCGCCATATTCGATGCGGTAGCCGGTGGCGCCGTTGGGATGGTTGAGCGGCTGGGTCCGGACCCGAACGCCCGGAAACAGCGAGAAGCTGTCGCCGGCATCGAAATCCTCGCATTCGACGATGGCCTTCATTGCGTCGAGCGGCACCGGAAAGACCGGCTCGCGCATCTGCTGGCAGAGAACGCCCTGGATGCTCAGCCCCTGTCGTTTAAGGTGGCCGGCATAGATGTGCATGCGGCGGTTCTTGTCATAGGCCGGGCGGAAGAACGGGAAGCCGTTGATGTGATCCCAATGGGTGTGGCTGAGCAGGAGGTAGATGGTCCGGACGTCGTCCTCTCGGAAAACCTTGCTGAGCGAGCGGATGCCGGTGCCGGCATCGAGGATGAAGCGATGCTCACCGACGCCGACTTCAATGCAGCTGGTGTTGCCACCATACCGGATATGGCCAGGAGTGCAGCAGGCAATGCTGCCGCGGACTCCCCAGAACTTTACGAAGAACATATGCCCGCAACTGCCGACCTGAACGGCGCCACCGATACGGCGGCGCCGCTATTCTTCCCTTGCAGGGATAAGATTATATGTGTTGGCGCGCACGGCAACTGCTAAGCCGCCGCAATAAAATCTCCTGTCATCCGGTGACCGACACCATTGCGCCGAGGGTGATGCCGGGAGTCCCGGCAGCGCGGCCGCGGTTGACGGCGATCTCCAGCAGCCCGTCGGCATTTGCGTACCAGAAAGGCTGGCCGGCCGGGACGTCGGAAAAAGTCCGTGCTGGGGCGATCGACAGGCTGCCGATGCGGACGCGGGCGGCAGCGGCCACCCGATCGGCGCGCAGGCCGCTGACGGCATTGCCGTAGCTGTCGATGTAGATGATGCGGGCGAGGTCGTCGGGCCAATGCGGGTAGCGGATAATTTCTTCTGCCAGCACCGATCCCGGCGGCGCTTCGCCGAGGGCCAGGCGCGCCGCCACCGGTGCGAATAGATCGCGACCGTGGAAGGTGGCGGAAAGCTGCTGCGGCCGCCAGTCGATCCGCCAGCAGCGGGCACGGGCCGCCCGTCGCATCACCACCTCGAACAGCCCGTTGCCGGGTCCGACGAACCAGTGGTCGTCGGCACGGACGACGCAGGGCAGCCGCGAACTCCCGACGCCCGGGTCGACCACGGCGAGGAAGATGGTGTTCGCCGGGAACGGGCGAGCGTAGGCGGCGAGCAGGTAAGCCGATGCCTGAGGATCGAAGGCGGGGGCGTCTGCCAGCAGATCCACCACGGGCACGCCCGGGGCGGCAGCGTGCACGGCGGCGGTCATCTGCCCCGTGTACGGGCCGCGCGCACCGAAGTCGGTGAACAGGACGATCATCGCCACTGGCGGATCCGGGCAGCCGGGGAGGTGAGGGGGTGAGCTGGCGTGCCCCTTGCATGACGACTGCGCGTCGGCGCGAGCAATGGCGGATGCGGCTGAGGACCGCAAATCCCGTTCAGCGCGACGACACGCCGCGGGAGGTCATACATAAGAGATCCCGCCGTACCATCGATGAAGCGCAAGGAGGATGAGCCCATGGTCGAGACCCGACACCGCCTGTTGTCCTGGCGACTGGCCACGGCTGAGATTACCTATCACCTCCCCGACTATCCAGACCTGCTGCAAAACTACATCTGGCAGGAGTTGGATCTGATCCCGGAATTCCCAATGCTTCGCCGCTTTCTGGACTTCTGGGCTCGCAGCCTGGAAGGGCGGCTTCACTCGGTGAAGGTCGGCGCGGCCGATCTCATCAAGCCCGCCGAGTTTCGCTTCGCTGACGGCATGTTTGTTCTGCAGTAGCCGGGACGCCCCGATCCCGCCGCCAGCCACAAAAGTGAAGCGCTCCCCGCGATCGCGGGGAGCGCTTTTTGGCGGATGCGGTAAAGCCGTGGGTCAGGCGGCGGCGGGTACGGGCATCAGGGCCAGCTTCTCCACCGCTTTCTTGACCCGGTCGAACGCGCGCACTTCAAGCTGGCGGACGCGCTCGCGGCTGATCCCATAGACCGAGCCCAGCTCCTCCAGCGTCTTCGGCTGCTCGCTCAGCTGACGCTCGGTAAGGATGTGCCGCTCGCGTTCCGGCAGCGTCTCCAGCGCGCGGGCCAGCAGCTCGCGGCGCAGCTTGCCCTCTTCCACCGTCGCGGCGATGGCTTCCGGGCTGGGAGCCTCGTCGACCAGGGTGTCCATGAACTCCGCACCCTCGCTGTCCTCGCGGTTGCGCGGGGCGTTCAGCGAGACGTCTGGGAATCCGAGGCGCCGGTCCATGTCGATCACGTCCTGCGGCGACACGTTCAACGCGTCAGCGACCTTCTCGGCCTGCTCGTCGTTGATCGGACCATCGCTCAGGATGCTGAGCTCGCGCTTGATGCGCCCGAGGCTGAAGAACAGCTTCTTTTGCGCGGCAAGCGTACCGAGCTTCACCATCGACCACGACCGCAGCACGTACTCTGTGATCGCTGCCCGGATCCACCACATCGCATAGGTGGCGAGGCGGAAGCCGCGCTGCGGCTCGAACTTCTTCACCGCCTTCATCAGTCCGATGTTGCCCTCAGCGATGAGGTCGGCCATCGGCAGGCCATAGCCGCGGTAGCCTGACGCGATCTTGGCGACCAAACGCAGGTGGCTGGTGACCAGCCGGTGAGCGGCTTCCGTGTCGCCGTCCTCGGTCCAGCGGACCGCCAGCATGTACTCTTCTTCCGGCTTGAGGACCGGAAAAGCCCAGATCTCCCGATAGTAACGGGTAAGGCCCCGATCGGAATCGATCGAAGGCAGGCTCAGTCGTTTCATGATCTATCTCGCAGTATCGGGAATGACAGGCGCGGCAGCCAGATGCGGCGCCGCACCGCGTGCATCGCCATCAAAGGCGGGAGACGAGCGGTTTACGCGGCCCGCTCCATGCACAGGCGCTCACTGCGACTTGCGAGGGAGAGAAGACGTCCATACATTGGCATAATCCTCCTGCGAGCAATTTTGCCGGCGTTGGCTACGATATCGTCAGCCACAGATGGGCAGCCCTGCTCCGGCGCTGCTCACCCTTTACGCTTGGTTAATGATAAGGACTATTCGCCGCAAATTCAAGATGAGCCCGCTCACAAAGTGGAAAGCGCAACTGCCGTGCGATTTCTGCAGGGGCCAGCCGGCGCGCGGCGGGACGCTGACAACCACCAGCCTAGCCGGGAAATCTGCCCGCAGAACTGGATTATGGGCATAATGGCCGGGTTGGTAAGCGATAGGCGCCGCCACCATGATGCGGCGAGGGAGGGCAGCGATGCGGGTCCTGGTGCTGGGTGCGGGGGCAACGGGGGGATACTTTGGCGGGCGGATGCTGGAGGCGGGCTGCGATGTGAGTTTTCTCGTCCGCCCGGCCAGGGCTGAGACCCTCCGGGCGAACGGCTTGGTCGTTGAGAGCCCGCTTGGCGACATCCGCACGCCGGTGCGTACGGTGACCAGGGACACGGCGGGCGACGGCTGGGATGTTGTCCTGCTGAGCTGCAAGGCTTTCGATCTCGATGACGCCATCGATTCTGTCGCGGCGGCGTTCGGGGCGCAGACCAAGGTGCTGCCGGTCCTCAACGGCCTCGCCCACCTCGAGCGGCTCGATGCGCGATTCGGTGCATCGCGGGTCCTGGGGGGCCTGTGCGCCATCGCCGCAACATTGACCCGGAACGGCATCGTCAGGCACCTCAACCGCGCGCATACATTCGTTTTCGGAGCCCGCTCGGACGATCAGCAAGAGTTCTGCCAGGAGCTTTTCGCCGACATCGGCCGGGCCAGGGTGGACTGCCGGCTCAGCGATGCGATCGTCCTCGAAATGTGGGAGAAGTGGGTCATGCTGGCGACGTTGGCGGCGTCGACCTGTCTGATGCGCGCCCCGGTGGGCGACATCATGGCGGCCCCCGGCGGCGAGGACTTGGTTGCCGGTTTGCTTGACGAAATCCAGGCGATCGCCACCGCCAACGGCAACGCTGCCCGCCCGAAGCCTCTCGCCAACGCCCGTAAGATGGTGACAGAGACCGGGTCGAGGCTTGCTGCATCCATGCTGCGCGACATCGAGGGCGGCGGCCGCATCGAGGCCGACCACATCATCGGCGATCTGCTGCGCCGCGGCGCCGAGACCGGGGTGGAAGCGCCGCGCCTGCGGATCGCCTACACGCATCTGAAGGCCTACGAGGCAAAGCGCGCTCGTGAGGCCGTCGCATAACCGGGCGGGGGGAGCCCTCCCGGGGCGCTCGCAGCTTGGGGCGCCCGTCAGCGGGAGTTGATGCGGCCGGACGGCAAGGCGGCAAGGCGCGCGGGCCGGGGGAGCAGGGCGCCCGCGGTTTCGATGAGCTGCTGCGGACTGAAAGGCTTGGACAGGACCGGCGCTCGCCCGAACGCTGCGGGTAGGCCCTCGCGGCCATAGCCGGTGACGAAGGCGAACGGAGTGTTGCGGGCGGTCAGTGCCGCCGCCAGCGCGTCGACCGGCTCGCCCGAAAGGTTGGCATCGAGCAGGGCAGCATCGAAAACGGCGCTTTCGATCAGACGCCATGCTTCCGCGACGGTTCCTGCCGGCCCGATGACGATGCAACCGGCTTCCTGCAGGCTCGCAACCACATCCATCGATACCACTGGCTCGTCTTCGATGATGAGGATGCGGCGACCGTGGAGAACACCCGTCAGCTTTGTACCGCTTGTATCGGCAGTGCCCCAACCGGGCTCTGTCCGGGGTGCGCCGCACGACCGCACGGCCTGCCGGCGGTTCGGATGCGGCAGCGGTAGCCGTATCTCACAGATGACGCCATTGGCGGCATAGCGGATGCAGGCCTCACCACCGTGCGCGTGCAGGCTTTGCTCGATCAGGGTGGTGCCGAACCCTGGCGCTGCGGGCACGGTGACCCTCGGCCCGCCGCTCTCCTGCCAGTGCAGGAGCAGGGCGCGCTCGCCCGCACTGCGCAGGACCCAGTTCACCGAAAGCCGGCCACCGGGTACCGATAGGGCGCCGTAGCGGCGGGCATTGGTGGCGAGCTCGTGCAACACCAGCGCGACGTGCAGGGCCGCCTGCGGCTCCAGCGTCAGCGAGGGGCCGGAGCAGTGAACGCGGTTGTCGGTGGAGCCCCCCGGCAGCACTTGGTCGCGGATCAGGGCGGCGATCTCGGCGCCCCGCCATGTCGTTTCCGTCAGCAGCGCGTGGGCTCGAGACAGTGCCTGGACCCGGCCGCTGAAGCTGGTGACGAACTCACCGGGACCCCTCGACCGGCGAAGTGTCTGGTTTGCAATCGCCTGTACCGAGGCAAGCGTATTCTTGACGCGATGGTTGAGTTCGCACAGCAAGACCCGCAGGTCCTCATCGGCCTCGTTGCGCTCGGTGACGTCGATTAGCATGTCGACGGCGCCAATGAGGTTGTCCTGTGCATCGAACAACGGCGTCGGGTTGCTCAGTACTGGCACGCAGGTGCCGTCGGCCCGTTCGACGATCTCGTCGGCTGCGCGGATCGGGCGCTTTTCCCGCATCGCCATAGTCAGTGCCGGTTCGGACTGACGCGCCGGTCGGGCGATACTCCGCAAGTCCTCGCCGATTTCCGGCCGTCTTCCCGCGAGGTCTACTGCAGCCTCGTTGTAGTACGTGATTTTCCCGGCAGCATCGGTCGTGTAGACGGCGGCGGGCAGCGCCTCCAGCAGGTCGTAGAGGTACTGTTCGCGGCTCTGGAGCGTCCGCTCGGCCTTTACCAGCGGGGTAATGTCCTGAAAGAAGTTCACCGATCCGGAAACCCTTCCGGCTTCGTCGAACAGCGACTCGCAGGTAATGAGAACCGTCGCGCGGTTGCCATCGGCGCGTTCGATGGTGATGCGCCGGTCCCGAACCGGCCGGCCGGTGCACAACGTCACGAGCAACGGGTTCATCTCCGGCGGAATCAAGGTTCCTTCCGCATCGAACAGGCGCACGTCAGCCGGCACGGTCCCCCACAGTTCGGCCGCCCGTCGATTCCCACGCAGCACCGCGCCGTCGGGCGCGCACCAACAAATTCCGATGGGGATGAGATCCAGAAGGGCGGTGTCCATCGTATCCAACTGCAGTACCCTTCAGCTCGTTTGCCGGCCCGGGTTGCCCCCGAGGCCGCGCTTTTGCAATCGACAGCGCACCGACTCGCGGTCGGTGGCCCGTATCGCTCGCCAACGCTCTGTCGATGTCCCGGTTCCCGCCGGGTATGGAGGCCGGGGCAGGTACGAACCCATCTTGTGTCGGATTTGCCACACCCAGGGCGGGGTGGGAGCGATTTTCGTGTTACGCTATGTAGGGTTTCCCGGGTTTGCGGCAACCTCTCCGTTTGACCGCAGGCGTCGCGGCTGCATTCGCTCCACCTGAACGCGGGGCAGGGCCGGCCGGCGCACGATAGGCTCGCCCGTCCGAGGTTGCGGGCACGGCCGGCTTGCCGAAGGCGGCGGGCCTGCTTAGTGTGCCGCCGTAATCCTGCCAATGCGTGGAACGACAATGCGGATACTGCGGGCCATCATCTTATTTATCGCCGTTTTTGCGGTGTCCTCGGTTGCGTCGGCAGCATCCGCGCCGGTGGCCGTCGTCGAGGCTCTCCACGAAAAGCTGCTGGCAACGATGAAAGAGGCCGATCAGCTTGGCATGGATGGCCGCTATCGCACCCTGCAGCCGATTCTGGAGGAGAGTTTCGACTTTCAGCGGATGATCGCCGCTGCTGCCGGGTCCTATTGGGCGCAGGCGAGCGATGCCGAACGGCAGCGCCTTACCGATGCGTTCACCAAGCTCAGCATCACCACCTACGCAGCGCGCTTCAACGCCTGGACCGGCGAGAGCTTCGAGACGCTGGGCGAGCGCGCGGGACCGCGAGACTCGGTCTTCGTCGATACCCGGCTCAATCGCCCGAAGGACCCGGCGGTGCCCATTACCTACGTCATGACCGAAACCGACGGCCGCTGGCGGATCGTGGATGTCCTGCTTGATAAATCGATCAGCGAGCTGGCGGTCCGCCGGTCCGAGTACAGTCAGGTGCTGCGCTCGGGCGGTCCCGATAAGCTGGCCGAGGTGCTGGATCAAAAGGCTGCCGAGTTGCGGGCACCCTGATCCGGGGGCTCCGCAGCAAGGGCTTTGCGCATCAGGTCGAACTGCCGGCAAGCCGCAACAAAGGCGGCCGGGCCGTCCAGCTCCCGGTGCTTTCAAGGCCGTTGATGTGATGTTTACCCGGGCGGCTGGGCGGTGCGGGGTACCTGCGGCGTGCGGCAGCGCACTACGTCTTTTGCGCTATCAGCCAACTTTGCCGGGCTGAACGCCTGCACGCCCGGAACTCAAGGCATTGATCCGTCCGGATTCTTGATCGCCACCACCTCGGGGCGGGCGCGCGGGCGGCTCTCCATCCCGCGCCGGGCGAAGGAGGCTTACTTCGGCTCCAGGATCTGCTTGCCGCGATACATGCCGGTGGCGAGGTCGATGTGATGCGGGCGCCGGAGTTCCCCCGAATCCTTGTCTTCGACGTATGCCGGAGCCTTCAGCGCGTGGTGCGAGCGCCGCATGTTGCGCCGCGAAGGCGACGTTTTCTTCTTTGGAACCGCCATGACTCGTCCCTTCGGGAATACAACAAGGGTACGCCGCCCGGAAGGCGGCGTGGAGCGGCATTTCTAGCCGATCGGCCCGGTCTTGTGAACACAAAAGCGGCGGGTGTGCTTGCCGATGTGTCGCTGGAATGGCATATGAGCCGCGCCACGACACGAAAGGAGTGTCATGATCATGGCAGCTGGCCCACAGACCGGAACCTTCGCCCCGCGCACCAGCGTCGAACAGGTGGAGGAAGGCCACGAACTGGCGCCGAAATTCGATGCCGACGGACTGATCCCTGCCGTCACTACCGATGCCGCGACCGGCGAGGTGCTGATGCTGGGCTACATGAATGCCGAGGCGCTGGGATTGACGATCGCCACCGGCGAAGCGCACTACTGGTCTCGCAGCCGTGCCTGCCTTTGGCACAAAGGGGCGACGAGCGGCCTGGTGCAGAAGGTCGTCGAACTGCGTATCGACGATGATCAGGATGCCGTCTGGCTGCGCGTCTCGATCGAGGGTTCGGCAAGCTGCCACGTCGGCTATCGTTCGTGCTTTTACCGGGCGGTGGAGGTGGCCGGGGGCGGTCCCAGCCTGCGTTTCGTCGAGCACGAGAAGACCTTCGATCCACGCACGGTTTATGGCGACGCGCCCAATCCCACACGTCTTTGATCCGATTGCGGCGCCGGAACCGCCGCTGGCACTGCAAGACGAGCGTGAGCCGGCAGTGCGCGAAGCGGGGAAGGAGTGTGGTTGCGAAAAGGTCACGCCCGAATACCCGAGTATTATAAGGGTCTAATCGGCATTTGCAGGGCATCCGACGCACCTTATGGTGCAATGCGGTCAAGGTGTGGCTGGCAAGGAGAGCGATCAGCGTGTTGCAGGAAGAAAAGCCGGTGCTCCGTGTGCTGCTGGCGAAGCCGCGTGGGTTTTGCGCGGGCGTCGAGCGGGCGATCGAAATCGTCGAACGGGCACTGGCGCTCTATGGCCCTCCGGTCTATGTCCGGCACGAAATCGTCCACAACAAGCACGTGGTCGAGTCGCTGCGCGCCCAGGGTGCGGTGTTTGTCGAAGAGCTCGACGAGATCCCGGAAGGGGCGGTGACGATCTTCAGTGCGCATGGCGTCTCGACCAAGGTTGAGCAGGAGGCGGTTCGACGCAATCTGCCGGTGATCGATGCCACCTGCCCGCTGGTGACCAAGGTTCACAAGGAAGGTCGCAATCACGCGCGCAAGGGCCGCGAGGTCATCCTGATCGGCCATGCCGGACATCCCGAGGTGGAAGGCACGCAAGGGCGGATTCCGGGCGGCGTTCATCTGGTCTCCAACACCGCCGATGTGGCAAAGGTCGACGTGCGGGACCCGGGGAAGATCGCCTACGTCACCCAGACCACCCTCAGCGTCGATGATACCCGCGACATCATCGAGGCGCTGCGACAGCGCTTCCCGGCGATCACCGGTCCAGGGTCCAAGGACATCTGCTACGCCACCCAGAATCGCCAGCAGGCGGCGCGCGACCTGGCGGCGCAGGTCGACATGCTGCTCGTCGTCGGTGCGCGCAACAGCTCCAACTCCAACCGCCTGCGCGAGATCGGAGCGGAGTTGGGAGTGCCCAGCTACCTGATCGACGACGCCCGCAGCCTCGATCCGCAATGGCTGGAGGGGGTGCGGACGGTGGGCGTCACTGCCGGCGCCTCAGCCCCCGAGAAGCTGGTCCAGGATCTGATTGATCGCCTCGGCGACTTCGGCCGCGTGGTGGTAGAGGAGCTGGCTGGCGTCGAGGAGCATATGCAGTTCAAGCTGCCACGCGACCTGACGGCAAGTACCGTCGGCGCGAGCTAGATCAGGGGGAAATAAAGTCGTGGCTGTTCCTGCTCTTCAGCAGATGCGCGTCGGCGCCTACATCCTCGGCAAGAAGCTGAGGAGGGAGGAAAAGTATCCGCTAGTGCTGATGCTTGAGCCGTTGTTTCGGTGCAATCTGGCATGCCCCGGCTGTGGCAAGATCGACTATGAGGATGCGATCCTTGATCGGCGCCTCAGCGTGGCCCAGTGCCTTTCCGCGGTCGACGAATGCGGCGCGCCGGTGGTCTCCATTCCGGGCGGCGAGCCGCTGCTGCACAAGGAGATCGACCAGATCGTCGCCGGTATCGTCGCGCGGAAGAAGTTCGTCTACCTGTGCACCAACGGGCTGCTGCTGGAGAAGAAGCTGCACCTGTTCAAGCCGACGCCGTACCTAACTTTTTCGGTGCATCTGGACGGGCTGGAGGAGCACCACGACAAGGCGGTCAACCAGCCGGGCACTTTCAAGCGCGCCGTCGCTGCGATCCGCAAGGCGCGAGAGGCGGGGTTCCGCGTCAATATCAACTGCACCCTGTTCAACACGATGAAGGCGGAGGACGCCGCCCGCTTCTTTGATTTCTGCGCAGACGAACTCGACGTGGAAGGCATCACCGCCGCGCCGGGGTATGCCTACGAGCGGGCGCCGGAGCAGCGGCACTTCCTCAACCGTATCCGCACCAAGCAACTCTTCCGCGACATTCTCAAGCTGCGCGGCAAGACACCGTGGCGGTTCAGCCAGTCGGCGCTGTACATGGACTTCCTCGCCGGCAATCAGAGCTACCAGTGCACGCCGTGGGGCACGCCGACCCGCAACATCTTCGGCTGGCAGCGCCCCTGCTACCTGCTCGGCGAGGGTTACGCCCGCAGCTTCAAGGAGCTGATGGAGACGACCGAGTGGGAACGCTACGGCACCGGCAACTACGAGAAATGCGCCGACTGCATGGTGCATTGCGGCTACGAAGGGACCGCGGTCGAGGATACCCTGCGTCGCCCGTGGAAGGCGCTGATGGTCAAACTTCGCGGCTTTCGCACCGACGGGCCGATGGCGCCGGACATCCAGCTCGACAATCAGCGGCCGGCCGAATTCATCTTCGAGAGCCTGATGAAGAAGGTGACGATCGACGCCGAGGAGCCGAAGCGCTTACGGCCGCGCAAGGCGCGGGCCCGCGTCGAGGACGACGCCGCGTAAGGCGGCGAGCGCCCTTCGCTCGTCGCCGGCCAGTCGCAGCAATGCTGGCAGATCCCCGGGGTGCGTCGCCAGCCCGGCCAGCAGGCGGCTGGGGAGCGGCTTGCCGCTCGCACCCAGCGTGCCGGCGAGCCAGGCGGGGATCGGCCGGTCGGCGGGGTCGAGGATGACGCGCACCACCAGTAACGGCACGCCGGCCGCCGCTGCTGCCTTACCGACGGCAGCGCTCTCCATATCGACGGCGCAGGCGGACAGCCGGTTGGCGCATTCGGCCTTGTCGGCGGCGGTCAGCAGCGGCTGACTAAGACCGGCGATGCGGCCGCCGGCGCAGCGGCGGCGCGGCGCCGACCTGCGCAGGCGCGACAGCATAGCCTGCCGCCAATTGCTATCGGTGGCGAAGGCTGATCCATCGGCCGCCACGACGGCTTCGGCAACCACAACATCACCCGGCCGCAGCGCCGGGTCGAGGCCGCCGGCAAAGCCGCAGCTTGCCAACGCCCCACACCCCTGCGCCAGCAACGAAGCGGCGGCACGTGCTGCCGCTGCCGGTCCCGGTCCAAAACAGGCGACCGTCAGGTGCTCACCAACGGGGAGGGAGCGGAGGCCTTGCGCCTCGCGTTCCAGCCCGGTGACGATGCCGGTGGCCGTCACCTTCGCGGCCCCCGCCGCTACCAAGCGTCAGATTCCGAACGCCGGCGTCTTGCGTTCGTTGCTCCGCGTCAGGTTGCGGTAGCGGGACAGGGCCCACAGCGGGAAGAAGGCGCTGTAGCCGTAGTACTTCAGGTAGAACACGCGCGGGAAGCCAACGGCGTTGTACATCTCCTCATGCCACTGGCCGCCGTCGCGGGGAGCCGCCAGCAGATAGTCGATGCCGCGCCGTACCTCGGCGCTGTCCACTTCACCTGCTGCCATCAGCGCCAGCACCGCCCACGCCGTCTGTGTCGGCGTGCTGGTCTTGACCTCGGTGCGCCGCTCCGGCCAGTAGCTGGCACAGTCCTCGCCCCAGCCACCGTCGTCCCGCTGCCTGCCCTTTACGAAGTCCACGGCCTTGCGGATGTACGGCGCCTGCGGGTCCTCGCCGATGGCATTCAGCGCTACCACCACCGACCAGGTGCCGTAGATGTAGTTTGTACCCCAGCGGCCGAACCAGGAGCCGTCCGGTTCCTGCTGGTCGCGCAGATAGGCGAGGGCGCGGGTCACCTCCGGGTCGTCCCGCTGCGCACCGAGCTGGGCGAGCAGCCCGAGACAGCGGCCGGTGACATCGGCGGTCGGCGGATCGAGCAGGGCACCATGGTCGGCGAATGGGATGCTGTTGAGCACATAGTGCTCGTTGTCGGCATCGAAAGCGCCCCAACCGCCGTTGCGGCTCTGCATGCCGACAATCCACTCCCGCGCCCGCTCGATCGCGTGGGCGTGCTCGGTTTCGCTTGCCCGGTGCAGCGCCATCGCCACGAGCGCGGTATCGTCGACGTCGGGATAGTGGGCGTTGCGGTACTGGAATGGCCAGCCGCCGGGCCGGACGTCGGGTCTTTCGCTGATCCAGTCGCCACGCACATCGAGCACCTGCCGCTCGGTCAGCCAGCGGCATCCTGCCTGCACCGCCGTATCGTCGCCCGCTGCGCCGGCTTCCAGCAGCGCGTGCAGCGCCAGTCCCGTATCCCACACCGGCGACAGGCACGGCTGGCAGTAGGCCTCTTGCTTGCGCCTGACGACGTGCTTGGCGATAGCCGTATGCGTGGCGACGACGTGCGGATGATCGCGCGGATAGCCCAGCGCGTCGAACATCATCAGTGCGTAGGCCATCGCCGGGAAGATGCCGCCGAGGCCGTCCTCACCATTGATCCGCTCCTCGACGAAGGCGATCGCCTTGTCGATGGCCCGCTTCTCGAGGCGCTTGGAGAACAGCGGCTCGACGATGCGTCCAATGCGGTCGATGGCGAGAAACGCATCGCCGGCAAGATTATCGGTCGGATTCTTCTGAAAGTCGTCGACGGCCTCCGGCGGGGCGACGAATAGCTCGCGGATGCCGGTGCCGCGCGGATTGCGTGCCTGCGGCTTCAGCGCCGCCAGCACGAACAGCGGGACCATCACCGTCCGCGACCAGTACGACACCTTGTCGATGTGGAAGAACATCCACTTCGGCATCAGCATGGCTTCCGGTCGGATCCATGGCACCGCCCGCCACGGCACTTGGCGAAACAGCGCCAGCTGGATGCGGGTAAAGACGTTGGCTTTGGCCGCACCGCCGGCCGCCAGCACCGCCGTCCGGGCGCGCACCATATGCGGCTCGTCCGGATCGTCGCCGGTGAGCTTCAGCGCGTAATAGGCCTTGACCGTCGCGCTCAGGTCGAAGTCGCCGCCAAGGTAGAGCGACCAGCCGCCGTGCGGCCCCTGGGTCCGGCGCAGATAGGCTGCGATCTGCTGGTGCAGCGCGTCGTCGATTTCGTCGAGGTAGTTGTGGAGGAGAATGTACTCGGACGGAATCGTCGCATCCGCCTCAAGTTCGAACACCCAGTGGCCGTCATCGTCTTGCTGTTGGCGAAGCCATGAGGCGGCTTCGGCAATCGTCAGGTCGAGGTCGTTGTCGATGCACGGCTGGTTTGCCGGTGGCATCCGTGCGGGCCTCACTCCCTTCATGACCGTGCTCCGGTAATGTTCGGTAGAACCGTCCACTGTCACTCCCATGTCACAATTAATCGGGAAGCTTGGTCGCTTGAATCCCTGGGCCGTGTCAAGCGTTTGATGCACCTGCGAAGACACACGCGGCTGCGGTGTGTCCGGATCGCACGCTTCCCTCGATGGTCGCGGGCAGGCCGGTGGCGGTCCAATCCCCTGCCAGGAATACATTCGTAAGAGCCGTGCGGGCGCCCGGGCGGCGGGCGGCTTCGGCTGGCGTCTGCGCAAACGTCGCCCGCTTCTCCTTGACGATCCGGTGGCGCGGCAGGCTTGCCGCCGGCAGCCGCAACGCCTGCTGCACCTCCGGCCACAGCCGCGCCGCGATCGCCTCGTTGCTCTCCTCGGCCAGTCCGTCGGCTGCGCTGACCGTCACCGAGGCGATGTCATCGCGCACGAAGATCCACTGTGCGGTAGCGCTCACCAATCCCACGAAGTCGGGCTGCGGCACCGCATCGTCAAGGCGGAAGTGGGCATTGACGATCGCCCGGCTGTGCTGCGGGGTCGTCAGCCCCGGCATCAGTGCGGCCGCCGCCGCTGGCGGTACAGCCAGCACCAAGCTCTCATCCGCGCCGATCGGCACCTCGGTTCCGCCGCCGCCGGCGAAGTTCAGCAGCCGGGCGCGGCTACCCCCGATAACGATCGAGCGCAGCCGGGTGTGCAGGCGAAGCTCGGCGCCAGCGCCGCGCAGGAACGCCACCGCCGGATCGACAAAGCTGTCAGCAAGGCCGTGGGTGGCGATGCGCGGTCGGCAGGCAGCTTCGCCGCGGCCGAAGGTCTCAAGCAGCACCGGCCACAGCAGGTGTGCCGCACCCTCGTCGGCAGCGGTGTTCAGCACTGCCACCGTCAACGGCTCCCAGAACCGCCGGTAGAGGGCGCCGCTCGTATCGACGCAGTCGGCGACCGTCCGCTCACTCCCCGCCCGCGCCAAGTGCAGCGCCGACGCATATTCGGCGAGCCGGGTACCGGGGATACGCCGGCTGGCGGAGAGAACCCACCACGGGACCCGGCCGGTGCCGATGCGCACCGTCCAGCGCTCTCCGGTGGCGAGGTCGATGAAGGGAAAGGCGGCCCGCTGTGGGCCGCTCAATCGATCCTCGGCGCCGATCCGGCGCAGGTACCGGGTCAGCGAGGTATTGCCGCTGAGCACCAGGTGATTGCCGTTGTCGATGGTGCGGCCGAGGCTCTCGTCGAAGAAGGACCGGCAGCGGCCGCCGGCCCGGATCGCCTGATCGTAGAGGGTGACCGGCCGGCCGGCCGCGGCCAGCTCCACCGCAGCGGCAAGGCCGGCCAGGCCGCCGCCGACAACGTGCGCACGGCCCGACACTCAGACCATCCCGTAGCGTAGCGCCACCCACAGCTTCTCGGCGCGAGAAACCGAGACGGGCTCGGCCCACCTTCTCCAGCCGCGCTCGGCCATGCGGTCGAAGGTGCGCCGGTACACCTGCATCATGATGACGGCTGGACGCACCAGCTTGCGGTCGCAGCGGCCGGCGATCGCGGCGGCTTCGGCAAAGCGGCGCCCGGCGATGGCGGCGATCTCCTCGCACACCGCGCTGATGCCGCCGTGGCGCAGCACCGCTTCGGCGTCGCCGATGCTGCCGATGCCGTGCGCCCGCAGCAGGTCGGAGGGCAGGTAGAGGCGGTCGCGGGCGGCATCCTCCTTCAGGTCGCGCAGGATGTTGGTAAGCTGCAGCGCCTCGCCCAGTGCGGCGGAAAGCAGGTCGCCATCCGGCTCCGGTATGCCGAAGATGCGCACGGAAAGGCGCCCGACCGCGCAGGCAACCCGGTCGCAGTAGAGGTGCAGTTCGGCCATGTCGTTGATGCGGATGCACGGAGCGGCGTCCATCTCCATGCCGTCGATGACGGCGAGGAAGTCGGCGCGACGGAGCCCGAACCGTTCTACTGGACCGCGCAGCGCGGTGCTTACCGGGTGCGCGGCATTGCCGGCGTAGACGCGCCCGATCTCGTCACGCCAGTCCTGCAAGGCGCGGCGCTTGTCGTCGATCAATCCGGGCTCGTCGGCAATGTCGTCGACCTCCCGGCAAAAGGCATAGACGGCAAACATGGCGCGGCGCTTTTCCACCGGCAGGAAGCGCATCGCCCAGTAGAACGACGTACCGGATCGCCGGACCATATCCTCGACATGGTCGAGAGGGTGGCCGGCAACGCTCGCAGCCGGAGTGGTCGTTGTTTGTATCATTGCTGGCCGGCCTGCTCCGTCATCGAGGCAGCCTGCAGTCCCGTTTCCGCCGCCGCATCGCCCGCGATGTGGCGACCCTTCCACAGACTGCCACGGCCGAGCCAGTGCAGCCGCGCTGAATCGAGGGTCATCAATACGTAAAGGAACGCGGCGACCGGCAGCAGCAGGCTCCAGGCCATCGGCAGCCGGTAGAGCCTGACTGTCGGTAAGAAACTGGCCGCCATCAGCGCCCATGCGAGGGCGCCGAGGATCACCAAGGCACCGTCTTGCGTCGCCACCCCGTGCACCAGGGCAAGGAGAGGCGCGGCATAGAGCACCAGCATTCCCACCATGGTGAGCGCCAGCTTTGCCGCTGAGCGATCGAGCTGGGCGAACGCGGTCCGTGTCACCATCCGCCAGATGTCGCGCAGCCGCGGTGATGTCCGCAGGCTGCGGGTCTTCGTGCTCAGCCCGAGCCAGATGACGCCGCCGTGCTGCTGGATCCGGCTGGCGAGGGCGCAGTCGTCAATGAGCTGATCGCGAATCGCGGCGATGCCCCCGGCCGCCTGCAGCGTGGCGGCGCGCACCAGCACGCATCCACCGGCCGCTGCCGCTTCCCGCCGGCGTGGATCGTTAACCCATGAAAAGGGATAGATCTTCTGGAAGAAAAAAATAAAAGGCGGGATCAGCAATCGCTCCCAGAAAGATTTGCAGTGCAGCCGCACCATCAGAGACACCAGATCACGTCGCTCATTCTGCGCCAGAGCGACCAACCGCCGCAAGTTGGCCGCATCATGTTCGATGTCGCCGTCGCTCAGCAGCAGGAATTCTGCATCACCAGTTTCCAGCGCCTTCTGCAAACCCTGGTGCAGTGCCCATAGCTTGCCGGTCCAGCGCTTCGGCAATGGTTGCCCGCGAAGGATGCTGAGCCTGCTATCGCCGTCGGCTGCGCCTTCAGCGATCCCGGCGGTACCGTCGGTCGAGTGATCATCGACGAGGATGATGCTGAACGGTCCCGGATAGTCCTGCGCCAGCAGCGAACGGACGGTCCGGCCGATCCCCTCGGCCTCGTTGCGCGCCGGTATCAGCACTGTCACCCGCGGCCAAGCCGCCGGACAAGGCGGGGACGGGGGAAGGCGTTGGTCCGACTTCCAGAAGCCGCCCCGCCAGCCGAGCAGGTGGATCCAGCCGATGATGGACAGCAGTACGCTTGCAAGCAGGAGGGTCGAGAGCATGGGTCACATCAGCGATGATGCGGCACCGCGCAGGCAGCACCAGAGAAAAGCGGGTTTGCCCAGCGCGACACGGCGGGCGAGGGGATCGTCGCGTCGCAGCCGCGCCGACAGCCTCCGGGCGATGCTGATGATCGCCGCCGACTCCATGGCAAGGCGGCGCGAGCGCAGGCCGCCGGGCAGTGTCGCGGCCTCGCCGAGGAGCGCGTCCACACCGTCCAGGCAGCGGCCGAGCACACGGCGCAGCGGCGGCGTCAGCGCCGGTTGCTGCAGGTCTGCGATGCGCGCCCCCTCGGCGGCCAGCCAGTCGCCGGGAAGGTAGACGCGATCGAGGACGCGGTGATCCTCCTTGCAGTCCTGCAGGTGGTTGATCACCTGCAGCGCGTTGCACAGGGCATCGGACGGCCCGTATCCGCCGCGGTGGCCGCCGTGGAGGTCGAGCAGGAAGCGGCCGACCGGCGACGCCGAGCGGTCACAGTAGTCGATCAGGTCCGCCCAGTCGGCATAGCGGCCTTTGACCGCGTCCTGCTGGAAGGCCGAGATCAGATCAAGGCAATGCCGGGGAGAGATGCCGGTCTGCTGTAGGCAGCGGCGCATGGCACTGGCCTTGGCGTACCCGGCGTCACCCGGATCCTCGCCACGCACCACCCGGGCGAAGCCTTCCAACCGCGCCACCTTCTCCGCAGCGGACAACTCGGAACTGTCGGCGATATCGTCGATAGCCCTGGCATAGGCATAGAAAACCGCGACGTGGGGTCGCAGTGCCGCCGGAAGCAGGAAGGATCCCACCGGGAAGTTCTCGTACGCGGCGTCCTTGCCCGAGGGCATTTCGACGGTGCTTGGGTGTCCCGCGGCCATGGGAGCGGCGGCTCTTCCGGGTGTCGGACTCACGTCGGCTGTTGGACGCGACGGCGCATCTCGTCGAGGAGAGCCGTCATCGTCCCGCCATTGTTACGGATGACGGATGCAAAGTCGGAACGCTGCGTCTGGCCCATGCTGACCCCCTCGACGACGACATCGATGATCTTCAAGGATGGTGGCATCCGGCGAATCCGCCAGCCGACCTGTACCGGCGCTCCCGCCGGTCGGGTGATCTCCGAATTGACGGTGACGTCGCCGCTATCCGCGTCGGCAACGGCGTTGATAACCCGCAGCCGTTCGCCGGAATAGCGGCTGAAGCGATCGACGTAGGTGACCACGATAAGCTGTTCGAACAACCGCAGGTACTCGGCCCGCTCCTCAGCCGAGGCGGTGCGCCAATAGCGCCCGAGGACGAACTGGGCGATGGCCTGGACGGCAAAGTAGTCGTTGAGCAGAGCGCGAGCGCGCGCCTCGCGCTCTTCCCGCGATATCCCTGGCGTCGTCAACGAGGCGATGGCCTGATCCGACAGGCCCGCGATGAACGCGGTCGCATCGGTGCTCGAATCGCCAAGGCTGGGATGGGGGGCAAAAGCCATTATCGCCAGTCCGGCGAGAAAAGCCCGCCGCGACGGCGTGATGCAACGTAACCGGATCATCGAGCGCAATATGCTCCAGGTTATGCGGGCTGTCGATGAACCCGAAGCCCGCCTGCCGACTTCTTCCAGGGTTTGCCAGGTGATTTCGCTCGGAAGGTTAGGCTGGGGCAGCGGTGACGCTCCCATCAAAGTGGGTAGCAAGGCGGCAAAGGCAACGCAAGCCGATGTGAATGCAAGCGCTGGCGACGCTGGAAGTTCCCGTCGCTGCCGCGCGCCGGACGCAGGTCCGCCGGACAGTTTCGGTGTTGGCCGGCGAAGGGCGGGACAGATCTGGATCCGGCCAGTTCTGCTGGAAGGTCCGGGTTGGCGGCTGAATGCTGGCAGGTCCCGGTTCTGCGCTCACCCGGCGCCGGGACGAAGATAGGCGAGCGCCTGCCACGGTCTGTAGACGGCGTCGAACGCCCGCTGCGAGTCCAGCACCTTCTTGAAGAGGGCATCGCGCGCCGCCTCTTCGGCAAGGACCTCGTCGGTTGCCTGGCGCAGCGATGCCAGGATCTGCTGGGACAGCTCGACCGTGGTGATGCCGGCGTCCTTGTAACGCTTCAGCACCGCGCCTTGCAGGCTCTCCGATTTCGCCAGCGAATAGGTGACGCCCGCCATGCACGTGGTTTCGATCAGTGTCCGTGTCGCCGGCGACAGCTTTGCCCAGGCCTTCTCGTTCGCGTACAGCGCTTGCGCCGTGAACGGCTGGTGCCACCCCGGGAAGTAATTGTAGTGCGCTATTTTGTAGAAGCCGAGTTGTTCGTCCGCGCTGGGGATGGAGAACTCTGTCGCATCGATGATGCCTCTTTCGAGCGCCTGCTGCAGTTCGCCGGCCGGCATGACCGTGACCGTGGCGCCCAGCTTTTCCAGAACCTTGCCGCCGAGACCGGCGAAGCGGATCTTCAGCCCTTTCAGCTGGTCGAGAGACTTGAGCTCGAAGCGGAACCAGCCGGCGGTCTCGGGGCTGACGATGCCGCAGAAGATCGGCACGATGTGGTGCGGTGCCCACACCTCCCGCGCCAGCTCCTTGCCGCCGCCGAAGTAGAACCAAGCCATATATTCCCAGGGGTCCATGCCGAACGGCACGGCGCCGAACAGTGCCGAGGCCGGCACGTCGCCAAGTTCATAACCCATCCAGGTATATCCGGCGTCGGTCATGCCGGAGGAGACGGCGTGGAAGATCTCGGTTCCGGGGACCAGCCTACCCGGCTCGAATACCTCGAGTTTGACATTGCCGCCGCTGATCTCGTCAAGACGCTGCGATACCCACGGCAGGGTATCCCCGATCGCCTGCAGCTTTGCGGAGAACGCAATGGGCACATCCCAGTGGACCCGTTCGACGGCCCCCGCCGCCGATGCCCCCGCCGCGCCTGCCGTCAGCAGGCCGGCAACCAGGGCGGCCATCGCCGCGTGCGCCCAGCCGCCACTAATGCGAGAACCCATGTGCGCCTCCCGGCCTGATTTCCCGCTGCCGGCCAGTCCGGGCGCCAAGCGGCTTTCCGATCCAGCCGGCAAAAAATATTAGTCGAGGCGCACTGTTACAACAACGCCGAAGGGTTGATGGGGGCTCCTGTCATAGGTAAACGCAGCCGGCCGGGGCCTTCCGTCGCATTGAACGGCATCAGTGCGACGCCGCTGGCGCTGGCGCCCGCCGGACAGTCCGGGGAGTTGCGGGGGCGGTACCCACTCAGAATCGCAGCGCCTTCACCCGCATGACGTTAGGCAGGGCGCGCACCTGCTCCAGCACCGCTTCGCTCGGTTCCTCGTCGATCTCGATCAGGGCGATGGCATTGCCGCCCGCCTCGTCGCGGCCGAGGTTGAAGGTGGCGATGTTGATGCCTGCATCGCCAAGCACGGTACCCAGCCGGCCGATTAGGCCAGGACGGTCATGGTTGGTCACCAGCAGCATGTGCGGGCGCAGTCGGGCATCCATCGGCACCCCCTTGATCTCGACGATCCGCGGCTGATCGCCGTTGAAAAGAGTGCCGCAGATGGTGCGGCTCTGCGCCTGGGTGACCGCGGTGAGCCGGATCATCGTCTGATACGCTGACGCCGCCTCGCGGGTGACCTCGGTCAGGGCGATGCCGCGTTCCTTGGCGATGCTGGGGGCGTTGACCATGTTGACGGTTTCGGTTTGCCGCGACAGCAACCCCTCCAGCAACAGCGCGGTCAGCGGCTTGCGGTTCAGGCTGGCGGCGTGGCCCTCGTATTCGATGGTCGCCGAAATGACCGCGGTCTCCACAAGCTGCCCCATCAGCCGGCCGATCTGCCGCGCGAGGCTCATGTAGGGGCGAAGCTTCGGCATCTCCTCGGCGCTGACCGGCGGCATGTTGAGGGCATTGACGACGGCTCCGGTCAGCAGGAAATCGGCGATCTCCTCCGCGACCTGCAGCGCCACCTTCTCCTGCGCCTCCACCGTCGACGCGCCCAGGTGTGGTGTCGCCACCACCTGGGGCAGCCCGAACAGGACGCTCGCCTTCGCCGGTTCGACGGCAAAGACGTCGAGCGCGGCACCGGCCACGTGCCCGGACTCGATCGCCGCCTTGAGGTCGGCCTCGACGACGAGGGCGCCGCGGGCGCAGTTGATCAGGCGCACGCCCTTTTTCATCTTGGCCAGCGAGGCGGCGTTGATCATGCCGCGGGTGGCTTCGGTCGCCGGCACATGCAGGGTGATGAAATCGGCGCGGGCATAGAGTTGGTCTAGCCCGACCTTTTCGACGCCAAGGGTTTCCGCCCGCTCGTCCGAGAGGTAGGGGTCGTTGGCGATCACCTTCATCTTCAGGCCGCGGGCGCGGTCGGCGACGACGCCGCCGATGTTGCCGCAGCCGATCACTCCCAGCGTCTTGGCAGCCAGTTCCACCCCCATGAACTTGGATTTCTCCCACAGGCCGGCGTGGGTCGAGGCATTGGCGGCGGGGAGTTGCCGGGCAAGCGCGAACATGAGCGCCAAGGCGTGCTCGGCGGTCGTGATGGAGTTGCCGAACGGCGTGTTCATCACCACGATGCCACGGGTGGTGGCGGCGGGAATATCGACGTTGTCGACGCCGATGCCGGCGCGGCCGATCACCTGCAGGCGGTGGGCGGCGGCGAGAATATCGGCGGTGACCTTGGTGGCGGAGCGGATGGCGAGGCCGTCGTAGTCGCCGATGATCGCCTTCAGGGCGTCCGGGGAGAGGCCAGGGCGGACGTCGACATCGACGCCGCGAGCCCGGAAGATATCGGCAGCGGCCGGGCTCATCCGGTCGGAAATCAGCACTTTCGGCATGGCGGGTCGTTCCTGGCGGCGGCGCCGTCGTCGGCGCCGCCGGTTTCGGGAGGAAGGGGAAAGGGCGTTCAGGCCGCGGGAAGTTCGGCGGCGATGCCGTGCCACGCCCAGTCGAGCCAGGGGAACAGCGCTTCGAGGTCGGCGGTTTCCACCGTCGCCCCCGCCCACAGCCGCAGGCCCGCCGGCGCATCACGGTAGGAGGCGATGTCGTAGCCGGCGTCCTCCTGCTCCACCCGCGCTGCCAGACGCTTGGCTACGACAGTCCGGCCTTCGGGCGGCAGCGCAGCGAACCGGGGATCGACGATCCTAAGGCACACTGAGGTGCGCGAGCGGGTGGCCGGCTCCTGGGCGAGGAAGTCGACCCACGGCGTCGCCTCCACCCAGCGCTCGATCGCGGCGAAGTTGGACTTGCTGCGGGCGATCAAGCCCGGCAGGCCGCCGATGCTCTCCGCCCAACGCAGGCCGTCGAGCGCATCCTCCACCGCCAGCATCGAGGGGGTATTGATGGTCTCGCCGGCGAACAGCCCCTCGGTGATCGCGCCGCCCTTGATCATGCGGAACAGCTTCGGCATCGGCCACGCCGGGGTGTAGCGCTGGAGCCGCGCCACCGCCCGCGGGCTGAGCGCCAGCATACCGTGCTGCGCCTCGCCGCCGAGGACCTTCTGCCACGACCAGGTGACCACATCCAACTTCGGCCACGGCATCTCGTAGGCGAACACCGCCGAGGTGGCGTCGCACAGCACCAGGCCTTCGCGCTGCTCGGAGAGCCAGTCGGCATCGGGGACAGCGACGCCGGAGGTGGTGCCGTTCCAGGTGAAGATGACGTCGCGCTGCGGATCAACGGCGGTCAGTACCGGCAGGCGGCCGTAGTCGGCGGTCAGCGCCCGGACGTCGGCAAGCTGGAGTTGCTTGCGCACGTCGGTGATCCACTGGCTGCCGAAGCTCTCCCAGGCGAGCATATCCACGCCACGCTCGCCGAGGAGCGACCACATCGCCATCTCGATGGCGCCGGTATCCGAGGCCGGGACGATGCCGAGGCGCCAGTCGTCGGGCATGCCGAGCATCGCGCGCGAGCGGGAAATCACTTCCGCCAGCTTGGCCTTGCCGCCCTTGGCGCGATGCGAGCGGCCGAGGAAGGCGTCCTTGAGCGCATCCAGCGTCCAGCCAGGACGCTTGGCGCAGGGGCCGGATGAAAAACAGGGATTGGCCGGCCGGATCTCCGGCCGCGCTGGTGTGGTCATCGTGCGTTGATGCTCCCATCCTTGCAGATGGGTCGCGGCCCGTCGGGAGGCCGTGGCCCGCGGCTTTATAGGCACGCTGTCGTGCGCGGTCAAACGCCGCTTGACGTGGTCACGCGCTGTCGAAACCCGGACGGGTGCAACAGCGGCCGAGGTGCAACTGTATCCAGCGTTCGGAACAGGCCCGCAGAGACCGCCTGCTTGGTCTCGCCGGCTGAACCTGCGGACCGCGTGCACATGGGACCGCTGCGTCGCCGGCGACAGTTTGCGGACGGTCATGTCCGCGGTCATGCGCCGGCGCGGAGCGCTCATCTCGGCCATCGGGGGGGACTTCTGTCTTCAGGATTGCACTCCCCAGCCGCAGTCCTCTCGGACGAAGCCTCCCCTCTGACCGCTCACCTCACTCCCGCAACAGCGGGTTCGTTCGATCCCGACCCCGACTTTGCGCTCGATGCTCCAGTCCACGACCGGGGACGATCCCCGCTCGCCCGGCCGGGTCCTTCACGGGTTGCAGCTGGCCGGATGGGTCGCGGTGTTGGGGTTGCTGCAGAGCGGACCCAGGCCCGTCGGCCGCGGCCGGCTCATCATCGCCAGCGGTCCCGCCTTCTGCTCGCCGTTGAACGGCGTCGGCTTGGTCGCATCGAAGCCACAGGGGACCGCATTTTGCGGATTGTTGAACCAGAAGCCGACATGGAACGTGTGATGCGTCGTCGCCTTGGTCGTGGCATTCAGCGCCGGGACATCCTGGTCGAGGCCAAAGATCTGATCGAGCAGGATGGTCTTGACCGTCACGACGCCGGCGCCGTCTTCGTTGGCGTGCACGTCCGATTGGTACCAACCCAGGCCGAAGTTGGTGAAGTGCGGGTCCTTCGCCCCTCCAGTCAGAAAGAAACTGCGCTCGACGGTGAACAAGTCAAAGTTGAGTCCAGGCTTAATATTTCCTAAGGTTAGCGTCAGCGTGTCGTTCTGCGTGCCGCGGGTGACCGTTACGTTGGCGAAAGGAGGTCGGGAGGAATCGCCTGGAAACCTGGCAAGGCAGTTCACCACTGCCGGATTTGGGAACAAACTAAAAGTAACAGTGGACGGAGGGGCCGCAGATGCTGGTATCGCACTGGCGATAAGCATCCCGGTAAATGCCGATAGAGCAGTACCTGTCACCATGTTTTGCAGCTTAACGAAACGAGTATGCATCATCTTATCTCCATGTGTTGCGGTATAGGGCCGCTTGCAGTGGAGTAATAGTTGGGTTTATCGACGACAGGTGTGGGCAGGTTCACATTCGCAAACGTGGTCGCGGCGATGTGAACGAAGACGCATCCCTGCCGATTGACAGCATGGCCGCCTTGCCAGCCGGGAGGTTCCTGGCTTGCCGTGGTCCGTGATGCGGCTTGGGAGGGTGCTGCGGGGCAGCGGGCTTGCGGTCGGCGGCCGCTGACAGGCAGATAACGGCCGCGTCGGATGCCCGGATGGCTGGCGGGATTGGCCAGGGGCTCCCACCCGTATCCCGGCACGCAATTCGTCCTGCGGTGCGTTGGATAGCGGCCCCGGCGCGATGGCGGCCCGTTACGGCGAGGGCGTTTTTCCGGGTAAGCGAGACGATGGAGAAAAGGCTGCTATCGGTTGCGTGCCCTCTTCATGGTCTACAGAGTAAACCAATCTCGCACGTGACCGATAGCAACACAGTTTCGGCAAACGTTTACGTATCCCGATTACTGCAACGCGAGCGTAGCTTAATATCTTAACATCCTACCCCACGCGTGGCCGCCTGTCGGTTGCGCACCCACATCGTCCCACCCACCAACCCATTGAAAGTGTGGACCGAGGACGGCTCGTTCTGACCCCATCTACTACAAGCAACTGACCAAATCCCTCCGGCGTCAATCGCCTTCGGGGCCGTCAACCACGCCTGCTTTCAAAGGCTGTCCTGGATGTGAACGCGGACTGGAACAAGCTCCAGTGCTGCGTTCCCCCTTTAACAGCAATTCAAGCAGCGCGATCCCAAGGTTTAAAACAACGGCAAGATTAAAATACGCGAATCGCCAAAATTGGACAAGCCCCGTTCGGGCCATCTGCAATCATCGGCAAGGCTGCCGGCGGCAATGTTTGCGCCGGCCCCGGTTTGTTTTCGGCGGCCCGGCATGACAGTGAAGACCGCTGCAGAACGGTGACCAGCGTGCCTCAGCCGCAGACTTCGGCCAAAAATTACGATGATGGCTCGCCGCCCGGCGGCAGACCGACCCACCCCACGCTGCGGAGGCGCGATAGGACGATCCGCCTAACGAGAGGTGGCAGAGTCGGGAGGCTATACCGCCGTGTCGGCTTCGCCGGGCGGCAGGTCGACCTCGATGGTGCAGACGACGCCCTCGCGCCGGAATTCGTGGCGGACGGACGAGCCGGGAATACCGCCGCCGATCAAAGCCGTGCCAAATCCCCGATGCTCCGGGGCGTTCACGGGTGGGCCGCCGCGTTCCTTCCAGATCACGGTGAGGCGGTGATGGCTGTTGTTCCTCCCGCCGAGCTCCCAGCTCAGCGCCACCCGGCCGGCCTCACTGGACAGCGCGCCGTATTTGGCGGCGTTGGTTGCCAATTCGTGCAGGACGAGACCGAAAGGCGTCGCGTAGTCCGGCGGCAGCATCACCGGGTTGCCTCTGATCTGCAGCCGGTCCTGCTGCCGGCCGGCGTAGGCATTGAGCTGGCTGCGGGCGAGAACCCCGAGCTCGGCGCCCTGCCAGTCCGTCTCCACCAGCAGCTTGTAGGCGGCGGCAAGGGCGGAAAGCCGGCCCTCGAAACGCTCGATCAGGTCCTCGCGCGAGCCGGTGGTCCGCAGCGTCTGCCGCGCCAGGGACTGCACGACGGTGAGCGCGTTCTTGACGCGATGGGTCAGCTCGCCCAGCAGCAGCTGCTGCCGCTCTTCCCAGAGCTTGTAGTCGGTGATGTCGCGGGTGCTCTCCAGGACTAGATGACGCCCGCCCATCTCGACCAGCTCGATCTGGCTCTCGACGGTGAGCAGACGGCCGTCCTTGGCGCGGTGGACCAGCTCGCCGCTCCACGAGCCGCGCGCTAGCAGCGTCTGCCGCAGCTCCGCGAACGTCGATCCTGGCACCCTGGTGTGCAGCAGGATATCCTTGCGCTGCCCAAGAGCCTCTTCGCGCCGATAGCCGTAGAGCTGTTCACTGCCGCGGTTCCATTGCAGGATGCCGCCGTTGAAGTCCCAGACGAAGATGGGCGACCGGGTCACCTCGACGAGGCGCATCTCCTGCCGCAACCGCTCCTCGCTCTCGCGCAGCGCCTCCTCCGCGCGCCGCCGCTCGGTAATGGCGACAAAGGTGCAGATGACGCCGCCGACGGCACCGTCAATGGTGCGGTGGGGGCGGATCCGCACCAGGTACCAACCGCCGTCGCGGCTCATCACCTCGTGCTCGACCGGCATGAGGGTGCGCAGCACCTCGCGGGAGTGGTCGGCAAGGCCGTCGTATTCGAGCTGATGGGTAAATTCGTCGATCGGCCGCCCGAGGTCATCGGCGGAAATGTCGAAGAGCTCCAGGAGCCGCGGGGTGAACCGCTGGATGCAGAGCGCCTGATCGAGGATCAGGGTGGCGATATCCGTCGCCGCCATGAAGTTCTCGAGGTCGGAGCAGGCTCGCGAGACGGTGTCCAGCTTCTGCTGCAACTCGCCATTGAGCCTCTGCAGCGCCTCATTGGCGGCATGCAGCCGGCGTTTGGCCAGATCAGCCTCTTCGCGGGTGAGGCGGATCTGGTCTTGCGCCAGGCCCAGCGCGGCGCTGAGCTGACGGATACGCACATCGCGCGGAGCTGCCGCGTCATCCGGCAAGGGCAGGGAGGCATCGACCGGCGGCAGCGGCAGCACGATCACGCCGGCCGCCGGCATTGCCTCATTCGGGGCAATCAGATAGACATGGTTGCGAGACAGTCGCTGTCTCCCGTCGGCTTGAACGACGGGCATGGCGGTGCGCGGCCGCAGGATATCGGCCAGCGCCAAGTGCTGTGCGGGGGGGACATCGACGACCACAACGTAGGCGGCGCCGGTATCGCCAGGAATCGCCTCGACCAGCTGTTGCAGCGCCTTGATGCCGCTGGCCGACGCGCCGATGCCGACAATGGGGGGGTCGGACATCTGTTCAGCGAACTCCACTAAGCCTCCTGCCGTATCAGGTTTCGGTCGGCCACCTCAGCCTGTGCCTGCGCGGTATGGCCCGAGCCTAGCAGGAAACAGCCCACGACAGAAACCCCGGAGCATGCCCGCCGACACCCCCTGCAGTCCCGGGCGCGTCATCTTCGGCCTACGCTGCGGCGGCGAGCATTTCCGCCAGTTGCAGCGCGTTGCGAACGGCGTAGTCGCCATAGCAGTTGTTCATCAGCACGTGCACCGTTTCGACGCCGCCGGCGAGGGAACGGATCGGCCCGACCCAGTCTTGCAGCTCTTCCGCCGAGTAGAGATAGCGGAAGCGCTCTGCGGCGCTGATGCCGCGCTTCTCGTAGGTTTGTGCGTTGCGGCCGTGAAAGCGGACGACGGCGAGGCGGCTGGTTGCGGCGATCACCGGCGGCGTCGAGGAGCGGAATCCCTGCGGTTCGTCCGGCACCACGTAGGCGGCGCCCAGCTTCTCCAGCAACGATAGTGTCTGCGCCCGATAGTTGTCGGTCATCCAGCCGCCGCCGCGAAATTCCACGGCGATCGGCCACGGAGCGCGGCCGGCCAACCGTTCGAGGTAGTCGATGTTGTCGCGCCGCGCGGTGAACCACGGCGGGAACTGGAATAGCACGCAGCCGAGCTTGCCGGCAGCGGCGAGAGGACGCAGCGCGCTCGCCTGCATCTCCCAGGCGAGTTCCGCGACCGGCCGCGGCAGGTCGCGCAGGTAGAGGCGCCGCTTGGTGCCGAGCTGCGGCGGCAGCACCGAGCGGATCGCCTGGGGCAGCCGGGCGACGTCGATGGCATGCTGGGTGAACAGGCCGAACGACTTGATGTTGAAGACGAAGCCGGGAGGCGTCCGCGCCACCCACAGCTCGGCATTGCGCTCGGCCGGCAGGGCGTAGTAGGTCGCATCGACCTCGACCAGCGGGAAGATGCGGGCATAGTGGCCCAGCCGCTCGGCCGGCGTCCGGGCCGCGGCGGGATAGAACGTGCCGGCGTCGATCAGCGTGCGGTCGGTCCAGCCGCAGCAGCCGTAGAGCACGTTGCCGATCGGCTTGCCCGGACCTATGCCCGGCGGAGGCTCGATGATGCGGCTCGTCGTGGCCGTCAGAGGATCCGTCCCCCGCTAGGAAGCTGCGGCGTCCCGAGCCGCGAGCATGCCGATGGCGGACCAGTCCAGGTTTTCGCCGCCTTGCGCCAGCAAAGCGAGGAAGCGGTCGCGCAGCAGGCTGGCGATCGGCAGCGGCACGCGGGAGGCCTCTCCCGCCGCCAGCACCAGGCGGACGTCCTTGAGGCCCAGGGGCGCGGCAAAGCCGGCGGGCTCGAAGCGCTGCTCGGCGACCAGCCCGCCGTAGGTATGGAAGACGGGAGCATCGAACAGGGTGGAGGTGAGGATCCGCAGGTACTGCTGGCGATCAATGCCGGCCTTGCCGACCAGGGCCATCGCCTCGCCGAGGGCCTCGATGACGGTGGCGATGAGGAAATTGCCGCTCAGCTTGATGAGGTTGGCATCGGCCGGGGTTTGCGAGGGGACCAGCAGCTTCTGGCCAATGGCTTCCAGCAGCGGCCTCACCTCGGTCACCGCATCGGAAGCGCCGGCGGCTACCACGGCGAGCCGGGCGGCGGCGGCCGCTTCCGGCCGGCCGAAGACAGGCGCCGCTACGTAGCGCTGCCCGCCTTCGGCATGCGCCTGCGTCAGACGCTGCGACAGCGCGACGCTGATGGTGCTGCAGCCGACGTGGATAGCGCCGGCCGCAAGGCTGTCGCGGATGCCGCCGGCGTCCAGCGCCACCCGAGTCACCGCCTCGTCGTCGGCGAGCATGGTGAGGACCGCGTCCCCGTGGCACGCCTCGGCGATGGAGGCGCCGGCCTTCGCTCCCTTGGCGATGAGCGCCTGCGCCCGTTCCGGGGTGCGGTTGTAGACGGTCACTTCGTGTCCGGCGGCAAGCAGGTTACCCGCCATGCCGCTGCCCATGTTGCCCAGTCCGATGAAGCCCACCTTCATGATCCTGCCCTTTCTCTTCCGCTGCGGCCGCGCTGCTCTGTCGCGACCGACTGCTGGTCCCGAATTAACCGTTCGCCGGACCCCATTCTTGCGCAACGGGGCGACCCACGAGAGCGACAGTCGGACAGCGAACCGTGATGGTGCAATGCGCGTTGTCGGTGCAGTCTCTCTCGCCCGGCGGCAGGGAGCGGACAAACAGGGAGAGGGCTCATGGCCAAGGACACGATCGCGGACCTGATCGCTGTAACGCTGGCGGAGGCGGGCGTCGAGCGCATCTGGGGCGTCACCGGCGACAGCCTGAACGGCCTCAACGACAGCCTGCGGCGGCTCGGTCGCGTCGACTGGATGCACGTCCGCCATGAGGAGGTGGCGGCGTTTGCCGCCGGCGGCGAGGCGGCGATCACCGGCAAGCTCGCCGTCTGCGCCGGAAGCTGCGGGCCGGGCAACCTGCACCTGATCAACGGGCTGTTCGACTGCCATCGCAGCCAAGTGCCGGTGCTGGCGATCGCCGCGCACATTCCATCCTCGGAGATCGGCCTCGGCTATTTCCAGGAAACCCATCCGCAGGAGCTGTTCCGCGAGTGCAGCCACTACTGCGAGCTGGTGTCCATTCCGGAGCAGTTGCCGCGGGTGCTGGAGACGGCCATGCGCACCGCGGTGGGCAAGCGCGGCGTTGCGGTCATCGTGCTGCCGGGCGACGTCGCGCTGAAGCCGGCGCCGGAGGGAGCGCGCATCCGCTGGGCGCTTGGTCCGCCGCCGGCTGTCGTCCCGGCGGCCGGCGATCTCGACCGGCTGGCGGCGCTGCTCGACGGCGCCGAGGCGGTGACGCTGCTGTGCGGCAGCGGCTGTGCCGGCGTCCATGATCAGGTGGTCGCGCTCGCCGATGCGCTGGCGGCGCCGGTGGTGCATGCGCTGCGTGGCAAGGAGCACGTGGAATGGGACAATCCGTTCGATGTCGGCATGACCGGCCTGATCGGCTTCTCCTCCGGCTATTACGCCATGCTCAACTGCGATGTGCTGCTGATGCTGGGGACGGACTTCCCCTATCGCAACTTCTATCCGGAGAAGGCGAAGATCGTTCAGGTGGACATCCGGCCGGAGGTGATCGGCCGGCGGACGGCGGTCGATCTCGCCATCGTCGGCGATGTCGGCTCCACCATCGCCGCGCTGCTGCCGCGGCTGCACCGCAAGGACGACCGTGGCTTTTTCGACCGGGCGAAGGCGCATTACGCCAAGGCGCGCGAGGGCCTCGATGATCTTGCCGTGGCCAAGGCGGGGGACACGCAGATCCATTCCCAACATCTCGCCCGGGTGATCAGCGAGATCGCCGCCGAGGATGCCGTTTTCACCGCCGACGTCGGCACGCCGACCGTCTGGGCTGCCCGCTACCTGCAGATGAACGGCCGGCGGCGGCTGATCGGCTCGTTCAACCACGGCTCGATGGCCAACGCCATGCCGCAGGCGATCGGGGCGCAGGCTGCCTGCCCCGGACGGCAGGTGGTCTCGCTGTCCGGTGATGGCGGGTTCTCCATGCTGATGGGCGATCTGCTGTCGCTCAAGCAGCTCGCCCTGCCGGTGAAGATTGTCGTCTTCAACAACGGCTCGCTCGGCTTCGTCGCCATGGAGATGAAAGCGGCCGGCTACCTCGATACCGGCACCGATCTCGACAACCCGAGCTTTGCCGCGCTGGCCGAGGCGGCGGGCATCCGCGGTTTCCGCGTCGAGGATCCGGCGCAGCTGGAGCCGGCGGTGCGCGAGGCGTTTGCCCTCGGCGGTCCGGCGCTGCTCGACGTGGTGGTGGCGAAGCAGGAGCTGGTGATCCCGCCGAAGATCCAGCTTGAACAGGCCAAGGGCTTCGGGCTGTTCGTGCTCAAGGCGATCATCAGCGGGCGCGGCGACGAGGTCATCGAGCTTGCCAAGACCAACCTGCGACGGTAGCACAAGAAAAACAAAGAAGTTGCAGATCGGGGAGAGGCGATGCGCACGGAGCCGGCTTTTCTGTTCGATCTCGACGGCACGCTGGTGGACAGCGTCTACCAGCACGTCCTGGCGTGGAAGGACGCGTTGGATGCCGAAGGCATCGAGCTGTCGGTGTGGCGCATCCACCGCAAGATCGGCATGAGCGGCGGCCTGTTCACCAACCAGCTGCTGCGCGAGACCGGCCTTGAGATCAGCGTCGAGCGTGTCGAGCGGTTGCGGCTGGCGCACGCCGAGGCCTACATCCGTTACGGGTCGCGGGTGCGGCCGCTGCCGGGGGCGCGGGAGCTGCTGGCATATCTCTCCGGGGCCGGGATCCACTGGGCGATCGCGACCAGCGGGCTCCTGGAGATGTCGGCCGGCAAGATTGCCTCCCTCGGCGTCGATCCGGATCGCATCCCCGTCATCACCCGCGATCAGGTCCGTTACGCCAAGCCCGATCCGGACCTGTTTCTGGCGGCTGCCGAGCGTCTCGGCGTTCCGATCGAGACCAGCGTCGTCGTCGGCGACAGCATCTGGGACATGCTGGCGGCGACCCGCTGCCGGGCGCTGGGTGTGGGCCTGCAGAGCGGCGGCTACGGCGTCGACGAGCTCCGCCATGCCGGGGCGATCCGCGTCTACGAGGATCCCGCCGACCTGCTCCGGCATTTCGACGAGATCGGCGGCCGTCTCTAACCGAGGAGGTCATTTCTTGTCGGCACGGCGGTTGGTTCGGACGATCGCGGCTCGCTGGGGCGAGAACTGGCGCGATGCCATGGCCTCGGCGGTGGCCGCCGGCCTTGCGTGGCTGCTGGCTGAGCATCTTTTTGGTCACCCCAAGCCGCTGTTCGCCGCCATCAGCGCCATCGTCTGCCTCTCGCCGGGCCTGCCCAGCCACTTCCGGCAGGCGCTGGGGCTGCTGGTCGGCGTCGCCATCGGTATCGTCGTCGGTGAATTCGGGCTGCTGATTCCCGACACCATGCCGCTGCTGCGCCTCGCCTTCGTCTCCTTCGTCGCCATCATCGTCGCCGGGTTCCTTGGCCTGCCTCCGGTAGTTCCCATCCAGGCGGGCGTCTCCGCCATCCTGGTGCTGGCTCTCGGGCCGGCGACGGCCGGCTCGGTGCGCATGCTCGATGTTGCGGTGGGGGCGGCGCTGGGCCTGTTCTTCAGCCAGATCCTGCTAACCCCCAATCCGGTGCGGATCATCGACGATGCCGCCCGCAACTTGCTCAACGCCCTGGCGCGGGGCCTGAGTGAGGGCGCCGAAGCGGTGCGGCACCAGGATCGCAGGCGCGCGGAAGCGGCGGTCCACCGCCTATCGCGAGCGCACGACAGCCTCGTTGCGCTCGGCGCCGGCATCAACGCGGCACGCAGCGCCGCCCGCTGGTCGCTGCGCGGCCTGCTGGCGGCCCGGGAGGTGGGCGAGATCGCCGAGTGTTATGACCGGCATTCGATCCGCGTCTACGCTTCCACCCTGTTGTTCGGCGAGGCGCTGGCCGATGCCGTCCGCAAGCGCGATGGTCCGCCCCCGCCCGGACTGGAAGAGCGACTGCGCCGTGTTGCCGCATCGTGCATCGAACTGGCCGGTGGCGAGCCGGCACCGGCGAAGCTGGCCGCCGCCGCACCGTCGCCGCCTTCGTCGATGCTGGCCTCGGCGCCCTGGCAGGCGAGCCTCGACCGGCTGGTGCTGGTGGAGAAGGCGCTGAGCCGCTTCGGCTGCTCCGACCGCTTGGTCGCCGGGCCGGAACCGGCCGCCACCGCTGCGTCGGCCCAGCCCGATATGTCCGAGGCGACCCCTCGTCAGCCGCAAGCGGACGCGGTACAACAGGACAGGGAAGAGGAGACGGAAGAGGTTCGCGGCCATGCGCATTCCTAGCCTCGCCGGGGGCATCATCCTGACGGCGATGGCGTTGCTGGTGCTGACCGGCATGGGCGCGGCGCAGACGGCGTCGCCGGCGTCGGCAACACCGACGCGCGAGGAACTGCAGAAGCAGCTCGATGCCCAGAACGCCCGCAACGAGGAATTACGCCAGCGCATCGCCAAGCTCGAGGCGGTGTTGAAGACCGACGTCTGCAACAACCCGGAAGCCGAAGCCCTGCTCAAGGCGGAGAAGCAGGCCGCGCCGCGCTGATCCTGCCGTCTGGCAGGGCTACGATACGGCAGCGTTGAAGTCGTCGAGCAGCACCTGGATGCGCAGCGGATCGGTCTCGTCCATGATGAGCTGGGTGCGCCGTTGCGCGGCCAGCAGATCGAGGCCGAGGATGCGGCGCTTGACCCGGGCGATGCTGCTGGCGGTCATCGACAGCTCGCGGAAGCCGAGACCCAGCAGCAGCGGCGTGAAGCGTGGCTCACCGGCGATCTCGCCGCAGACGCAGACCGGAATACGCGCCCGCAGCGCCGCCGCCGCGGCGAATTGGATCATCCGCAGCACCCCCGGATGCAGCGGATTGTAAAGATGGGCGACGCGCTCGTCGCTGCGGTCGATGGCGAGCGTGTACATTGTCAGATCATTGGAGCCGATGGCGAAGAAATCGCTGACCAGGGCCAGCGCGTCGGCGGTGAGCGCCGCCCCCGGCACCTCGATCATCGTCCCCAGCGGCGGCAATGTCGTCGGCAAGTCCACGCCGCGGCGGTAGAGTCGCCGGGCGGCGCGGGCGAGGACGTCGCGGGCCGCCCGCACCTCGGCGACGGCGGTGACCATCGGCAGCAGGATGCGGACTGGTCCATGCGCGCCGGCGCGCAGGATAGCCCGGAACTGTGTCTCCAGCAGCTCGGCGCGGGCCAGCGACAGGCGGATGCCGCGAATTCCGAGCGGCGAGGTGGCGCTGTCGCCGAACTGGCCGACGAACGGCACGGCCCCCTTGTCGCCGCCAAGGTCGAGGGTACGCACGGTGATGCAGTAGCCGCCGGCGCGCTCGATCAGCGTGCGCAGCGCTCCGTACTGTTCGTCCTCGGTCGGCGGCATCGGCCGGTTCATGAACATGAACTCGGTGCGCAGCAGGCCGATGCCGGCAGCCCCGGCCTCAACGACGTGCTCCATCTCCATGGGCAGCTCGACGTTTGCCTGCAGGCTGATCGGCACGCCGTCGCGGGTTACCGCCGGCTTGCCGGCGAGCTGGCGCAGCGCCCGCTCTTCGTCCTGGCGTTCGCCGCGGCGGCGCCGGTATTCCTGCACCGCCATCGGCGTCGGATGCACGACGATCTGGCCGTGATCGCCGTCGATGAGGATCGGATCGCCGGAGCGCACTGAGTCGAGCAGGCCGGCGGCGCCGAGGACCGTCGGCACGCCGAGGGCGCGAGCGAGGATCGCCGTGTGCCCCTGCGGGCCGCCCATCTGCGCCGCGATACCGACGACGTGGTCGGGGTCGAGCTGTGCCGTTTCCGCCGGCGTCAGCTCCTCGGCGACGATGACGCTGCCGTGTGGGATCGAGAACAGGGGCTTGCCGGGCTCACGGGTGAGCTGGGCGATCAGCCGGTTGCCGACCTCGCGGATATCCTCGACACGCGCCGACAGGTAGGCGTCCTGCATCGTGCGGAAGCCGTCGCAGATGGCGACCACCTCCGCCTGCACTGCCGCCTCGGCGTTGACGCGCTCGGCGGCGATGCGGGCGTAGGCGCCCCGCAGCAGCCGCGAGTCCTTCAGCATCATCATGTAGGCGTCGAGCAGGTAGATGACTTCGTCGGCCGCCCAGTCGCGCGTGGCGACCCGCTCGCGCGTTTTCGCGCGGAGCCGGCCAAGCTGACGGCGGGCGCGGAGCACCGCCTCGCGCAGCCGCCGCTGCTCCGCCTCGACCTCGGCCGGGCGAATGCGATATTCCGGGATCCGCGCGCTGCCGCTCTCGCAGACGTAAGCGACGCCGATGCCGATACCGGGCGAGACGCCGAGACCCTCGACGACATGCTCGCTCGCGACCTTGTCGGTCATTTCCTTCCCAGGCGAAGGTTCCGTTGGTCTTCATCGGACGCGTCGCCGAGGACTTCGCCGGCCGCGGCGCGCGTCATGTCAGCTGCTCAGTCTTCCTCGTCGAACCTCGCTTCGATGATGCTGCCGAGGACGTTGATGGCTTCTTCCGCTTCGCGCCCGGTTGCCGCGATCTCGATCTCAGTCCCGGGTCCGGCACCCAGCATCATCAGCCCGAGAATGGAGCGACCGGAAACGGTCGTGCCTCGCTTCGAGACGGTGATCTCGGCATCGAAGCCGGACGCAAGTTTGACGAATTTGGCGGCGGCGCGGGCGTGCAGACCGCGCCGGTTGGCGATCACCGCGGTACACCTCAGGATATCTCCGTCACGGCTGTAATCGACCATTCCGAACTCACGTCTCCTCCTGGGTGAGCAGGCGCGAGGCGATGTTGATGTATTTGCGGCCGGCTTCCTGGGCGCTTTGCGCCGCTTCCTCGAGTGATTCTGTCTGGCGGACGCTGGCCAGCTTGATCAGCATGGGCAGGTTGACGCCGGCGATCACTTCCACGTTGGCGCGATCCATGATCGAGATGGCGAGGTTCGAGGGTGTTCCGCCGAACATATCGGTGAGCAGAACGACGCCATTGCCTTCCTCGACGCCGGCGACGCTCTCCAGGATCTGGCCGCGCCGCTGCTCCATATCGTCGTCCGGACCGATACAGACGGCATTGATGTTCACCTGTGGCCCGACAACATGCTCCAGGGCGTTGATCAATTCCTCGCCGAGGCGGCCGTGGGTGACGATGACAAGACCGATCATTTCGTCACGGTACCTTCACTTCGGAACGGGCGACCCGGCCTCCCGATCGCTCCAGATCGCGATGGAGCACCTGCACGCGTTGTCCCTGGCCGCTCAGCCATGATGCGAGCTCTTCCGTGACGAATACAGAACGATGGCGGCCGCCGGTGCAGCCCACGGCAATGGTCAGGTAGCTTTTTCCCTCAGCGACGTAGCGGGGCAGCAACGGTTGCAGCAGATGCGTCAGCGAATCGAAGAAGGATGCGTACGCGCTGTCTTCGCGGATGAACTGCTTGATCGCGTTGTCCCGACCGGTCAGCCCTCTCAGGTGCGCTTGATAGTACGGATTGGCGAGAAAACGCACGTCAAAAACGAGGTCGGCGTCTCGCGGCAGGCCGGAGCGGAACGAGAAGGAGGTGACCTGGATCAACAACCCAGTCTGTTCGGCGAGACCGAGGTGGCCCTGCAGCATCCGTTTCAGGTGGCCGGGATTGACGGCGCTGGTGTCGATGGTGAGATCGGCGCGGTTGCGCAGCGGCGAAAGAATCTGTCGTTCGCGGGCGATTCCCTCCATCAGCGGCAATTGGCCGGAGAGCGGATGGCGGTGGCGGGTCGCGGTATAGCGGCGGCGCAGTTCCTCCTCGTCGCAGTAGAGGAAGACGAGCTGCACGGCGACCGCCTTGCTGCCGCGAAGCTGATCGACCATCGTCAGGCAGGTTTCGACAGCGAAATCGCGGGTTCGGACGTCGATGCCGATCGCCAGCTTGGGCGCCGGTCCGGCGGCATCGCCGCTGTTCGGCAGGAGGCGCGGCAGCAACCGCAGCGGCAGGTGGTCGATGCACTCAAACCCCAGATCTTCCAGGGCCTTGAGTGCCGTGGTCTTGCCCGCACCAGACATCCCGGTGATCAGCAGGATCTGATGCGACGGGGCCTCGGCCGCAGCGTCGTCCGTTGCGACGGTGTCCGGTTCGGCCCGCGCCCCGACCACCACGGTCATGTCAGCCGCACGATGATGTTGCGGGCAATGCCGACGACGATGCGAACCCGCGCGACGGCCGAACAATCGAAAGCATCCAACTGGAAGTAAGGCAAAGGGACCCCCAGCACCTGTTCCTCGGCGACGGCCGGTAAGCGCTCTACCGACGCGCGAGGGACCAGATCGACGACGGCGACGAGCAGCGCCTGCGGCTCGGCCTCGATGCGAATGATGCCGATACCGCGTACTTCCAGCAAGCCACACAGGGCGGCGGGGGCCGTCGCGACCAAAGTATCGCCGTCGCGGGTAACACAGGTGTAGTCGTCGGCGATCAGCCGGCCTCCGGCGGCCATCAGCCGTAGCGCCAGATCGGACTTCCCGGCGCCCGAGGGACCGCGAAGCAGCACGCCGGCGCCGTCCACCGCAACGCAGGTGCCGCGGAGGCGAATCATGGGGAAAGCGCCAGGACAGCAGGTCCGCCCGTCAGCGGCGGGTGTCGTCACCGGCGCGACGCCCGGCGGCGCTGCTCGTCCGCTTGCATCCGCCGCAGTCCTAACTATTCCAGGGGGAGGCGGACAACGAAGCAGGCACCCGCGACCTTGCCGCTGGGGCCGCGGAGGTTGCGCGCGACGATCGTGCCGCCATGGGTCTCGACGATCTGCTTGGAGATGCTCAGCCCCAGCCCGGAGTGCTGGCCGAACTTCTCGTCGTGGGGCCGCTCGGAATAGAAGCGCTTGAAGATTTCCTGCTCGCGCCCCTCGGGAATGCCAGGTCCCTGATCGAGAACCTCGGCGATGATCGAGGTGTTCTCCCGCCGCGCCCGCAAAGTGATGACGCTGCTGGCCGGGCTGAACGAGAGGGCGTTGGCGAGAAGGTTGCGGAACACCTGCATCAACCGGCTCTCGACGCCGTTGACCACCAGCCGGCGACGGTCCTCGAGGTCGAGGACTAGTCGGATCTGCCGCTGCTGGGCGGTGGCTTCGGTCACCTCGACGAGCAGCATCAGTAGCTGCTTCATGTCGACGGAGGCCGAATTCTCGCGCGACAGCTCGGCATCGAGGCGCGAGGCGTCGGAGATGTCGCTGATCAGCCGGTCGAGGCGGCCGACGTCATCGAGGATGATGTTCATCAGCTTCTGTCGCCGTTCCCCGTCCTTCACCCGGGCGGCGGTCTCGACCGCGCTGCGCAGCGAGCTGAGCGGGTTCTTCAGTTCGTGGGCGACATCGGCAGCGAAGCGCTCGTTGGCGTCGATGCGCAGCCACAGGGCCTGGGTCATTTCCCGCAGTGCCGCCGCGAGCTGGCCGATCTCGTCGTTGCGCCTGCCGAAGTCGGGAATGGTGTGCCGCCGATGGCGGTCGCGGCGAACCCGCTGGGCGGCCTCGGCGAGCAGGCGGATCGGCCGGGCGATGCTGCCGGCGAGGTAGATCGACAGCAGCACGGTCACCAGCAGCGCGGCGAGAAACCACTTCAGCACGTCGAGCCGCACCTGCAGGACCGCGGCGTCGATGTCGGCCGAGCCGCGCGTCAGCATCAGTGCCGCCAGCACCTGCTTGTAGCGCTGCACCGGCACGGCGACGCTCAACACCATGCCGCCGCCGGGATCGGAGCGCACCGTCGTCGCCGTCTCGCCGGCGAGCGCCAGCATCGCCTCGGGATAGTCGCGGGCTTTCTGCACCGTGTTTTCGGTATAGGTGGGCAGGTCCTCGCGGCTCCACAGCCGCTCGAGAACGCGGTCGTAGGCACCCAGCAAGGCGGCGAGGCGCTGGCTTTCGGTGCGCGGTGCCGGCAGCTCCTCGATCTGGACGGTCCCGCCGGGGCCGCCGAGCAACAGGCTGTCGGCGACGAGCAGGCCATTCTCGTCGAAGAGGCGGGCGCGCAACCGGGAGGTCTCGACCATGCGGCGGACCATCTGCTGCGCCATCAGGGTGATGACGCCCTCGCCCTTGTTGGGATCGGCGAAGGTCGCGCTTTCGCCGACGGCGGCGGCGAAAAGGTTGGCCTCACTGCGCATCGTCGCCAGCTCGGCGGCGATCAGGCCGCGCCGGTACTCATCCAGGTAGAGCATGCCGGCGAACAGGAAACCCAGCGCCAGCAGGTTGACCGCAAGAATGCGCAAGGTGATCGGGGAAAACGCGAAGCGCCTCCGCCGCTTGCGTGGTCTGGCTTGCCGCTCCCCCCGGGACGCCCTTTCAGGTGGCGCGATAGCGGTAGCCGACGCCGTAAAGGGTTTCGATGTGGGCAAAGTCGGTGTCGACGTCCTTGAACTTTTTGCGGAGGCGTTTGATGTGGCTGTCGATGGTGCGATCGTCGACATAGATGTGCTCGCCGTAGGCCGCGTCGATGAGTTGGTCACGACTCTTGACATGGCCAGGCCGCCGGGCCAGGGCCTGAACCAGCAGGAATTCGGTCACGGTAAGATTAACCTCGCTGTTCCGCCAGGTACACAGGTGGCGGGTCTCGTCCAGCACCAGATCGCCCCTGCGCATGACGTCGGGCTCGCCCTCGGTCGCAACGGCAGGGACCCGGCGGCGAAGTACGGCGCGGATCCGCTCGATCAGCAGCCGCTGGGAGAACGGCTTGGTGATGTAGTCGTCGGCGCCCATGCGCAGACCCAGCATCTCGTCCAGTTCATCGTCCTTGGAGGTCAGGAAGATCACTGGCATGTCGGTGTTCTGCCGCAGCCGGCCGAGGAGCTCCAGGCCGTCCATGCGCGGCATCTTGATGTCAAGGATGGCAAGATCAACCGGCTGCCGCGCCAGCCCGCTGAGAGCTTCCGTGCCATCGGCGTAGGTCAGGACGCGAAATCCCTCCGACTCCAAGGCCATGGAGACGGAGGCGAGGATGTTGCGGTCGTCATCGACCAGGGCAATCGTTTCAGACAACGTCATCTTGTTCCTTCGTTCTCGACCCGCACAAGCCTGCGAAACACCTTCGGCCGAGCGGCGACCCTAGTGAATACCCCAGAAATTTTTGCATCTATTATAGTGTCGTTTGTGAGGCGGTGACACGGCCTTTTGGGGCTTCAGCGCGCAATTAATATGCGCTCGCGGGGTTGCGGCTCGAATGCCTGCAGCATCTTGAGAATAGTATTGCTGATTGCTGTCAATAGCCTGGAGCTGGCCGGGGGATGCCGGGGAGCGCAGTCCCCGGCGGACATTCATCGCACGCCGCCATTGGCGCTCAAGGCTCACCGCCTGGCGGTGGCGGCGGGGGCCGCGGAAGCGGCGGCGAAAATCTGCGCAGACGGGGTGCGCATCAATTGCATGTGCAGCGGCGGCTTCGTGATGGCAGGGTAACGCCACGAGCGGGAGCCGCGAAGGGCCCCGGGGCGCCCATTGGCACCCATCTGCGCCTCCCCTGAGGTACCTAAGGTCTCGAGCGGAAGAGCCTGATGTCGATTCAATTTGGTGTGTTGCAAAGCAACGTTATAACGTTGCGACATGTTGTTGAGGGTGCGACGCACTTTCTTATAGCCGGCGCAGCAAAAAGGAACTCGGCCGTTCGTCCGAAGCCGCGCAGGTGCAGCCACAACTGAACGAGAGAGCGAGGGAGATCGAAGAGGATGAGGATATTGGCGGGTATCGGCGCCATGCTGCTGGCGGGTATGGCGGGGCCGGCGGTGGCGCAGCAGTCGGTGAGCGAGTGGCTCGACGGGGATTATGCCACCGGCGACTGGGGTGGCGCGCGCACTACCCTGGAGGATGCCGGCGTCAAGTTCGAAGGCGCCTACACGACGGACATTATGGCGGTCCGCAACGGCAATGCCGGCAGCGGCGACGGCTGGGATTATGCCGGCCGCATGGACTTCGGCCTGGAGTTCGACCTCGAGAAGCTGATCGGCGCCACCGGCCTCAGCTTTTATGCCAGCGGCGCCTGGTCCTCCGGCCAGAACCTGTCCGATCGCCAGGTCGGCAACCTTTTCTCGGTCCAGCAGATCTTTACCGGCCAGGAAGCGCGGTTATCGGAGCTTTACTTCCAGCAGAAGCTCTTTGACGACACGCTGAAGTTCAAGATCGGCCGGTTGACCACCGAACAGGACTTCCTCGCCTCGGACATCTACACCAACTATGTCAACGGCGGCATCAACGGCTCGCCCGCCAACGTGCCAGGCGGCAACTTCGGCTACACGACCGCCCCGTTCGCCCAGTGGGGCGTGGTCGGCGCCTACGAGCCGATCGAAGACCTGCGCTTTGCCGTCGGTGTCTACAATGCCGACGAGAAGACGATCGACGATCACCGCAACGGCACCCGCTTCACCCTCGATCCCGAGGACGGCGTCTTCGCCATCGGCGAAGTGAGCTACGGCTGGAATCAGCTGAAGGAGGCCGAGAAGGGCAAGGAGCAGGAGGTGCCGGAGGGCCTGGCCGGCATGGTGAAGCTCGGCATCTTCGGCGAGAGCGGCCATCACGAGAGGGTCGATGGCGAGGGTCATCAGGACGGTAGCGCCGGTTTCTACGTCTCGGCACAGCAGATGGTCTACCGCGAGCCGGATACGGCTGACCAGGGCCTCACCCCGTGGGCGGTCGCCTCGTTCCTGCCGCGCGAGTCGGTCAACGAGCTGCCGGTCTTCTTCGGCGGCGGCCTCGTTTACAAGGGACTGATCCCCAGCCGCGACGACGACAATACCGCGCTTGGCTTCTTCTACGGCAAGCTCTCGAAGGACATCAATCCGGGTGGCTCCGAGAAAATCCTGGAACTGGCCTACACCGCACAGCTGACGAAGTGGTTCTACGTCCGTCCGGATCTGCAGCTGGTGTTCGACCCGGCCGGTGTCAGCAGCGCCGATACCGCCGTCGTCTTCGGTGGCGAGATCGGGGTCACCTTCTGACCACCTTGATCGCGGCTGATCCACTGCGGTGGTCGGGCCAGGCGTGCGTTGCGAGCAGCGCCGCCTGGCCGGGCCTCCCGATATCGGAGGAAGGCACAGACCGCGCTTCGTTGCTGCAACCGACCCCTTGAGCGGGCTCTGCGCAAATGCAAGTGATTGACGCCCGCCCGCCGGCAACCGATCATGCCCGATGGGGCTCGGCCATCGGTGCCCGAGCGAGGGGAGCATGCCCATGATCCGTCTTCTGCCGGCGTCGATGGCATTCGCGGCCACTATCGCACCCGGCTTGGCTGTGGCTGACGTCACCGGCCAGGCGACGCTCAACGCCGTCTCCTTCCAGCCGCTGCCGGCATCGCAGCCGATCGAAGTGCGGGTTCTCGATAACTCAGATGAAAACCTCGCCATCATGCGGGCCCTGGAAGCGGCGTTGAAGCGGCTTGGCACACCGCTCGCGGGCGGCGATGCGCCGCTGCTGCTGACGATCGACACCGGCGACAGCGTCGGTGCCTGGAATGCTCCGCCGGGGAGCGACCGAGTGCCAATGATGGATGACCGTGGCCGGCTGTTTCCGCAGGGCGAGCTGGACATCGCGCGTCAGGCGCGGTTGCCGGTGTCCGGGACGACGGTGGTGACGCCGCCGCAGTACCGACTGGGACTGATCCTCGATGCCCGTTCGACCGGTGCCCGGCTCTGGCAGGGCTGGGCGATCGCGCCGTTGAGCGACGGCGAGCCCTCGGAGCTTGCGGCGGCGATGGTCCCGAAGCTCGCTGCGAGCATCGGCGAGACGGTGCGCGAGGAGGTCTTCGACCTCCAGCAGTAGGATAGCGCGGGTCCGCTGTCGCCGTTCGTTTCGCGACGGGCGCGATTTGACCTCGCCATTCCCGGCGGCTTTCGTCTACAACCTCGCGCGGACCGGGCGCCGGACGATCCCGAAAGGACCGCCGCAGCGTCTGGCCGGGACCCGGGACTGCGGACTTTAAAGATCTCCGATGAGCACTCTCGCCGCGGCACTGCTGCCGGCCGGTCTGGCCGACGTGCTGCCACCCGCCGCCGCCTTCGAGGCGCGGACGGTGGAACGGCTGATGCGGCATTTCGCCGGCTTCGGCTACGAGCGCGTCAAGCCGCCGATGATCGAGTTCGAAGAGACCATGCTGGCGGGTTCGGCCGAGGCGCTGGCGGCGGAGACGTTCCGGCTGATGGATCCGCTCGCCCAGCGGCTGCTGGCGCTGCGACCGGATATGACCATGCAGGTGGCGCGGATCGCCAGCAGCCGGCTGGCCCACCGGCCGCGGCCGTTGCGCCTCAGCTATGCTGGGCAGGTGGTGAGGGTGCGTGGCTCGCAGCTTCATCCGGAGCGGCAGTTCGGCCAGGCCGGCGCCGAGATCGTCGGCTCGGGCGCCGCCGCGGCCGACGTCGAGGTGATCGTGATGGCGACCTCGGCACTTGCCGACCTCGGCGTGTGCGGGCTTACCGTCGATCTCGGCCTGCCGACGCTGGTTCCGGCGATGTTGGCGGCGGCGCCGGTCGATGCCGCGGCGGCCCGCCGGCTGCGGATCGCTCTCGACCGCAAGGACGCCTCGGCAATCGCGGCGATGGCCCCGGTGCTGGGGGACGACCGCGCCGACATGCTGGCGCGCCTTGCCGCCAGCAGCGGCCCCGCCGAGGGGGCGCTGGCGGTGCTGGACGGCCTCGACCTGCCGGCGGCGGCAGCGGCGGAACGGGCCCGCCTGGAATCGGTGCACGAGCGCTTGCACCGCGAGGTGCCGGCGCTGACGCTGACCATCGATGCAGCCGAGAGCCGCGGCTTCGAGTATCACACCGGCGTCACCTACGCGCTGTTCGCCGAGTCGGCGGCGGAGGAGATCGGTCGCGGCGGCCGCTACCAGACGCAGGCCGGCGAAGCGGCAACCGGCATAACTCTGTTCGTCGACGCGGTGCTGCGCGCCCTGCCGCGGCCGCGGCCGGAGCCGCGCCTGCTGCTCCCGGCCGACACCCCGCCGGGTCTGGCCCAGGAACTGCGCCGCCACGGCTGGAATACCATCGACGTCCTTGACCCTGAACCCGACCCGTCCGCCGAGGCGGTGCGTCTCGATTGTACCCACCTGCTGGTCGACGGTCGGCCGCGGCCGCTGCCCGCCGTTCCCCGTCCCGCTGAGAAAGGCTGAGCGCCATGGCCAACGTCGTCGTCGTCGGCGCCCAGTGGGGTGACGAAGGCAAGGGCAAGATCGTCGACTGGCTGTCCGAACGGGCAGGGGTCGTCGTCCGGTTTCAGGGCGGGCACAACGCTGGGCACACCCTCGTCATCGACGGCATCACCTATAAGCTCAGCCTGCTGCCGTCGGGGGTGGTGCGCCCGGGCAAGCTGTCGGTGATCGGCAACGGCGTCGTTCTCGACCCGTGGCACCTGCTGGAGGAGATCGCGGCGTTGCGCGGCCAGGGGGTGCACGTCGGCCCCGACAATGTCCGCGTCGCCGAGAACGCGCCGCTGATCCTGCCGCTGCACCGCAACCTCGACGCCGCCCGCGAGAAAGCGCTGGGCAACGCCCGCATCGGCACCACCGGCCGCGGCATCGGCCCGGCTTACGAAGACAAGGTGGCGCGCCGCGCCATCCGCCTCGGCGATCTCGCCGACGCCGCCGTCGTCGAAGCCAAGCTCGACGCCATGCTGCTGCACCATGATGCGCTGCTGCGCGGCCTCGGACTTCCAGCGGTCGATCGCAAAGCGGTACTGGCAGCGCTGCTGGCGATCGCCCCGGAGGTGCTGCCTTACGCCGATACCGTTTGGAAGACCCTGGATTCGGCCCGGCGGGCGGGCCGGCGCATCCTGTTCGAGGGGGCGCAGGGCACGCTGCTCGACATCGATCACGGCACCTACCCGTTCGTCACCTCGTCGAACACGCTTGCCGGGCAGGCGGCGGCGGGCTCCGGGCTGGGCCCCGGCGCGCTCAATTACATCCTCGGCATCACCAAGGCGTATACGACGCGCGTCGGCTCCGGCCCGTTCCCGACCGAGCTGACCTGCGAGACCGGCCGACTGCTCGGCGAGCGGGGCCGCGAGTTCGGCACAGTCACCGGTCGGGCGCGGCGCTGCGGCTGGTTCGATGCCGTGCTCGTCCGCCAAGCGGTCAAGGTCAACGGCATCGACGGTATCGCCCTGACCAAGCTCGACGTCCTCGACGGCTTTCCCGAGATCCGGGTCTGCACCGGCTACCGGTTGGACGGCGAGGCGCTGGACCACCTGCCGGCGTCCAGCGTCCGCCAGGGCCGGGTCGAGCCGGTCTACGAGACGCTGCCCGGCTGGTCCGACAGCACCCGCGGCGCTCGCTCGTGGGCCGACCTGCCGGCGGCGGCGGTGAAATACGTCCGCCGCATCGAGGAGATGATCGAGGCACCCGTTCATCTGCTGTCCACCAGCCCCGAGCGCGACGACACCATCATGGTCCACGATCCTTTCGTGGACTGAGGCAGCAGCCAGCGGCCGGCCAGCGTTGGCGGGTTCCGGGACCTCAGACCTTCAAGGCTGCGATGTTTGGCGCGGTGGTGGCAGGCTGGCGACGATGCTCGCCATCCCACCTCGGCATCCCCGGCATTTCGATGCCGAAGCAGTCGAATGCCCGGCCGAGCGAATGGTCGACGATATCGGCCACGCTGTGCGGGCGGGTGTAGAAGGCCGGCACCGGCGGGTAGATGATTCCCCCCAGTTCCGTCACCGCGAGCATATTACGGATGTGGCCGGCGTGCAGCGGCGCTTCCCGCACCATCAGTATCAGCTTGCGCCGTTCCTTCAGGACCACGTCGGCGGCCCGGGTGAGCAGCGTGCTGGTCACGCCGGTCGCGACTTCCGCCAACGTCCGCACCGAGCAGGGGGCGACCAGCATGCCCATCGTCTTGAACGAGCCGCTGGCAATCGATGCGCCGACATCGCCGATCGGGTGAACGACGTCGGCCATCGCCTGCAACTGCTCGCGGCTGAGGTCGGTCTCGTAATCCCGGGTCATTTCCCCGGCCTTCGAGACCACCAGGTGGCTTTCGATGCCCAGTTCCCGCAGCACCTGCAGTGCCCGGACGCCATAGATGATGCCAGTGGCGCCGGTGATGCCGACGATCAGGCGGCGGGGTGCGGATGCTGCGGTCATGACGCCCCCTTCCCGAAGAGCAGCGGCGTCCACGGGCCAGGAACGAGTTCCTTGGACTGGGCCCGCGCGACGTGTTCCTTCAGATGAAGATGAAAAGGAACCGTGCCGTCGAAGATCGCCCTGGTGGTCGTCCCCTTGGCGGTCACCCGCGGGTCGTACAGCGGTGTCTGCGAGGGATCGAGCACGCCCCCCACACCGCCCTGGACGAAGATCGTATCCATGTCTCCCGAGAACCGCGTCCGCATCGCCCAGAGCACCTCGTCAGTGTCGAACAGATCGGCATCCTCATCAACGAAGATGATGCTTTTCAGCTCCCGGCACACTGCCCGCGTAAGGAGCGCCGCCTGCCTGGTCATGCCGCCGACGCGTTTCTCCTGCCGCCGGACGACACGCGAGGCCGCCGGACGATGAGGTTCCGGAAGCATTCTGCCTAAATTATATGCAGAGAGGATGCGCTGGGTCGGCAGGGTGTCCGATCTTCGTCCCGCGCATTGCAGCCGCCGGTAAAGCTCAATTGTGCCTGTAAACTGTACGCATTAAATTTCCAGCTCAATCACCCTTCGGGAGGCTCCGTTTGGGGGATTTCTACCGGCGACGCGAGGTGTGGCCGCAAGTTCTGCGCTACCTGCCGCCCGGATCGGGAGAGTGCAAATGGTCGAGGCATCAGCCAGCGGTTTGGCGACGGACGGGGATTCCGCCAGCGGGGGCGAGGCGGCGGTTGGTGGCTTCCCGGCCGGCGCGTCCTGGGCGGCGCTCGGCAGGCTGGTGGCTGCCCCGCGCTGGTCGCTGCTGGAGGATGCCGCCGCCGCCTTCAAGTCCCTGGAGATCGTTTTCAGTGGGGTCCGGGTGTGGAACGCCGCCGCATACGCTGTCGCCCTGACTTCGCTGGAGGAAGCCAGCGCCCAGTACCGCGCCCGCCGCAGTTGCCGGACGACCGGTGCCCTGCTCGCCGTCGAGCGGGACCATGCGCTGCGCTTCGCCCAGGAGGCGGTGCGGCGCGGCGGCTTGCTGGCGCGCATCGCCCGCGACATCGGCGAGGAGGCTCTCTATCCGCTGCGCAGCCGCCTCGATCAGTATCTCGAAAACTTGCGGCTCGGCCGCATCTTCCGCTAAGTCCTTTTGACTCTTCGGCTGCTCGCGCGGGGCCCGATCGGGGACCGTAAGGCCGGACCTGCGCAACCGCCACGGGGCTTTTCCGGCCCCTTAAAATGCATATATTGGTTACGCATGGCCCTTGGATCATGCGGCGTACTTATTGCATATGAAAAGCATGGGTCAAGCGAGAGACCGCGAGCATCGATGAGCCGATCCGACAGGCGAACCTCCGACGGCACCCCTTCGACCGGCGTCGCCACCAAGCCACGCGCCAAGACGAAGAAGCCGGCAATGTACAAGGTCTTGATGCTCAACGACGATTACACGCCGATGGAGTTCGTCGTGCACGTCCTCGAGCGGTTCTTCGCCAAGACCCATGAGGATGCGGTGCGAATCATGCTGCATGTTCACCACCGCGGCGTCGGCGTGTGCGGCGTGTTCACCTACGAGATCGCCGAAACCAAGGTCAATCAGGTCATGGATCTCGCGCGCCAGCATCAGCACCCGCTGCAGTGCACGATAGAGAAAGACGGAACGGACTAGGGACCGCAAGATGCTGTCGCGAAACCTCGAACAGACCCTGCATCGCGCTCTGGCGCTGGCTACTGAGCGCCGCCACGAGTATGCGACCCTCGAACATCTTCTGCTTGCGCTGATCGATGATCAGGATGCCTCGCCGGTGCTCAAGGCGTGTGGCGTCGATATGGGCCAGCTGCAGCAGGAGCTGACCACATTCGTCGACAACGAACTGCACAGCCTGCGGGCAGCAGTTGCCACCGATCCTAAGCCCACCGCCGGTTTCCAGCGGGTGGTGCAGCGTTCTGTCATTCATGTCCAGTCGTCGGGACGCGACGAAGTCACGGGCGCAAACGTTCTGGTCGCGCTTTTTTCAGAGCGCGAGTCGCACGCGGTCTACTTCTTGCAAGTGCAGGAGATGACTCGCCTCGATGCCGTGAACTTCATCGCCCACGGCATCTCCAAGGTTCCGGGCGAGCAGCGTCGGCGGGCGGTGCAAGGCACCGACGACGAGAGCGGCGGCGAGAAGGTTGTTCGCAAAGGGCATGAAGCTTTGGAAAGCTACTGCGTGGACCTGAACCGGAAGGCGTCTGATGGCCGGATCGATCCGTTGATCGGACGCGAAATGGAAATCGAGCGGACCGTCCAGATCCTCTGCCGGCGGAATAAGAACAACCCGCTGTTCGTAGGCGATCCGGGAGTCGGCAAGACGGCGCTGGCCGAAGGCCTCGCTTGGCGCATCGTGCGCGGCGACGTGCCGGAGGTGTTGAAGGCGTCGACCATATTCGCTCTCGACATGGGAACGCTGCTCGCCGGCACCCGCTATCGCGGCGACTTCGAGGAGCGGCTGAAGAACGTCATCTCCGAACTGGAGGCGACGCCGGGCGCGATCCTGTTCATCGACGAGATCCACACCGTTGTCGGCGCCGGCGCCACCAGCGGTGGCTCGATGGACGCGTCCAACATACTCAAGCCGTCGCTGGCCTCGGGCAACCTGCGCTGCATGGGCTCGACCACGTATAAGGAGTACCGCAACCACTTCGAGAAGGACCGGGCGCTGGTCCGGCGGTTCCAGAAGATCGATGTCTACGAGCCGACCCAGGAAGATACCGTCAAGATCCTGCAGGGCCTGAAGTCGTGCTTCGAGAGCCATCACAAGGTGAAGTACACCAACGATGCGCTGCGCGCCGCGGTCGAGCTGTCGTCGCGCTACATCAATGACCGCAAGCTGCCGGACAAGGCCATCGACGTCATCGACGAGGTGGGCGCGGCGCGGATGCTGCTGCCGCAGAACCGGCGGCGGACGACGGTCACCGTGCGTGACGTCGAAGAGGTGGTGGCCAAGATCGCCCGCATCCCGCCGAAGAGCGTCTCGTCCGACGACCGCAAGGCGCTGGCGACGCTGGAGCGTGACCTGAAGACGGTGGTGTTCGGCCAGGATGCGGCAATCACCGCCCTGTCCAGCGCCATCAAGCTGGCCCGCGCCGGGCTGCGTGACGCCGAAAAGCCGATCGGCTCCTACCTGTTCTCGGGGCCCACCGGCGTCGGCAAGACTGAGGTCGCTCGCCAGCTGAGCCACGTGCTCGGCATTGATCTCGTGCGCTTCGATATGTCCGAGTACATGGAGCGTCACAGCGTGAGCCGGCTGATCGGCGCGCCGCCGGGCTATGTCGGCTTCGATCAGGGCGGCCTGCTAACCGATGCCATCGACAAGCAGCCGCACGCGGTGCTGCTGCTCGACGAGATCGAGAAGGCGCATCCCGACCTGTTCAACATCCTGTTGCAGGTGATGGACCACGGCAAGCTGACCGACCACAACGGCAAGAGCGTCGATTTCCGCAACGTCATCCTGATCATGACCACCAACGCCGGAGCCACCGACCTGGCGAAGCCGGCGATCGGCTTCGAGCGCGAAGAGCGGATCGGCGACGACCAGGAAGCGATCGAGCGGATGTTCACGCCGGAGTTCCGCAACCGGCTCGATGCCATCATCCCGTTCGGCAGCCTGTCGCCAGAGGTGGTGCAGCGGGTGGTGGACAAGTTCGTGATGCAGCTGGAGGCGCAGCTCGCCGATCGGCAGGTCGCCATCGAGCTCACCGACGAGGCGCGGCGGTGGCTGGCGGACAAGGGCTACGATCACTTGTTTGGGGCACGGCCGCTGGCCCGCATCATCCAGGAGCACATCAAGAAGCCGCTCGCCGAGGAACTGCTGTTCGGCAAGCTGGAGCGGGGCGGCATCGTTCAGGTGAAGATCGAGAACGGCAAGCCGGCATTCGACTACCCCGACCCGAACGAGCCGCCGGCGGTCGTCAAGAAGCGCAAGGGCAAGCAGCTCGATCCGGTGCGCTGAGCGGCTCCCGCCGCTCGGCCCTCCGGGGCAGTTCCAGAGGCGCCCTCCGCACGGAGGGCGCCTCTTGCATTTGGTCCATTCTCTCAAGATTTGGAGCCTCCGGGAGAGGCGAGCCAGCACCTCCGCGGCTGGACGCTGCGGTGGTCGAGCGCGGCTCAAGCCGAGTTCGTCAAGCTGGCGCTCAGCCGGGCGCGCCGGCGGGTCATTGACCATCCGCCCGAGGTCGCCGAGCGCTACCGCGGCAAGCCGCACAGGCAGCGGGTGAGCTGGAGCTTCCGACTCAAACGCCGGGCAGCTCTCGC
>JAEULG010000114.1 GCA_016793875.1 Rhodospirillales bacterium | reverse complement strand
GCCGAGAGAATCGGCCGTCGTCTCAGCCATCGCCTGGTCCCTTGCCTTCGAGCGTCGCTGTTATGCGGCGTTGTGCCGCCGCCTGTTCCCCGGCTGGTCATGGCCTCCGGCCGGGCCGAGGGCGGGACTATAGGGGCAGGGTTGCCGGCTGTCATCCAGCCGGTCCCACAACGTACCGTAGGGTGCCGGTGAGCGGAGCGAACCGCACCACCTCGGCCGCGTGCACCACGCGTGGACGTGAAGATCGGTGCGCTTCGCTTTCGCTCAGCACACGCTACGCGCTCCGTTGCACGGGCCGGCGGGTTTTTGGCGGCCATCGCCTGGCTCGCTTCACCCTACGGCGTTCCGGCGGTATCCCGCCGGTTGCGGCGGCGCGGTGGTTCGATCATGTATGCGTCATGGACACCCAGGACCCCGTCGCCGCCCCTTCTCCGCTGACCGCTGATGATCTCCGCGCTGCCTTGCGCGCCGCCCTCGGGCCCCGCGGGTTGCTCGAGACGGCGGAAGACGTCGCGCCCTATGTGCACGAGCACCGCGGGCTGTTCGTGGGCACCTGCATCGCCGTTGCCCGCCCCGCCGCGACCGCCGAGGTTGCCGAGGTGGTGCGGCTGTGCGGCGCCGCCGGCGTGCCGGTGGTGCCGCACGGCGGCAATACCGGGCTCGTCGGTGGCGGCGTGCCGCGTGGCGGCGTCGTCATCAGCACCGAACGGCTGTGCCGCATCCGCGGGGTCGATGTCGCCAACCGGACGATCACGGTGGAAGCCGGCGCCATCCTGGCGGACGTGCAAGCGGCGGCCGAGGCGGCCGGGGCGCTGTTCCCGCTAAGCCTCGCCGCCGAGGGAAGTTGCCGGATCGGCGGCAACATCGCCACCAATGCCGGCGGCATCAACGTGCTGCGCTACGGCAATACCCGCGAGCTGGTGCTGGGACTGGAAGTGGTGCTGCCGGACGGGCGGGTATGGGACGGCCTGCGCGGCCTGCGCAAGAACAACACCGGCTACGACTTGAAGCACCTGTTCATCGGCGCAGAAGGCACCCTCGGCATCATCACCGCGGCGGTGCTCAAGCTGTTCGCCCGGCCGCGCAGCAGCGAGACGGCGCTGGTGGCGGTGACCGACGTCGATGGTGCGGTCGCGCTGTTCCAGCGGTTGAACGATGCCGTCGGCGATGCGCTCTCGGCATTCGAGCTGATCCCGCGCATCGGCCTCGACTTCTGCTTCGCCCACATCCCCGGCTGCGCCGATCCGATGGCCGAGGCGCACCCCTGGTACGTGCTGCTGCGGCTGACCAGCCCGCGCCGCCATGATCCGCTGGGCGATGCGCTGGAGGCTGCCCTCGCCGAGGCGTTCGAGGCCGGTGCGATCACTGATGCCGTCGTTGCCCAGAGCGAGACCCAGGCGCTCGACCTGTGGCGACTGCGCGAAAGCATCTCGGATGCCCAGAGGCAGGAGGGCGGTAGCGTCAAGAACGACGTCTCCCTGCCCCTCTCGCAGGTGCCGGCGTTCATCGCCCGGGCAAGCGCGGCTGTCGAAGTGGCGATGCCCGGCATTCGCGTCTGTGCCTTCGGCCACATCGGCGACGGCAACATCCACTTCAACCTCAGCCAGCCGGTCGCGATGCAGCGCGCCGCTTTCATGGCCGACTGGCAGCGGCTGGAACGCATTGTTTCCGACATCGCCGCCGAACTGGACGGCAGCTTTTCCGCCGAGCACGGCATCGGCGAGCTGAAGCGCACGAGCCTGCTGCGCTACAAGGAAGACGTCGAAATCGAGCTGATGCAGCGGCTGAAGCGGGCGCTCGATCCGGAGGCGATCATGAACCCCGGCAAGATCCTGACATTCTGATCCCGCGGCGATCGGCAGGTCAGGCCGCGGCTCCCGAAAGCGCGGCGGCGCGGACCAGCCAGGCGACGTAAGCGCCGTAGGCGGCCAGCAGTGCCGCCCCTTCCCAGCGGACGATGCGCCATCCGGTGAGCGCGAAGGCCACCAGCAGGGCGCTGCTGCCCAGCATAACCCAGATATCGAACGCCACGATCTCCGGTGGGATTGCCACCGGCTGGATGACGGCGACGACGCCGAGGATGCCGAGGATATTGTAGATGTTGGAGCCGATGATGTTGCCGAAGGCGACGTCCGCCTGGCGGCGCGCCGCGGCGACCACCGATGTCGCCAGCTCCGGCAGCGACGTCCCGACGGCGACGACGGTGAGGCCGATCAGCGCCTCGCTGATGCCTAACGTACGGGCGAGCGTAATCGCGCCGCCGACCAGCAGCCAAGCCCCGGCAACAAGCAGCAGCAGGCCACCGGCGGTGCCCAGTCCACTGACCGACATCGAAACCGGCGCCCCGGCCGGTATGGCGGCCGCCGCGGCCTCGTCAATCGCGGCTGCCTGCGGATCCTCTCGCTCGGTCCGGTAGCACCAGACGAGGTAGGCCACGAGCAGCGCCAGCAGGACCACCCCGAACCAGCGCGACACCTCGCCCAGCAGGCAGGCGAGCAGCAGAAGGGCGCTGGCGCCGACCAGCACCGGGCCATCGCGGAGGAATGCCTTACGGGTGATCGCCAACGGGGCGATGAGCGCGGAGAAGCCGAGGATGAGAAAGACATTGCAGATATTCGAGCCGACGACGTTGCCGACGGCGATCCCGGGCGAGCCCTTCAGCCCGGCGGTGATGCTCGCCACCAGTTCCGGACTCGATGTCCCGAAGCCGACGAGGGTCAAGCCGATGAGCAGCGTCGAGACGCCGAGCCGGCGGGCGATGGCAACCGAACTCCGCACCAGAAGCTCGGCCCCGAGGACGAGGACGACAAGTCCAGCCAGGATCTCAAGGTAGGCCACGGGAAGTTTCTCTCACAAAAAAGGGCGCCTGAAACAGGCGCCCTGCAGGAGCCGAGTCTGGGCTTGCCGGGCCGCGTCGCGGGGGGTTAGCAACGCGGCCCGGCACCTGGAATTAGCTTACGGCCGTTAGCTGGGGGTTGGACGGGCCGGGCACTTTTCCAGGATCTTAATTATTATCCCTTGTTTGGCGCCTCCAGCACCATGCTGTCAACGGCCGAAACCGCTTCCGGTGCCGACTTTCTCCCGGTGTACCGCTCGATGCCGACCATCAGCGCGGCGGCAAGGAACGGAATACTCTGTACCAGGAGCGTGGAGGCAAAAACTGTCATTTCAATGACGTTGGTCGTGTTCAGGATGAACAGCAGGACCGCCGACAGCACCAGCCCGAGGCCGAGGATGGTCTCCCAGAACGCCGGATTGTCCCGCTCGCGCTTGGCGTTGCCGCCCTTTTCGGTGCGGCGGAACGGCAGGCTGTCCTGGATCATGCCGACCAGCACCGCCCGGGCAACCGTCAGCTGCAGGCTCATTGCCGCAACCGCTGCGCCCGGCACCTGCCGCCACGGCATCCGCACCCGTTTGCCGTACAGCAGCACGCAGTGCAGCAGGTTCACCACGAACGCGGCGAGGATCGGTACCGTGAAGGCGATGGTCGGGATTACCACCCCGACGAAGACGATCACCGGCACCCACAGCAGGTTCAGGATCGACGCCAGCGTGCCCAGCGCATCGGCGAACCACAGCGACCAGCCGGAGACGAAGTGGAACTTCTGCGCCGGCGTCAGCGTCCGGACACCGGGGCGCATGTGCATCCAGTGCTTGCGGATGATCTGCATCGCCCCGTAAGCCCAGCGGAAACGCTGCGTCTTGAACGCCTTGAAGGTGTCAGGCAGCATTCCCCGGCCGTAGCGGTAGTTGGTGTACATCGCCTGGTAGCCGGCCTCGTAGAGGCGCAGGCCGAGTTCTGTGTCCTCGCAGATGGTATCGGTACCCCACCCGCCCACCTCATCGAGCGCCGAACGGCGCACCATGCACATGGTGCCATGGGTGATGATGGCGTCGTCCTCGTTTCGCTGCACCATGCCGATGTCGAAGAAGCCGGCATACTCGGCGTTCATCACCTGCTTCAGCGGCGCCTCGTGGCCGTCGCGGTGGTCCTGCGGCGCCTGTACGAGCGCCACCTTCGGATCATCGAACTGCGGCACCAGATCGGCGAGCCAGTTCTTCTCGACGACGTAGTCGGCATCGAGAACAGCGATGATCGAGGCGTTTGCCGCCGTGTGCTGCAGAGCCACGTTCAGGGCACCCGCCTTGAAGCCGGTGCAGGTGATGTCGAGGAACTTGAAGCGGTCGCCAAGCTCGCGACAGCGCGCCGCCACCGGTGCCGAGTACTTGGCTTCCGGCGTGTTGTTGACGATGACCACCACCTCGTAGTTCGGGTAGTCGAGTGCGGCCAGGCTGTTCAGCGTCTCGACCACCATGTCCGCCGGCTCGCGGTAGGCGGGGATGTGGACCGAAACCATCGGCGCCTCGCCGGCGAAGGTGCGCGGCGGCTGCACGTCGATCAGCCGCCGCAGGCCACGGCCGAACAGCACCTCGGCCAGCTCGTTGACCTTGGTCAGCGTGATCAGCGTCAGCGGCACCAACATCAGCGAGCCGACGCCCCACATCACCCAGATGCCGAAGTTCATGTAGTGCTCGAACGGATAGGCGAGCGCCGCGGCGATACCGAAAGCCAGGGCATTGGCGCAGACCGAGAAGGTGAGCGCCTGACCGAAGGTCGGACGCCGCCAATACAGTCCGGCGAGGGTCAGCAGCAGGCCGAGGGCAAGGCCCGCCGCCGCTTTCCAGGCGACGTCATGGGTCTGCACCAGACCGGTCAGCGGGAACTTCAGGTTGCGGTCGGAGTCGAACATGCCCCAGTAGGCGCCGACGCTGCCCTCGTTGACCTTCCAGGTCTGATCGAACGCCTCGATGATGTTATATTCGATGCCCCGGCGTTCGGCCTCGTTGATGAAGTCGCGCAGGATCTCCGCCTGGCTGAGCTGGCTCGGCGCCGCATCGAGGCGGTTGTAGCCCTGGCTCGGCCAGCCGAACTCGGTGACGACGATGCGCTTGCCGGGATAGGTGCGCTTCAGCAACTCGATCTTGTCGAGCGTGTAGGCGACCGCCTGATCCGGCGCGACACCCTCCCAGTACGGCAGGATGTGGACCGCCATGAAGTCGACGGCGCGGACCAGCTTCGGCTGCTCCAGCCAGATGTTCCAGATTTCGCCGGTGGAGACCGGGACGCGAACCTGCTTTTTCGCCTTCTGGATGAGCGCGATCAGCTCGTCGGGAGTGCGCTCGGCGCGGGTCAGAACCTCGTTGCCGACCAGAACCGAGCGGACGTTGCGGTGCTGCTTGGCAATCTGCACCACCTCTTCCAGCTCCGACCGGTCGCGCTCCTCGGTGTCGCCGACCCACGAGCCCAAGATCACGTTGAGCCCGAGCTTGGCGGCGATATCGGGAACCTGATCGAGGCCGTCGATGGTGGAGTAGATACGCACGCCCTGGGCGACACCCGCAACGGCGGCGAGATCGCCTTCGATCTGCTCGGCCGGGATGGTCTGCCGGTGCGTCCGGGGATCTTCGCCCTTCAGGTACGGGCTGTACGAAACATAGCTGATGGGATTGTCCACGTCGGCCGGATTGGCCGAACGGTTGGTCAAACCCCACGCTGCAGCATGAATGGCCGCTGCGACCATTGCCGCAGTCAGTACGATCCGCATGGATAGAACCGATGTTGTGGAGTTGATGAGGCGTTGACTCTCGTGTCGATGCCTCGCTCACACCGGTGCGCTACGCCGGCCGAGCGACAAGGTGATAAGGTAGGTTGGGTTTGTGGCGCCATCAAGGCGTCTCTTCCTCCGCTGCCGCTTTACTTCGCTCCGTTGCCCGGCTTCACCGCCGGCGCAGGTGCTGCTGCCGGCGGTGACCCCGACGGGGCCGGTGCCGGGGACTCTTCCGGCTTCTGCTCTGGCTCGACCGGCGCCGGCTTGCGCTCCGGATCGGTCCAGCACTGCGCGATGCGCTCCGCCAGCACGTCGTTTTCGCTGGAGCCTGCCGCGACGACGCAGGCGAACGCCCGGCTCAGATGTTCCGGCGGGCAGTTGAAGCGCTGGTAAAAGGGCACGAAATCGTTACCGGTCATCGGATCGTCGCGCACCAGCAGACTGACGATGCGCTGGCCGATCCAGGCGCAGTCCTCCCGCAGAGCCGGATTCTCCTGCTGTCCCGCGGGCGGGATGATCGGCCGCGGCGGCGGCGTCCGCTCCTTCACCCGCGTCTCGCGATCCGCCTTCGGCGTTGCCGGCGCAGTCTGCTCGGGCAGCCGATACTGGGCCTCGATCACCGCCGCCGCAACAGGGCCGGTCGCGCAAAGAAGAAGGGCGGCCGTCGCCGATGCGACCCGCAGAATGATCATGGGCGTCCCGCTGTTTGTTAGAACCACCGAAAACCGCCGCGTGTGTATCCGAAGCCGTCAGGGTATGCAATTGCCGATCCGGGCAACGGCGGCCGGCCGCTGGCGCTCCGCCTCCATCTTGCCGTCATAGGCGCAACCCTCCCGCAACGATCGCGAGGTTTTCTCCCGGCCATGGTTCATCGCTGGCGGCGGCGTTCCGCGTCCACACAGAGATGCCGATTCAGCGCGCAGAGGTGCCGGACGGACTCTCAGGCATCGCGGATCATCGCCGTGTAGACGGCATCGGCGACGATGACATCGTCCACCTTCGCGCAGCCGCTGAATCGCCAGACGTTGCCCCGGCGGCGCTGCTTCTCGACGTGGACGCGGATGACGTCCCCTGGCACCACCGGCCTGCGGAATCGGGCATTCTCGATCGACATGAAGTACGTCAGCCGGCCTTCCTTTTCCGGGCCGAGCGTCGCGACCACCAAGACGGCGGCGGTCTGGGCCATCGCCTCGATGATCAGTACGCCCGGCATTACCGGTTCGGCGGGAAAGTGACCCTGGAAAAACCACTCGTTGACACTGACGTTCTTGATGCCGATCGCATGCGAGTCGCGGACCACGTCAACGATCTTCTCAATCATCAACATGGGATAGCGGTGCGGAATCATCCGCTTGATCTGGCTGAGATCGATCACATCGCCCTGTGCAGGGGTGGCGGCTTCCGCTTCCATGTTCCTCTCACCTCGCAACCTCGTGCTCAGCACGGCTTTATGGCGGGCTTGATCGCCTTCTGCACCCCCTTGCACACATGTCCTGAAGGGAGCACGTTCTCTCGACCGTATGAGCGCGCACCTTATACATCACCGCGCCGCGGTGTAGAACCGCGCGATGCCCGTTCTCATCCACCGGGGTTGGCGATGGTGACGGTAGGAAGACGCTGGTCGAGCCGGCGGAGAACCTCATCGGTGATCTCGAGGGGGGGAACCACGTAAACCACTTGGTCTTTGCGGAGGATGACCGTCAGGTTCCGCTCTCGGGCGATCTCGCTGATGATCGACTCCAGCGTCTGCTTGACTTGGTCCATGGCCTCCATGTTGACCCGCTCCAGCGCTTGGCGGCGTTGCTGGACCCTGCCCTGCGCCTCCACCAGCCGGCCTTCCAGCTTGTGCCGCTCATCGGCATACCCCTCCGGCGACAGCTCGCCGCGCTTGCCGGCGAGTTCGTCCTGCGCCGTGCGGATTTCCTGCTCTTCCCGCTGCGTCGCCGCGCGATAGACGTCGAGGTAAGTGCCGAGCTGAATGCGGATCGCCTGCACGGCGGCGGCACTCCGCCGGACCCGCTCGATATCGAGCACGGCGATCTGGGTGTCGGCTGGCGCAGCGCGAGCGCTTGCTGCAGCCGACACCGCTGCCACGAGAAGCACTGCGCATCCGGCGAGGACGGCCCGCCTGCGCATGACGCTAGAACCGCGTGCCGAAATTCAGCCGCAGAATCTCGGTGTCGTCGAAACTCTCCTTGAGCAAGGCAAAGCCAAGATCGATGCCGAGCGGGCCAAAGGGCGAAACCCAGGTGAGACCCGCGCCGACCGAAAGCCGCGGCGCGGCCGAATCGTCGACCAAATCGTTGCGGCCTTGCGTCGCCATTTTCCAGGCACTGCCCACGTCCGTAAAGACACGCCCACGAATATCCAGTTCCTCAGGCAAACCGAGCGGGAAGGACAATTGCAGCGACGAGGCCCAGAAATATTCGCCGCCAAGGGCGTCATTGGTGTCCTTGTCGCGGGGACCGATACCGTCGGTACTGAAGCCGCGGATTTCGTTACCACCAATATAGAAGCGGTCGAGCAGCTTGACGTCTTCCCCCAGCCCCTGAACGATGCCGCCTGAGCCGCTTAGTGACAGCACCCACTTCTCGGACACCGGGTAATAGTAGCCGGCGTCAACGCGATTACGAACGTACTTTGCCGAGCCGCCCAGTCCGGCAACGTCGATCGTATGTTTGGCATAGTACCCCTCAGTCGGGTTAATGCGGCTATCTCTGCGATCGTAGGTCAGGCTGTGCGAGACCTCCGAATAGCTTTCCTTGCCTTCCGCTTCCTTGATGAAGACAGAAGCGTCGTTGGGGACGTTATTCACGTCGGTCTGCTTAAGTGTGTAGCGCCACCCCTGCCGAAGGTGTTCGGTCAAGGGATAGTTGGCGCGAAGGTCACCGCCGATCGTCGTCGTATCAAACGAGCTTTCATCCTGCCGGTCGGTCTGGACGAAGAACAGGTCACCACCCGCGGCGATTTCCTTGCCGAGGAAGTAGGGCTCGGTGAACGACAGATCGACCTGCTGCTGCCGCTGGCCGACCATCACGCTGGCCTGGACGTCCTGCCCGCGCCCGAGAAAATTCCGCTCGCGCAGGCTGATGTCGCCGAGGAAGCCGCTGCCGGTCGAGAAACCTGCACCCACCGACAGCGAGCCCGTGGACTTCTCCTCGACAGCAACCTTCACCACGGCCTTGTCGGGCGCCGAACCCGGCACCTGCTCGACGGAGACCTTCTCGAAGAAGTCGAGGTCCTGAATGCGTTGGCGGGACCGCCGGAGCTTGGCGGCGTTGAACGCATCCCCCTCCACGAGCCGGAATTCCCGACGGATGACCTTGTCCATCGTGCGAACGTTACCGGTGATGTCGATGCGCTCGACGTAGACGCGTGGTCCCTCCTTGACTTCAAAAACGATATTGATCGTCTTCTTCTCGCGGTCGCGCTCAAGCCGCGGCCGCACATCAACGAAGGCATAGCCGAGGTTCCCGGCCGCTTCGCTGAGCTTGTCGATGGTCTTTTCCACCTGGTTGGCGTCGTACCAGTCGCCCTCGCTGAACGTCACCACGTCCGTCAGCGATTCCTTCTGCAGTCCTGGCAGCATGGAGGAGACGTTGACATTGCCGACGCGGTAGCGATCGCCTTCCTCGACGGTGAAGGTGAGAAAGAATTCTTCCCGGTTGGGCGTCAGCTCCGCCACCGCGGACTGTACGCGGAAATCCACATAGCCTTCCGAGAGATAGAACCGGCGCAACAGTTCGCGATCGAGAGCAAGGCGGTCGGGATCGTAGGTATCGTCCGAGCTCAGGAAGCGCCACCAGCGCGATTGCTTGGTGCGGATGACCTCGCGCAGCCTCGAGTCGCTGAAAGCTTCGTTGCCGATGAAGCGAATCGTCTCGATCGCCGTCACCGGTCCTTCGTTGATCTCGAAAACGACATCGACCCGGTTCTGCGGCAGCTCGATGATCTTTGGCTCCACCGTCGCCGCAAATCGTCCGCTCTGACGGTAGAGGGTGAGGAGGCGCTGGACGTCGCTCTGCACCTTGGTGCGGGTGAAAATGGAGCGGGGCTTGAGCGTCACCTCGGACTCGAGATTCTCGTCCTTGAGGTGCCGGTTGCCCTCGAAAGCGACCCGGTTGACGATGGGATTCTCGACGACTCGGACGACCAGCGTCGATCCCTGTTCCTGGATGCTGACGTCGCTGAACAGCCCGGTGCCGTAGAGGCTCTTCAGCGACCTGTCGATCCGCTCGGGGTCCGCCTCGTCACCCTCCCGCACCAGCAGGTAGGAGCGCACGGTATCCGGCTCGATCCGCTGCACCCCTTCGATGACGACCTCGCGGACAACCTGTTGTTGCTGTGCCAGGGCCGTCGGGACAGTGGTGAGCTCACTCGTTGCGGCGAGTGCGACGAGCATCGCCGCAACGCCACCGATGGCGCCTACCCTCACAAGCTCCTCCCCTTGCCCTCAGCTCACCAACTTCCGAAAGAACTCAAAGACCTGCAGGCTTTTGAGGTCGTTCCAGGTGGCCAGCAGCATCAGCCCCAGAACGAAAACGATCCCCGCCCTGAACGCATATTCAACGATCCGCTTGTTGAGCGGCCGGCGCGTAACCGCCTCGATCGCGTACAGCAGTAAGTGGCCGCCGTCGAGTACCGGGATCGGCAGGAGATTGATGAGCGCCAGATTAACCGAGAGTGCCGCCATGAAGTAGAGGAGACTGACCGCGCCGTCCTGGGCCACCTGGCCGGAAAGCTGGGCGATGCGAATCGGCCCGCCGAGTTCGTCCAGCGCCCGGTTTCCCTGGACGATGCTCAGCAGCGTCGTGAAGATCTGGGTGCTCAGGGCCCACGTCTGGCCGACCGCCGCTTCCGCCGCCTGCAGCAGGGAAAGTTCGCGATAGCCAACCTTGCTCAGGTCCGGGCGGATCCCCAGCAGTCCGATGCGCCTGCTGACACCATTCTCGGTCTGTTCGATGGGCCGCGGCGTCGCGGTGATATCGACCTCTGCATCGCCGCGCCGCACCTGAAACGCGAGCGGCTGCTCGGGATAGGCGTTGACGATGCGGCGGAGGTCTTCGAACCACGCAATCGGCTCACCATTGATGGCAAGGACGACGTCGCCGGGAGCAAAGGAGGCTTCGGCGGCGGCGCTGTCCGGCTGCACGCTGCCGACCACCGGCAGTGGTGCAGGCGCGCCGACGACGCTGAACAGTCCCAGCAAGACGATGAGGGCGAAAACGATATTGGCGGCGGGGCCGGCGGCGACGACAGCCGAGCGCTGCCGCAGGCTCTTGTTGCGAAATGAGCCGGCCTGCAGCTCAGGCGAGGCCAAGGAGACGTCGCCGCCTTCGTCGCCCTGGCCGAATGTTTCCTCGCCGTACATCTTGACATAGCCGCCGAGGGGAATGGCACTGACCTTCCAGCGCGTTCCGTGACGGTCGTTCCAGCCGAAGAGTTCGGGGCCGAAGCCAATGGAGAAGACCTCGACCTTCACGCCGCACAGGCGCGCAACCAGGTAGTGGCCGAACTCGTGCACGAAGATCAGCACACTGAGGACGACGAGGAACGGCAAAATCCAATCGATGTAGGCCATGGCCGTCACAGGTGGTTGAGGGGGAGGAGGTGCTGCCTGCCGCGCCGCAAATGCTACGCGTTGTTGCGACGCAAGCGGAATCCCTGAAGTCGATCCCGGGCCAGACGGCGCGCTTCCTGATCGATGGCGATGACGTCGCTGATGCTCGCGACGGTCGCGGTCCAGGAGAGCTGCATCGTCTCCTCGACCACACGGCAGATGTCGAGAAACCCGATCTCCTCGGCCAGGAAGCTGCCGACGGCGATCTCGTTGGCGGCGTTCAGGACGATCGGCGCCGGCCCGCCGCCGCGCAGCGCTTCGCGCGCCAGCCGCAGGGCGGGAAACTTCTCCTCGTCCGGTCGCTCGAAGGTCAGCGCCCCCATCGTCGTGAAGTCCAGCCGTGGCGCCGGCGCGCTCATTCGTTGCGGCCACGCCAGCGCGTAGGCGATTGGCGTGCGCATATCGGGTGTACCGAGCTGAGCCAGGACCGAGCCGTCGACGTAGGCGACCATACTGTGGATCACCGACTGCGGGTGAACGACGATGCCGATCTGGCCGGCCCCGACCGGGAACAGGTGAAACGCCTCGATCAGCTCCAGCCCCTTGTTCATCATCGTGGCGGAATCGACGGAGATCTTCGCGCCCATGTCCCAGTTGGGATGCGCCACCGCCTGTGCCGGCGTCACGTCGGCGAGTTTGGCGGTCTCGGTGCAACGGAACGGACCGCCCGAGGCGGTGAGAATGATCTTTTCGACCTTCTCGGCGTTATCGAAATCGAACACCTGGAAGATGGCGCTGTGTTCGGAATCGACCGGCACCAGCGTCGCCCCGCACCTCTTGATCTCCCCGATCATCAGCTCGCCAGCACAGACCAAGCATTCCTTGTTCGCCAGCCCGATGACGGCACCGCGACGGACCGCGGCCATCGTCGGCTCCAGGCCGGCGGCGCCGACTATGGAAGCCATCACCCACTCCGCCGGACGCAAGGCTGCCTCGACGACCGCCTGCGGTCCCGCGGCGACCTCGATGCCGCTACCAAAAAGCGCATCCTTCAAGGGGCGGTAGCAGCTGTGATCAGCGATGGCCACCATTCGCGGCCGCAATGCCAAAGCCTGCTCGACGAGCAGCTTGACGTTGCGGTTGGCGGTGAGCGCTTCGATGGCGAACGCGGCGGGCTGCCGGGCGAGCAGATCGACGGTATTGCAACCGACCGAACCGGTAGATCCGAGGATGGTGACGCTGCGCGCCGCCACTTCGGCGCGCGTTCGCGGTGCGATCATAGCCATCTTGTGAGTGCCCCTCCATCCACCGCCGCTATGCATGCCACGACCAGAACAACCGCGAGCAGTGCATCGACCCGATCAAGCAATCCGCCGTGGCCGGGGATCAGCGTCCCCGTATCCTTTACGCCAAACCGGCGCTTGACCCACGACTCTAGCAGATCACCCGCCTGAGCGACGATGGCCAGGGTCCCGCCGAGAAGGCAGGCAGGCCCCGGATCAGCACCGTCGACAATAGCAACGAAGCTGGCGCTGGTCACCGCTGCCGCGACGACGCCACCGACGAGACCGGCCCAGGTCTTGTTGGGGCTGATGCGCGGTGCCAGTTTGGGCCCGCCGATCAGCCGGCCCGCGGCATAGGCGCCGATATCGGACGCCCATACCACCAGTAGGAGCCATATCACCACCGCCGCGCCGGCGACGGAATCGTCGCGGAGCCAGATGAGCGAGATGCACGGCAGGCCGATGTAGAGCACGCCCA
>JAEULG010000224.1 GCA_016793875.1 Rhodospirillales bacterium | reverse complement strand
CTGCACTACCGGATTCAACTCCAAGGTAGACGCTGATTAATCCGAGTTGTTGGCCGCGCCTGAAGATGTCTGTGTCAATATCGTCAACGCGGCAGGAGATCTTCCAGCCGATTTGCTCGCTTAGACCGCTGTTATCGAGTTCGGTGAAGAAATTTTCGACCCACTGCCGCTGCCGTACTGTTTTCGCGGCGAAATCGTCATCGTGGAAGACGAAGAGGCGGACGCCATACCGTTCGTGCAGGTGCTGCATCTCGGCTACGACATCTGCTGCAGAGCGGCACCGACGGACTGGGCCTGGCGCACCTCCATAAAACTGGCGGATGCTGCAAAATGAGCAGTCGAAGCAGCAACCGCGGCTGGCTAGGATCGAGGCGACGGGAATGCCACGCGCCACGGGGCGACGAGTGCTACGGGTTGGCCACGGCAACGTGTCCAACTCTGCAACGAGGGGACGTGGTGAAGTTAGAACAACCTCATCCTCGGTGCGATAGGCCAAGCCAGGAATACTTCCCCAGGTCTCAGGATAATCCAATCGCGCCAGCAAGTCGCACACGCTCCGCTCGCCCTCAAAGCGGACAATCGAATCGAGTTCCGGCAGTTCGGAGAACGTATCGTGCGGCCGTAAGGTAGGAAAATGGCCACCGGCGGTCAAATGGGCATCTACACGATTCAACCGCAACTGCCGCATAACCGACCGGAAGTCATAGATGGTATATTGGAAAATAATAGAAAAGCCGATCATTTTTGGCGAGCGCCTTTTTGCTGCGGACACCACAGCATCAGGATCGGCAGCATCAAACGGAATGAGCTCGACTGAAAATCCTTGCTGCGCAAGGCTGGCCATCACATACCGCAGACCAAGATTTTCCTGGCTCTCAAATCCTACTAAAAGAACATCTAAGGGTTCCATCCGCGCGCGCCCAAGAGAGAGGCTCGGCCGACCCCTCATTACCAGAAGAATCGGCCCTTTAATTTAAAATTTCATCTTGCGAAGTTCTTCTATGACGTTCTGCTGCGCTTCTAAGTAAGTTTTCGTTGCTGAAACATTGGCCTGCATGGCAATGATAGTAATATCGCGGAGCTTCTCGATGGGCAGCAATCTCAGCATTGCAGGATCCATAATCAAACGACCTGGCTCAAATAGCCGTGCCGCCGACTGATAACCCAGGTTTTCCCCTGCTTCCTCTGGCATAGTAAGCCTCCTCCTAAATTTTCCGGGGCCTGCATGACCTGATCAAAGCACCGGTATTGCGCGCTAACACGTCGATTAGCGGCGGAGGACACTGCCGCATCCGACTAACCGACGCGCCAGCCTATCCAATCTACTATTTGGTTTATATTGTTTTCAGTATTAGACCTGAAGGCGTGTGTGCGTCAACAGGATCTTGGCAAAGTCACCGGAACTCCCCCCAGATCACTGCTACGTGAGGGCGGCGGCCACCGCGTTCTCACCTTGTCCGCGACTTGAGGGAGTAGCGGGCCAGTGGGCGGCTCAGCTGGCGCCGTCCAGGCAGCTGCGCAAGGCGTCGGCGAGGCCGAGCATGATCGCCGGATAGGCGTCGGGGCCGGCCGGCAGCGCCGCCCCTCCCTCGGCATCGAGGACGCCGGTGCGCACCTGCGTGCCTTCGATCAGCGTCTGCACCAGCTTTGGCGCAAACTGCGGCTCCGAGAACACGCAGACGGCGCCGCTCGCCACGATCTCGGAGCGGATCGCCGCGATGCGGTGGGCGCTCGGCTGGCGCTCGGGGCTGGCGGTGATCGAGCCGATCGGCCGCAGGCCGTAGCGATGCTCCAGGTACTGGTAGGCGTCGTGGAAGACGACGTAGGGACGGTCGGTAACAGGAGCCAGCCGCTGGCGCAGCGTCGCGTCCAGTTGCTGCAGCCGGGCGACCGCCTGTTCGGCATTGGCCCGGTAAAGGTCGGCGCGGCCGCCGTCCACCTCGGTCAGCGCAGCGGCGACGGCGCGGACGACCGCTTGCGCATTCGCCGGATCGAGCCAGATGTGCATGTCGGGCGTGCCGGCGGCGTGCACGTGCCCATGGTCGTCGCCATCATCATCGCCATGGTCATCGTCGTGCGCAGCGGCTTCGGCGCCGCCAAGACTCGGGCCCGCCGGGCGGTACGGCAACAGCGTCACGCCCGGCGCATGCGCCAGTTCGACCACGCTCGCCTTCTCCGGCAGCGCCTGCAGCGGCTTCTCCAGAAATGTCTCGAGGCCCTCGCCGACCCAGAAAATGACCTGCGCCTGTTGCAGGGCCTGCGCATCCGACGGCTTCAGAGTGTAAGTATGCGGCGAAGCCCCGGCGGTCACCAGCAGGCGCGGCTCGCCGACGCCCTGCATGACCATCGCGACCAACGACTGGACCGGCTTGATTGTCGCGATCACCCGCGGATGATCTTCCGCCCGGCTCTCGCCTGCCGTGCCAATTGCGGCAACAAGGGTTAGGGCGAGGAGATGAGAGCGCACCATATTATCTACCTTTCGAGGCGCAAGGCTTGCGCCGAAGTGGTGGTCGATAGAAATGATACAATATAACAATTGCTCATCCGGTAACGATGCCGCGATGGATGGACAGGCCATGTCAGCCGAGAGCGCATTCCCACCGATCGATCACGACCACGGGCGCTGCGTCGATCTGCTGATGAGCGCGGTCGAGCGGCTGCGCGCCGAACAGACGCTAAGGCTGACGCCGCAGCGGCGCCGCGTCCTGGAGATGGTCGCGGCGAGCCATGTAGCACTCGGCGCCTACGACATCCTCGCCAGGTTGGGTGGCGGCAACGGCCGGCCGATGGCGCCGATCTCGGTCTATCGGGCGCTCGACTTCCTGCTGCAGCACGGTCTCGTGCACCGGGTGGAGAGTCTCAACGCCTTCATCGCCTGCACCCGGCCCGGCGCGCGGCACGACGCTCTGCTGATGATCTGCAGCGTCTGCCGACGGGTGGCGGAGCTTCAGTCGCCGGCGATCGAGGCGGCGATCGCCGCGAGCGCCGCTGCCGGCCACTTTCTCGTCACTCATCCGGTCGTCGAGATCGCCGGCATCTGCCGGGTTTGCCGCGCAGCGGACCGGTAGCCGGCAACGGTGAGGACCACGGCAAGTCCTTCTCCCGTGCGCGCGATCGGGGCTACAGGCGCGGCGGCGGCATCCTCGGCGCCGCTGCTGGCTGGCCATGATCTGCGCCTTGCCTACGGCGGGCGGGTCGTGCTTTCCGGCGTTGATCTCGCCGTGGCGCCCGGAGAGATCGTGACCGTCATCGGGCCCAACGGCGCCGGGAAGACGACGCTGCTGCGCGTGCTGCTCGGGCTGCTCCGTCCCGACGGCGGCACCGTCGACCGCCGGCCGGGCCTGCGCATCGGCTACCTGCCGCAGCGCATGCCGATCGATCCGGTGTTGCCGCTGGCCGTGGGCCGGCTGATGACGCTGACCCGGCGGGCCGGTCACGCGGCGGTTTGCGAAGCGCTGACCGAAACCGGCGTCGGCCACCTTGAGCGGGCGGCGGTTGCCACCCTCTCCGGCGGCGAGCTGCAACGGGTGATGCTGGCCCGCGCTCTGCTGGGGAGCCCTGACCTGCTGGTGCTTGACGAGCCGATGCAGGGGGTGGACTTCATGGGCGAAGCCGCCCTCTACGAGCTGATCGGCACGCTGCGGGCGAAGCGTGGCTGCGGCGTACTGATGATCTCGCACGACCTGCACGTGGTGATGGCGGCGACCGACCGGGTGATCTGCCTGAACCGGCACGTCTGCTGCGCCGGCACCCCCGATGCCGTCGAGCAGCATCCAGAATACGTCCGACTGTTCGGCCGGCGCACCGCCGCCTCGCTCGCCGTCTACAGCCACCACCACGACCACCGCCACGGCCTCGGCGGCGAGATCGTCTGTCCGCCGCTGCAGCCGCCGGTCTCATCGGAACACCCGCGGGCGCCCGGCCGGGAGCGGGGCGAATGATTTTTGAGCCGTTCCTGTTGCGGGCGCTGGCGGCGGGGATCGTCACCGCGGTCGTCGCTGGGCCGATGGGTTGCTTCATCGTCTGGCGGCGGATGGCCTACTTCGGCGATACCATGGCCCACTCGGCGCTGCTGGGGGTGGCGCTCGGCTTCCTGCTGGCGATCGAACCGATGGCAGGCGTGGTCCTGGTGACGATCGGCGTGGCGGTGGCGCTGGTCGCGTTGCAGCGGCTGCGGCCGTGGCTCTCGACCGATGCGCTGCTCGGCATCCTGTCGCACTCGGCGCTGTCGTTCGGGCTGGTTGCCGTCGGCGTGATGAGTTGGCTGCGCCTCGACCTGCTTTCCTACCTGTTCGGCGACATCCTGTCGGTGACGCCAACGGATCTGGCGCTGGCCGCCGGCGGCGGCACCCTCGTGCTGGCGCTGCTGGCGGCGATCTGGCGGCCGCTGTTGGCCGCCACCGTGCACGAGGACCTGGCGCGGGCCGAGGGCGTGCCGGTAGGGGTGGTGAGCCTCGTCTTCATGCTGCTGATCGCCGTCGTCATCGCCCTGGCAATGAAGATCGTCGGCATCCTGTTGATCACCTCGCTGCTGATCATCCCGGCGGCGACGGCGCGCCGCTTCTCGCGCACCCCGGAGGCGATGGCGGTGATCGCCGCGCTGATCGGCGCCCTTGCCGTGGCCTTCGGGCTCGCGCTGTCGCTGTGGCTGGATACGCCGTCGGGCCCGTCGATCGTCGTCGCCGCCGCGGGGCTGTTCGGCCTCGCGCAACTGCCGCTGCCGCGGCAGGGTTGACGTTGTCGTGGCAGATTAATCGATGATGCGCCGGTGGGGACCTCGCGGTCCTTTATTGCTCTGGCCGACGAGGCTCGCATTGGCGCCGTGGGCGGTAAAATTGCCGTCCGGCCCGCCGCAGAACGGATAGAGGTCCTGTCCGCTAGGCTCCGCGATTGACAAGCCGGCCCGTGCCGGGCGGCTATGGCCGCCCTCGCCGACAGGCCGCGGGTGGCGATGCCGCAAGGACCAGCGCGAGCGCCCATTCCCAACCTCGGTGATCGGCCGGCTTGTGCGTTCGCAGCATTTGGGATAAGACGCTCTCTTCCGCGAGAAGATTGAACGCCGCAGCAAGAGCGCGGCGCGTGCGTTGGCCGGGTGAAGGGGAAAGCCTGGCGGGTGGGGGAGGGTCGCAACGAAGATGACGGCCGCGCGGGTCAATCCGTTGCGCGCCGCCGCGAAGGAGGCGCGCATTGCCGTCGTCTACCTCGCGGCGTTCAGCTTGTTCATCAACCTGCTCGTGCTCACCTCGCCCATCTACATGATGCAAGTGTACGATCGCGTCCTTGCCAGCGGCAAGATTGAGACGCTGGTGATGCTGACGATCATCGCCGGCATCGCCGTTCTCGTCCTCGGCCTGCTGGAGATGGTGCGCGGTCAGATCCTCGCTCGCCTCGGCCGCTGGCTTGAGCGCAAGCTGGCGCCGGAACTGATCGCCACCAGCCTGCGCGCCACCTTCCACGGCGCCGCCGCCAATGCCCAGGCGCTGCGCGACCTCGGCCTTGTCCGCGCCGTCCTCGCCGGTCCCACCGTCAATACCCTCTTCGATGCGCCATGGACGCCGATCTTCCTCGCCATCATCTGGCTGATGCACCCGTTGTTGGGCATGCTCGGGGTGGCGTCGGCGCTGCTGCTGCTGGGCCTCGCCGCGCTCAACGAATACCTCTCGCGCCGGCCGCTCAAGGAGGCCGGCCTGCTCGCCATCGCCAGCGTCCAGCACGCCGACCAGGCGGTCCGCAACGTCGATGCCTTCCAGGCGATGGGCATGCTGCCCGGCTTCCTCGCCGGCTGGACGCGGCGCAACGAACACGCCCTGGCGCTGCAGGTGGCCGCCGCCGACCGCAACGCCGTCCTCGTCGGCTGCTCCAAGTTCGCCCGTATCTTCGTGCAGATCCTCATCCTCGGCTTCGGCGCCTACCTGGTGATCGGAGGTGAGTTGACCTCGGGCGGCATGATCGCCGCCTCCATCCTGCTCGGCCGCGGCCTCGCGCCGGTGGAGCAGGCGATCGGCGCCTGGAAGCAGATGGTGGCGGGCCGCGATGCCGCCGGGCGGCTCAACCGGCTGTTCGAGCGCGCACCCGCTCCGCCACCGACGATGCCCCTGCCCGCCCCGAGCGGGCGCCTCGCCTGCGAGCAGGTGGGCTTCACGCCGCGCGGTGCGGAAAGGCCGGTGCTGAACGGCGTGACCTTCGCTCTGGAGCCCGGCGATGCCGTCGGCATCATCGGCCCGTCCGCCGCCGGCAAGTCAACCCTGTGCAAGATCCTGGTGGGCTCATGGCGGCCGACGCAAGGGCATGCCCGCCTCGATGGCGCGGAGCTGTTCACCTGGCCGGCCGAGCAACTCGGCCCGCACATCGGCTACCTGCCGCAGGACGTCGAGCTATTCGGCGGCTCGGTGCGCGACAACATCGCCCGGCTGGCCGAGCGGCCCGAGCCCGAGGCGGTGATCGACGCGGCGATGACCGCTGGCGTCCACGACATCATCCTGCGCCTGCCCAAGGGCTACGAAACCGAGATCGGCGAGGGCGGCTCGCACCTCTCCGGCGGCCAGCGCCAGCGCATCGGCCTTGCTCGCGCCCTCTACCGCCGGCCGAAGCTGATCGTGCTGGATGAGCCCAACGCCAGCCTCGATGCCGAGGGCGAGGAGAGCCTGCTGGCGGCGATGGCCCGGGCCAAGGGCTGGGGAGCAGCGGTGGTGATCGTCGCTCACCATCCGCGCATCCTGCGCGCGGTCGACAAGCTTCTGCTGCTGCGCGACGGCCGTGCGGAACTATTCGGTCCGCGTGATGCGGTGCTGGCGCGGCTGCGGCCCGCGACGGTTGCGGCGCGTGGCGATGCGGCACTGCCCCGCCTCGGCGCGACGGCCGGCGGCGAGGGCCGCCCCATCACCTCCCGCGGCGAGGGGCGGGGACCATGAGCGCCGGCGAGATCGGCCCGGCATTGGCCGGCCCGCAAACACGCGCTGCCACCGGTGTCGCAGTGCCATCGCTGAACCGGGAGCTGCGCCGCCCGGTGTTGCTCGGCCTCGCCATTATCGTCGCCTTCTTCGTCATCGGCGGCGGCTGGGCGGCGACGGCGCCGGTGTCGGGAGCGGCGATCGCGCCGGGAGTGATCGGGCCGGAAGGCAGTGTGCAGCGGGTGCAGCACCTGGAGGGCGGCATCATTCGCGAAATCCGGGTGCGCGAGGGCGACCGGGTGGCGGCGGGAGAGGTGCTGATCACCCTGGCCGGCATCGGCGCCCAGGCCGAGGCCGGCCAGCTCACCTCCCGGTTGCAGGCGCTAGCGGCGGCCGAGGCACGGCTGCAGGCGGAGCGGGACGGCGCCGCCGCGATCGCCTTCAGCCATCCGTCGCTAGCCGACCGTGCCGATCCGGAGGTGCAAAAGCTGATCGACCAGCAGGACAGCCAGTTTCACGCCCGCAGAGCCAACGACGAGAGCCAGGGTGCGATCCTCAACCAGCGCATCGCCCAGCTTCGCCAGCAGATCGCCGGCGCCGAGAAGCAGCTTGCCGGCGTGCGGCGCCAGAACGAGCTGATCCGCCAGGAAATCGGCATCGTCAAGGACATGGTGGAGAAGGGATACGAGCGGAAGTCCCGGCTGCTGGCGCTGCAGCGCGCCGAGGCCGAGCTGCTCGGTCAGGACGGCCAGCTCGTCTCCAGCGTCGCCCGCGCCGAGGAGCAGATCGGCGAGACCCGGCTGCAGGTCGTCAACATCGCCGTCAAGCGCCGCGAGGACGTGGACGAGCAGCTCGCCGATGTGCAGGCGAAGCGCAGCGAGGTCGAGCAGCAGATCCGCGAGAGCCTGGACAAGGTGGCGCGCACCCAGATCGTTGCGCCGGTCGCCGGCACCGTCCTCGACCTCAAGTTCAAGACCGTCGGCGGCGTCATCCGTCCCGGCGACGAGGTGCTCAGCATCGTGCCCGAGCAGGACGAACTGATCGTCGAGGCACGCGTTTCGCCGCGCGACATCGACGACGTGCACGCCGGCCAGCACGCCTACGTCATCTTCCCGTCGTTCCCGCAGCGCAATCTGCACCGCATCGACGCAAAGCTCCGCTCGGTGTCGCCGGACGCCCTTCATGACGAAAAGACCGGACAGGCGTACTATGCGGCCAAGGTGGAGATAGATCGCCGCCAGCTCAAGGCGCTGGATCCGGACGTCGTCCTGACGCCGGGGATGCCGGCGGAGGCGTTCATTTCCACCGTCGACCGGACGGTGCTGGAGTACCTGTTGCAGCCGTTCGCCTTTACCGTCGAACACAGCTTTCGCGAGCACTGACCGGCTCATGTCCTCGCGAAGGCACCCGGGCTGCGGCAACAGACTGTTAACCCGGACACGCGATGATGCAGGCGTGCCAAGGAGGTCCAAGATCAGGATGCAGCCAGACGGAGAATTTTCCCTGCCGTCCGCCGCAGCGCCCCACGATGCTGACGGCGGGGCGAGCGGGAACTGGGCGCCGGGCGGGCAGAGCGCCCGCGCGCGTGCGGGCATCGCCGACCAGGTCCTGACCAACGCGCGCATCGTCACCGGCTCGGCGGTCTTCATCGGCACCCTCCATCTCCGGGATGGCGAGATCATCTCGGTAGACAGCGGCCGCAGCTACGCCCGCAGTGCCACCGACCTGCACGGCGATCTGCTCATCCCCGGCCTCATCGACAGTCACACCGACAACCTCGAGCGGCATCTGGAACCGCGCCCGGGGGTCGCCTGGCCGAGCCTCGCCGCGCTGGTGGCGCACGACCGGCAGATGGCGGCGGCAGGGGTGACGACCGTATGCGATGCGCTGTGCATCGGCGATCGCCACCGTGGCCAGGCCCGCCGGCCGGAGGTGCTGCGCGAGGCGGTCCGTGCCCGCGCCGATGCCGAGCGCGAGGGCGTGCTCAAGGCGCAGCACTTCCTGCACCTGCGCTGCGAGGTCACCACCGAAGGCGCGGCCGCGGCATTTGCGGCGGTGGCTGACGAGCCTGCTGTCCGCCTCGTCTCGCTGATGGACCATACCCCCGGCCAGCGGCAGTGGCGCGACCTCGACCGCTGGCGACTGCACGATCACGCCGTTGCTGCCGACGTCGATGCCGACGAGATCCGCCTGCGCCGGCTGCGCTTCCCCCCGGAGCGTGCCGCGGCCGCCCGCCGCGAGATCGCGGCGCTGGCGCGCGACCGGGCGCTGGTGCTGGCGAGCCACGACGATACGACGGACGCGCACGTCGCCCAGGCGGCGGCCGAGGGCGTCAGCATCTGCGAGTTCCCGACGACGCCGGAGGCGGCGCGGGCGGCGCGGGCGCGAGGGCTGCGGGTGGTGATGGGCTCGCCCAACGTCGTCCTCGGTGGCTCGCACGCCGGCAACGTCTCAGCGCGGGCACTGGCGCTGGCAGGCCTGCTCGATGCGCTCGCCTCGGACTATGTACCGATCAGCCTGATCGAGGCGTGCTTCGTCCTGCACCATGGCCTGGGTCTGCCGCTGCCGGCGGCGGTAGCGATGGCGACGGCGCGGCCGGCGGCGATGCTGGGCCTCAGCGACCGCGGCGAGATCGCCTCCGGCCGCCGCGCCGACCTCGTCCGTATCCGCCTGCACCGGGAGATGCCCGTCGTCAGCGCCGTCTGGCGCGCCGGCCGCCGCGTCGCCTGATCGCCGTTTGCCCGCCACCGCCCGTGTGTTGGTGGTGCCCCTCATCCTGGTCGGCACACCCTATGCTGCCGCTGCGTAGGGTGCCGCTGAGCGGAGCGAAGCGCACCTTGGGTCGGCAAGAGAGGTAAGGTGGACGTGCGCCGGCAGGGTACGTGCGCTACGCGCGGTCCCTCGATCCACTCACCGGCGCCCCGCATATTAACGAAAGGAGCGGGGGTCGCACGGGGCCGCCCGGAATTTCCAGAGGGGAGCCCTGATGAGCGCAGCGCGCGACCGGAAGTGGCATTTCTGGATCGATCGCGGCGGGACGTTCACCGACGTTGTCGCCCGGGCGCCGGACGGGGCTTTGCGCACCGCCAAGCTGCTGTCGGAGAACCCCGGGCGCTACGACGATGCG
>JAEULG010000104.1 GCA_016793875.1 Rhodospirillales bacterium | reverse complement strand
CGGCATGAAGCTCGGATGAACGCCGCCCATGATCACCGGGATGCCGCGGCGGCGGAATGCATCGGCGATGACGTAGCCGCGCTTGACGTAGGAGGTCATCGCCGAGATGCCGACCAGATCGGCCTGCATGTCGAAATCGACTTCCTCGATGTTCTCGTCGGTGAGGATGACCTCGTAGCGGTCGCGCGGGATCAGGGCGGCCACCGCCAGCAGACCGGCCAGCGGCGAGTATAGCGAACGGCCCAAGTACATCGGCCGGGTGATTGCCGAGTCGGCACGAGGGTTGATCAGGTAGATACGTCGGGTACGCATGGTCTTCGGCTCTCCCCGTCGGCAGCATCATTACGGCACCTTTTCGCCGTCGCGAGCGCCCTCGCGACCCTCGGGAGCCGGTTTTTTGTTCCCTTGCGCTTGCAAATGGCGCTGTTTGTCTTCCCGCGAGTTTCTTTTTGCTGATCACATTGTTCCGCCGAACATAGACGAGAGCGGGCTCCAGGGAAACGCCTTCCGGCACGGCGGGAAGATTTGACAGCAGGCGCGCCGCTCCCTGTGGAATCGGCAGGTCGTTCGCCGGGTCTCGCCCGCCGCCATGCCTCAGACGTGGACGAGTTCGCCGTTGCGGTTGCAGGCCGGCTCGGCCAGGGCGACGAACGCCTCCAGCAGCGCTGGATCGTCGGCGGGCTTCAGGCTGGACGGGTCTTCGCCGGGGAAGGCGGTGGCGCGCATCCGCGTCCGCGTCGCGCCGGGATTGATGATGTTCGCGCGTACGGCCGTGTGCTCGACTTCCTGCGCATAGGTGCGCACCAGCGCCTCCAGTGCCGCCTTGGAGGCGGCGTGGCCACCCCAGTAGCCGCGGCCGGCGGCAACCGCGGAGGAGACGAAGATGGCTCGGCCGGCCGGCGCCGCCCGCAGCAGCGGATCGAAGCTGCGCAGGAGGCGCCAGTTGGCGGTGAGATTGACCGCGAGGACCTCGTCCCAGGTCTCCGGCGCGATGTGGCCGACCGGTGTCAGCGTCCCCAGCACGGCGGCGTTGCCAACGAGGACATCGAGGTGCTTCCACCGTTCCCAGACGGCGGCGCCCATCTGGTCGATGACGGCGAAATTGCGAAGGTCGGCAACCACCAGCGCGGCGTGCCGGCCCATCGCGCGGACGGCGTCGTCCACTTCCTCCAGGGCACCCTGTGTGCGGCCCACCAGCACCAGATCCGCGCCCTCGGCGGCGTAGCGCAGGGACACGGCGCGTCCGATGCCGTGTCCGGCGCCGGTCACCAGCGCCACCCGTCCGGCCAGCCGGCCGCCATCTAGCATTGCAGTTCGCCGCGGATACGGCAGTTCAATCGCGATAGCACTTGGCTGCTCCGCTGCATGATGGTCTGCTTCTTCCATTCCAGGCAGTTAGCGAAGTCACCCGCTTCGCGCAGATAGTGGTCGACATCCCGCCGACAGCGAACAGCGGTAAGTTGTTCCTCGAAGCTGTAGCGCGAATTGATACACGATGGCTCGCTCGGCTCGATACAATCTTCCATGGCATTGGCGGGTGCCGCGGCCGCGACGGTGATCAGGGCAACCAGCAGGACTCCGGCGCCGGGGCGGATGCGGGTCATGGGCTTTTCGTCCTCGGAGTGGCAGGGCAGCCACCCGCGGGTGGCCTTACTCTTCCAGCAGGGAAAGCTGATTGTCGGTAGGATTGTCTTCCTGATCAACCAGCCGGATCGGATAGTCGCCGGTAAAGCAGGCGTCGCAGTACTGCGGCCGCTGCCAGTCGCGGCCGTCCTCGCCGACCGCCCGGTAGAGGCCGTCGATGGAGAGGTAGGCGAGGGAGTCGACGCCAATGTACCGCGCCATCTCCTCAAGGTTGCGGGTCGCCGCCAGCAGCTCGCGGCGTTCCGGCGTATCGATCCCATAGAAGCAGGAGAACGAGGTCGGCGGGCTGGAGATGCGCAAGTGCACTTCCGCGGCCCCGGCGTTCCGTACCATCTCGACGATCTTCACAGAGGTCGTGCCGCGGACGATGGAATCGTCCACCAGCACGACGCGCTTGCCCTTCAGCCGCGCCGCGTTGGCGTTGTGCTTGAGGCGGACGCCGAGCAGGCGGATGTGCTGCGCCGGCTCGATGAAGGTGCGGCCGACGTAGTGGTTGCGGATGATGCCGAGTTCGAAAGGGATGCCGCTCGCCTCGGCGAACCCGATCGCCGCGGGCACACCGGAGTCGGGGACCGGCACCACCAGATCGGCCGCCACCGGGTTCTCCTTGGCCAGTTCGACCCCGATCCGCTTGCGCACCTCATAGACGTTGCGGCCCTCGATGGTCGAATCCGGCCGGGCGAAGTAGATGTACTCGAAGATGCAGAAGCGCATCGGCACCTTGGCAAACGGCTTGATCGACCGCAGCCCCTGCTCGTCGACGATGATGATCTCGCCGGGCTCGACGTCGCGGACGAACTCGGCGCCGATGATGTCGAGCGCACAGGTCTCGGAGCTGAGGATGTAGGCGCCGTCGAGCCGGCCGATGACCAGCGGCCGGACGCCATAGGGATCGCGCATGCCGATCAGCTTCCGCCGGGTGATGGCAACCAGCGAGTAGGTGCCTTCAAGCTGGCGCATGGCGTCGATCAGCCGGTCGACGACCGTCGAGTAGTGGCTGGTCGCGACCAGGTGGATGATCGCTTCGGTGTCCGAGGTCGATTGGAATATCGAGCCGCGGCGGACCAGCGCCTTGCGCACGGCATGGGCGTTGGTGAGGTTGCCGTTGTGGGCGATGGTTAGCCCGCCGAACTCGAAGTCGGCGAACAGCGGCTGCACGTTGCGCAGAACCGTTTCGCCGGTGGTGGAATAGCGCACGTGGCCGACGGCGACGTTGCCCTTCAGCCGCCGGATGACGGCGGACGAAGAGAAGGTATCGCCGACCAGGCCCATCGCCCGGTGGGCATGGAAGTGCTCGCCATCGAAGCTGACGATGCCGCAGGCTTCCTGGCCGCGGTGCTGCAACGCGTGCAGGCCGAGCGCGGTGGTGGCAGCGGCATCGGGATGCCCGAAGACGCCGAAGACGCCGCATTCGTCCTTGAAATGGTCGTCGTCGAGGTCGGGAGAAACCGCGGCGTCCCGATGGGCGGACGCGGCGGCAGAGGCAGGGCAGTGTTCAGCGGTCACTGTCGATCAACCGTTCCAGATCCCGCCGCTCGCCCTCGGTGTAGCCCTGCGAGGCCGGCTTGCCGCCTGACGGCGGAGTCTTCGGATCCGGCGTCATCATGTCGCGCACCATTCTCTCCGTTTCAAGCGCTTTCCGCGCCCGCTCACGCGCCGGATCGAGCGCTTGCTGGCTGGCGGCGTGCTGCCGCTCGAACAGTGCCTGGATCATCCCGGCGCCCTGCTCGATCCACGGCCGGGTGCGCGCATCGTGCAGCCACGCCGGCTGTTCGCTCGGCGCCATCAGCCAGGCGAGCGGAATGTAGGCGAGGCAGACCAGCAGGGCGCCGCGCAGGATGCCGAAGGCGAAGCCGAGGGAGCGATCGACGGCGTTCAGCGCGCTGTCCTGCACCTTACGCGAAACGGCGCGGGTGATCAGCGACAGGATCAGCAGGGCGATAATGAAGATCACACCGCCCGCCGCGACATCGGCGAGCAGCGGCAGCGAGATGAGCTGGTGAGCGATCGGGCGGGCGTAGGGCAGCCCGAAGACGACGGCGAAGGCGGCGCCGATCCATGCCGCCATCGACAGCACTTCATGGACGAAGCCGCGCGCGAAGGCGAGGACGGCGGACACCAGCAGAATGCCGATGACCGCGAGGTCGCCGACGGTGAAGGGGAAATCAGCCATGCACCGCCCTCCGCTTGTCTCCGGCCGCCCCGCGTGCCCCCGGCGGCGGCCGGCGCAGCAAGGCCAGCAGGTCGGCGACGCGCGCCACCTCGGTCAGCGGCAGGCCGGTGGGCGCCGTCTTCTGGCGACGTGCCGGTACGATCGCCGCGCCGAAGCCTAGCTTTGCCGCTTCCTTGAGCCGCGCGTCGGTGCGGGCGACAGCCCGAACCTCGCCGGCGAGGCCGATCTCGCCGAACACGACGGTATCCGCCGGCAGTGGCCGGGCCAGCGCTGCCGAGGCCAGCGCCGCAGCCACCGCCAGGTCGGCCGCCGGCTCGGCGATGCGCAGGCCGCCGGCAACGTTCAGGAACACATCGCAGGTGCCGAAGGCCATGCCGCAGCGCGCCTCCAGCACCGCGAGGATCATCGCGAGGCGGGCGCTGTCCCAGCCGACGACGGCGCGCCGCGGCGCGGCGAAAGCGGTGGGAGCGATAAGCGCCTGGATCTCCACCAGCACCGGCCGACTGCCCTCGATGCCGGCGAACACCGCCGAGCCGGCGACGTCGCGCTCGCGCTCGGCGAGGAACAGCGCAGACGGGTTGGCGACCTCGCGCAGTCCGGCATCGCTCATCTCGAACACGCCGATTTCGTCCGCCGGACCGAAGCGGTTCTTCACCGAGCGCAGGATGCGGAACTGATGTCCGCGTTCCCCTTCGAAGTACAGCACCGTGTCCACCATGTGCTCGAGAACCTTGGGCCCGGCGATCATGCCTTCCTTGGTGACGTGGCCGACCAGCAGCAGGACGAAGCCGTGGCGCTTGGCCAGCCGGATCAGAACCTGCGATGCGGCGCGAACCTGTGCCACCGTCCCGGGAGCCGAATCCAGCTCTTCGACGAACAGCGTCTGCACGGAATCGACGATGACGATATCGGCACTGCGCGGAGCATCCAGCGTTGTGCCGATTTCCGCCACCGCCGTCGCCGCCGCCAGCTGCACCGGGGCATCGCGTAGGCCCAGCCGCTCGGCGCGCAGGCGGAGCTGATCGATCGCCTCCTCCCCGGAGATGTAGATCACCGCGTGGGTTTGTGCCAGCGCTGCCGCCACCTGCAGCAACAGCGTCGACTTGCCGATGCCGGGATCGCCGCCAATGAGCAGCGCCGAACCGGGAACGAGGCCGCCGCCGGTGACCCGGTCGAACTCGCTGATGGCGGTCGCCCGGCGCGGCGGACTTTGCGTCTCGCCGGCCAGCGGCGCCAGCGACAGCTTGCGCTTGCCGGCGCGGCCCAGCGCCGGGCGCGCGCTGCCGTCCGATACGGCTTCTTCCACCAGCGTGTTCCAGGCGCCGCAAGCCTCGCAGCGTCCTCCCCACTTGGGGTGCGCCGCCCCGCAGCTCTGACAGACGAAGACACTTCCCCCGCCGCGCGCCATCGCCTCAGCGGCCCTTGAAGGACCAGGCAGCAGGCGGGAGCATCCTCACGCCCGGACCGCCATGCGGATCGGCCCCTCGGCGCGGCCGTGGATGAACTGGTCGACCCGCTCGTCGCCGGAGCGGGTGATCTCGCTAACCGGGCCGACCCAGATGATCTTGCCCTCGTAGAGCATGGCGATGCGGTGGGCGATCTTGCGGGCACTCGCCATGTCGTGGGTGATGGTCAGCGCGGTCGCGCCCATATCGCGGGTGATCTTGATGATCAGGTTGTTGATGACGTCGGCCATGATCGGATCGAGGCCGGTGGTCGGCTCGTCGAACAGGATGATGTCAGGCTCGGTGGCGATGGCGCGGGCGAGGGCGACCCGCTTCTGCATCCCGCCGGACAGCTCCGACGGCGAAAGCGTGGCGACGTCGCTATCGAGCCCGACCTGCGCCAGCTTCTCGATGGCCTTCTCCCGCGCCAGCTTGCGGTGCAGGCCCTTGCCGGCGAGCAGGCCGAAGGCGACGTTCTCCCAGACCGGCAGGCTGTCGAACAGTGCCGAGCCCTGGAACAGCATGCCGAACTTACGGTTGATCTCTTCCCGCTGGTCGGTGTCGATGCCGATCACCTCCTCGCCGTCCACCTGGATGCTGCCGCCGTCGGCCTTGAGCAGGCCGAGGATGCACTTGATCAGCACCGACTTGCCGGTGCCCGAGCCGCCGATGACGACCAGGGATTCGCCAGCCCCAACGTCGAGGTCAAGGCCCTCCAGCACCCGCTTGGCGCCGAATGCCTTGCGCAGGCCGCGAACCCGGATCTTCGTCGGTGGCTTGTCGGTCATCGCGCGAAGAACAGCTCGGTGAGGATGTAGTCGAAGCACAGGATGAGGATCGAGGCGGAGACGACGGCGTTGGTGGTCGCGGCGCCCACACCTTGGGCGCCGCCGCGCGAAGTATAGCCGTTGTAGCAGCCCATCAGCGTGATGATGAAGCCGAACACCGATGCCTTGACCAAGCCCGAGGTGACGTCCTCGACCTTCACCGCCTCGAACGTGTTCTGCAAATAGGTGGCAGGATTGAAGCCGAGCTTGTAGACGGCGACGAGATAGCCGCCGAACACGCCGATGATGTCGGCGATCAGTACCAGCAGCGGCAGCGTCAGCACGCCGGCGACCAGCCGCGGCGCCACCAGGTACTTCATTGGGTTGGTCGAAAGGGTGGTGAGCGCGTCGAGTTGCTCGGTCACCCGCATGGTGCCGATCTCAGCGGCCATGGACGCGCCGATCCGCCCGGCCACCATCAGCCCGGCCAGCACCGGGCCGAGCTCGCGAGTGATCGAGACGACGACGACTGTGGCAATCGCCGACTCCGCCGAGAAGCGGGCAAAGCCGGTGTAGCTTTGCAGGGCCAGCACCATGCCGGTGAAGATGGCGGTCAGGCCGACCACCGGCAGCGAGTAGTAGCCGATCTCGATCAGCTGCCGGCCGAAGCTGCGCCAGTAGAAGGGCGGGCGGACGCAGTGGCCGATCGCCGCAACGGCGAACAGCACCAGCCGGCCGGTGCTCTCCAGGAAGGTCAGCACGAAGCTGCCGACGAGCTGCAGGGGGCGCATCGGCATGAGCCGCTCGCTCACGTCCCGGCCGGCTCGTAGGCGCGCGCGTAACGGGCGCCTAGGCTGGTGAGGATCTCGTAGCCGATGGTGCCGGCGGCGGCGGCAAGATCATCGACGGTCATCTGCCCGCCGATCAGCTCGATGATTTGGCCAGGGGCGGCCAGCGACGGCGGTACGCCGGTAACATCGAAGGTGATCAGGTCCATCGAGACCCGCCCGACGAGCGGCACCCGCTGGTTCCCGACATAGCCTGCTCCGTGGTTGCCCAGCGACCGCAGGTATCCGTCAGCGTAACCGACAGCAGCGGTAGCAATCACCGCAGGCTCCTGCGTCCGGTAGGTGGCACCGTAGCCGACGGATGCACCAGTGTCAATTTCACGCACTTGCAGGATACGCGCGGCGAGGCCGACCACCGGCTGCATCGGGTTGGGTTCGCCGGGAACGGGGTTGACGCCGTAGAGCGCTGCTCCCGGTCGCACCAGGTCGCAAGCCCAGTCGGCGCCGAGAAATATTCCGGAGGAAGCGGCGAGGGAGACCGGCGCCGCCGGCAGGCTGGCGCGCGCCGCGATGACGGTATCGAGCTGGCGGCGGTTGAACTCGTGGCGAGGCTCGTCGGCGCAGGCGAGGTGGCTCATCAGCAGGACGATGCCAGTGCCGTCCAGCCTGCCGGGCTCATCAGCGAGGGTGGCGAGCTCGCCGGGCGACAAACCGAGGCGGGACATGCCGGTATCGATGTGCACGGCCGCCGGCAGCGTCGTTGCGAGCATGGCGGCGAGGATGCCCCAGGCGGCGATGTCATCCAACCCGTTGAGCACAGGCAGCAGCCTGAACTGGAGGAATTCGCTCTCGCAGCCTCGTGGTGCGCCGTTCAGCACGAAGATCGCTGCCGAAGCGGCCGGCGCGAGGCCAGTGGCGGCGGCCTTCTCGTCATGCGCGTGCAGCAGCTGACGCAGCGCAACTCCCTCGTCGAGGGTCGCAACGAAAAACACCCGGCAGCCGGCATCGGCGAGGGCAGGCGCCACCTGCGCCATTCCGAGGCCGTAGGCGTCGGCCTTGACGACCGCCGCACACTCGGCCGGTGCCGCGCGCGCAGCCAGCAGCCGCCAGTTGGCGACGATTGCCGCAAGGTCGATGGTGAGCACCGCTCCTGCCCTGTTGCTGCCGGTCATCGGTCGTCCTGTCTGTGGTCGGAGTGCGTCTCCGCCGAAAGCTTATAGATCGGCGGTATCGCGCGGGTCGAGGTCGCCGAACCGGGTGAACTCGCCCTCGAAGAACAGCTTGACGGTTCCGATCGGGCCGTGGCGCTGCTTGGCAATCATTACTTCGGCGAGGTTATGGGCGCGCTCGCAGCGCTGCATCCAGTCCTGGTGGCGCTTGAGGAACTTGTCGTCGGTCTCATCCGGCCGCTGCGACGGCTCCGCCCGCTCGAGGTAGTACTGCTCTCGGTAGATGAACATCACGACGTCGGCATCCTGCTCGATGGTGCCGGATTCGCGCAGGTCGGCCAGTTGCGGGCGCTTGTCCTCCCGTTGCTCGACGGCGCGGGAAAGCTGCGAGAGGGCGAGGACCGGCACTTCCAGCTCCTTGGCCAGCGTCTTGAGCCCGCGGGTGATCTCCGAGAGCTCTTGAACGCGGTTGTCGTGGCGCGACCCGGCGGAGGGCGCGATTAGCTGCAGGTAGTCGATGACGATCATGTCGAGGCCGTGCTGCCGCTTCAGGCGGCGTGCGCGCGTGCGCATCGCGCTGATCGACAGCGCCGGCGTATCGTCGATGTACATCGGCAGCCGCTGCAAATCGCGGCTGGCGGTAACGAGGTCCGAGAATTTGTCGGCTGCCACCATGCCGCGGCGGATGCGGTCGGACGGGATGCGGGTTTGCTCGGCGAGGATGCGGGTGGCGAGCTGTTCGCGCGACATCTCCAGCGAGAAAAAGCCGATGATGGCGCCGTCCGTGGTCCGCGGCCGCCCGCCCTCGGCGCCGGCCTCGCTGCGCCAGGCCCGGGCGGCGTTGAACGCCATGTTGGTGGCGAGCGCCGTCTTGCCCATGCTCGGACGGCCGGCGAGGATGACCAGATCGGATGGATGCAGGCCGCCCAGGCGGCCGTCCATGTCGCGAAACCCGGTGGGAACGCCGGAGAGCAGGCCTTGCCGCTTGTGCGCTGCTTCGGCGATGCGCAGGGCGCTCGTCATCGTATCGGTGAACGACTCGAAGCCGCCTTCGTAGCTTCCGCGAGTCGCCAGATCGTAGAGCGCCTGCTCCGCCATCTCGATCTGCCGCGATGCCTCATCGCCGATGTCGGCGGCATAGGCGCGGTTGACGACATCCTCGCCGAGGGCGATCAGCTCGCGCCGCTGGTAGAGGTCGTGCAGCAACCGGCCGTAGTCGCCGGCGTTGATCGGAGTGACGGCGCAGTCGGCCAGCTTGATCAGGTAGCCGGCGCCGCCGATCTGGGTCAGCGTCTCGTCCTGGTCGAACCAGTCCTTCAGGGTCACTGGGTCTGCAATGTGGCCACGTTCGATCAGCCGGCCGCAGGCTTCGAAGACCCGTGCATGCTCGCCGAGGACGAAGTGATCCGGGCGCAGGAACTCCGAGACCCGCTCGAAGGCACGGTTATCGACGAGGATCGCGCCCAGAAGCGCCATTTCCGCCTCGACGTTGTGTGGCAGTCGGCGCAGCAGCGGAGCGAGGCCGCCGGTGCCGGTCGGAATGGCGTGAGCATGGATCGGAGCGGTCATCGGTCTCGGGTTCTGGCGTGGATACCGGAGGATACGCGTCCTGCCGCCTGTGGAGGAAAAGGAAAGCGGGGGTAACTCGCCCTTGAGCTATTTACTGCGCCGATTAGGGGTGACAAAAGGGGTAGGTGACAGGGCCGACGAATCGTGTCCTGGGCGAAAGAACTACCACGTATGAGCTATTTGCAGCCGCCGATAGGGGAATGGGCCAGGGCTTCGGCGCAGCGGAATGCGCTAAATGAGCAATTTTCGCGCCTTTTGGGCTACCGCCGTCGCCGATGATGGCATCGCCCACTCCTTGGAAGGCGAAAAACCCCGCAGGCGGTCCTCGATGGCGGCCGGCGCTGCCGCGTTCTGCTGTGGCCGAGCTCTCAGGAGCATCGTAAATAATAATATTAAATAGCTTAGTTCAGCATTCATGGACAAGTTCGCCAACTATTTAGTTCCGGTGCGAGTGAATTATAATGATGAATAGCTACTGTCCTGATGTTGCATCGGCTAATCATCGTGAATTGGCCATTATGTGTCTCTCATTATGCAAATTCATGGTGGAAATATGCTAGCCCCGGAAGACCCCGAAACCAGAAAATCGGCCAGACACCAAAAAGACTTCCCATAATTCCCTTAATGTGCTATAGAGAAGATCCTCTTGACAATTCGTGTCCTGGGACAATAGCTCTGACAGCGGGGTTCAGATATGATTCGATGTTTGTCTTTGTTGTCTGCGGTAACGATCGCGGCGCTACTTTCACTGGCTCTGGTGGTTGATGCGCGGGCGGAAAATCGCGATGGCAGCCAGGGGCCGGCGGTAACGTCGCCGCAACTGGCGCCAGGCGCCATCTCACGCTACCGCATTCCCTACATCCATTCGGAGACCGGTAGCGTCCCGCGCTCGGCAACCGTGGTGACCGTCGTCAACGAGGCGGCGGTGCCATGCACCGTCAGCGTCGACTGGCGCAAGGGCTTTTCCGCCACCGGCCCCGGCGGCGTTATCTGTACTACAACCTTTGCGAATCTTCAGCGCGGCCAGTCTGCCGACCTCTGCAGCCGCCCACTGCCGGGGGAAATCACCTCCTGCAATGCCGTGTGCTCGCCGGCCCTGATTTTCGATGAGGGCAATGCGGTGGTCGGCTCGACTGCCGGCCCCGATTGCGCCAAGATCAGCGTCAGTGCGCGCACTTACTACTTTGGCGCTAGCGACACAGTCGTAAACGCCATTACCGATCCCGCCATCACCAAATTCGGGGTTGGATCCGTCGGCGACTAGCCACGTTCCGTTCCCGGCGGCGCCGCCCCGCGTGCTGCGGGGCAGGCCCTCGTCGGGGGCCGGCGGTGCGCATCGCAGGACCGCCCATTCTCGCTGGCGCAGCGAGCCCCTCACAAGCCTTCGTGGGACTGCGGGACCAGCAGCAGCCGGGCTTCCGCTTGCCGCCGCAGCGACTCCCGATCCCCTGACAGGGTGAGCCCGCCGCCGTCCATCCAGAGATCGACGAGGTCGGTCCAGTGCGCCGAGAAGGGGTTGCCCGACTGGCCGCCGACGATGATGAAGCGGGACGTGGCGAGATCGGCCAGATCGTAGATGGCGCGAAAGCTCGCTCCGTGGATAGCGGTGAACGGCTCGTCCAAATCGGCGATGCGTGAGGCGGCGCGCATCGGCGTATCGTTGCCCCCCCCGATCGGCCTCTGCACCCCCAGCATCTTACCCAAAAGGGGCGCCCTGCTCCACAGGATGTTCTGCATGCGCAGGTGGTGCAGATCCCCCCACTGCCACGCACCGGGGTCGGGCCCCAGCCGCCCGCCGAGATCGGCGAGGGCCGCCTGCAACGCCGTTTGCAAAGCGTCGGCGCAGGTTTCAACGGCGGGCGTGGTGATGTCGTCGCACCATGCCGGATCACCCGATAGCACGTTGGCGACGAAGATCGGCCGGTAGTCCCAGTACTCGGCGAACGCCGGCCCCAGTTCGTCGGCAGCGATGACGCGCACCAGTTCCCGCAGCCAGGATGCGAACAGCAGCGGCTGCGGTGCGTCGACCCGCATCTCGCCATTCCAGCCGGCCAGCAACGCCACCGTGCGCGATGCCGGGGAATCTTCCGGCTGTGGCGGCAACTCGGCCAGCATCAGCGGCAGCAGCCGGCGCGCCATCATCGAGACGGTATCTTGCTGCAACGCCGCGCTGCTGGCGATCGTCTGCGGCTTTGTCGCCGTCAGCACATCCCGAAGCCTGGCGGCCCGGAAGCCAGCATCCCACGCCCCGATGATGGGGTAGGGCCAGTCCGCCGGTGCCGGTCGGTTATTGGCATTGATGATCAGACCGGAGGGCGGATCCAGCAATTGCGGCTGTGCCGGAAACGGCATGAATCCCTGCCAGTCGTGGTCGCCAGTCCAGCCTTCCACCGGCAGCCAGCCGGTGCCTTCCGGCCGGATGGGGATGCGACCGGCGCTGACGAAACCGATGTGGCCGTCGCCATCGGCGTAGAAGAGGTTCTGCTGCGGTGCTGTCGCCGTGGCCGCGGCGGCGAGAACATCGTCGGCAGAGCGGGCCCGTGCGAGATCCAACAAGGCATCCGCGGTGCGGTCGTCCTCGATCAACGCCGTGGTCGCCAGCGCCAGCACCACGGCGCTGCTGGCAGGGGCGCCGGTGCTCGCGCCGACAGCGTCGGGCAGGCCGGCGAGATCGGAGATCACCGGCCCATGCCGGGTGACGCGGACGGGCAGGATCTCGGGGTTCTGCCCGCGTACGGCAATGTGTTCCTCGCGCGCCGCGAATGGCTGGGGGCCGTCGGGCGTCAGGTAGTGGCCGGGATCGTTGACATCGATGCGCTCGACGAAGATGTCCTCGGCATCGATGTTGGAGGTGGTAAGACCCCAGGCAACGGTGCCGTTGTGGCCGAAAACGAGCCCCGGAAAGCCGGGGCTCGTCGCCCCTGCGAGGGCGCCTTCCGGCGTTTCGATGTGGACCAGGTACCACGGACCCGGCAGGGCAAACGGCAGGTGGGGATCGTTCGCGAGGATGGCACCGCCGGTGTTCGTCCGGGCGTCGGATACGACCCAGACGTTGGAGGCTCCGCGGCTGGCTCCGTCGGCGTCCGGCATCGCGGCCAGGGTGCCGGCGAGCATGCGGTCGTCCAGCAGCGCCTTCAGATCCTTGCTGCTGATGGTGGTCGGAGTGTCGGCATCTTCCGGCCACAGCGCCGCGAGCTGCTCGGGCGTCAGCCGACGGGCGAGGCGGGCGCGCAGCAGCTCGTCGCGCTGATCGACCGACAGCCGCAGCGCCATCAGCTTCAGCCACACCAGGGAATCGGCCACCGTCCACGGCTCCGGGCCCACTCCCAGCAAGGTATACTCTGGCGGCAGTGCCCCGGCGCGTCCGTTGAGCCAAGCGTTGACGCCGCGGGCGTAGGCTTCCAGCACCGCCCGCGTTTGTTCGGACAAGCGTGGATACTGCCGCTGGGCGAGGTCATAAAGGCCGAGCGTGCGCATCCAGCGGTCGGAGGGAAGCGCCGTCGGTCCGATCACCTCTGCCAGCCGGCCGGAGCCGGTGCGGCGCATCGCTTCCATCTGCGCCATCCGGTCTTCTGCGTGCACCCAGCCCAGGGCCGCGGCGGCGTCCACTTCGGAGGCGGCAAAGATGTGCGGCACGCCCCACTGGTCCCGGATCACTTCCACCGGCGCGGTCAGCCCGGCCAGCGGCCAGCGACCCTGCGCCGGTGTCGCCGATGACGCCAGCCACCATACCGCGGCGCCGGTGGCGGCAACGATGACGAACAGGAAAGTTAAAGCGGTGAGCAGCCACCGCGACAAGCCTATCATGGCGATGTTGTGCCGCGCCGACGGCGCTGGGTGCAAGGCGTTCCGGTGCCGGCCGGCATGCGGCGCTTGGCAGCGGGCCGGCGGTGCCGCCATGATGCCGGCTCAGGACCGCCGGAACAGAGGGAAACCCCCACGATGGCAATGAAGGAAAGTAGCTACCTGAGCCTTGGGGCGCACGGCTTCCATCGCATCGTTTACAGCGAGTGGGGACCGTCTGACGGACGGCGGACGGTGGTCTGCGTGCACGGGCTTACCCGCAACGGACGGGACTTTGATGCTCTCGCTACGGCGCTCGAGGCGGACCTGCGCGTCGCCTGTCCCGACCTGCCGGGACGCGGCCGTAGCCATTGGCTGCCGGTGGTGACCGCCTACAGCCCGCCGGTTTACGTGGCCGATATGGCGACGCTGATTGCCCGGCTTGCCGTCGAGGAGGTCGACTGGATCGGCACGTCGCTCGGCGGTCTGCTCGGGATGATGCTGGCGGCGCAGCCGAACAGTCCCATCCGCCGGCTGGTGCTCAACGACATCGGTGCGTTCGTCGCCAAGGAGCCGTTGGCGCGCATTAGCAGCTACGTCGGCGCTGACCCGCTATTTGCCGATATCGAGGCGCTGGAAGGCTATCTGCGCGAGATCCATGCGCCGTTCGGCCCGCTGACCGACGAGCAGTGGCGCCACGTCGCCGCTCATAGCACCCGTCCCGACCCCTCCGGCGGCCTGCGCCTGCATTATGATCCGGGCCTCGCGGCCGCCTTCAAGGACGGCTTCGATGCCGACGTCGAGATGTGGGCGTTGTGGGATGCGATCCCGTGCCCGGTGCTACTGCTGCGAGGGGGCGACTCGGACATTCTCTCGCGGGAGACGGCAACGACCATGCTGACCCGCGGCCCGCAAACCGAGCTGATCGAGTTTCCCGGCGTCGGTCACGCACCGATGCTGATGGATGCTGTACAGATCGCCGCCGTCCGCAGTTTCCTGCTGCAGGAGTAGGAGCCCAGTGGCCCGCCGGCGTTCCCGGCCGCCGCGGTCAGTGCCGCTGCAGCAACCGGGCCGCCTCCAGGGCGGCGTAGGTGATAATGCCGGAGGCACCGGCGCGCTTGAACGAGATGAGCGTTTCCAGCAGCGCCGTCTCGCCGTCCAGCCAGCCATTGGCGACGGCGGCCTTCAGCATCGCGTATTCGCCGCTCACCTGGTAGGCAAAGGTCGGCACGCCGAAGGTCTGGGAGACCGCCCGCAGCACGTCGAGGTAGGGCAGGCCGGGCTTGACGATCAGCATGTCGGCGCCCTCGCTGATGTCGAGAGCGACCTCGCGCAGCGCTTCGGCGCCGTTCGCCGGGTCCATCTGGTAGCTCTTCTTGTCGCCCTTCAGCATCGCCCCGGAGCCGACCGCGTCGCGGAACGGGCCATAGAACGCCGAGGCGTACTTGGCAGCGTAGGACATGATCTGCACCTCGACGAAGCCGGCGCCATCGAGAATATCGCGGATGGCGCCGACGCGGCCGTCCATCATGTCGGACGGAGCGACGACGTCGCAGCCGGCCTGCGCCTGGACCAGCGCCTGGCGGCACAGCAGGGCCACGGTCTCGTCGTTCAACACCCGGCCATCCTGCACCAGCCCGTCGTGGCCCTGGCTGTTGAATGGATCGAGGGCGACATCGCAGATGATGCCGATGCCGGGGTAGGCGGTCTTGATGGCGCGCACGGCGCGGCAGACGACGTTGTCCGGGTTGAGCGCCTCGGCGGCATCCGGCGTCTTCAGTTCCGCCTCGATCGAGGGAAAGACGGCGACGGCAGGAATACCGAGCGCCACTGCCTCACCCACCGCTTCCACTACCAGGTCGATCGACAGCCGGTCCACGCCCGGCATCGAGGCCACCGGCTCGCGCCGGCGCTCGCCCTCAGTCGCGAAGAGCGGCCAGATCAGGTCGGCGGCGGCCAGCCGGCTCTCTGCGACCAGTTGCCGCGACCAAACCGTCCGCCGGGTGCGGCGCAGGCGGGTGCGCGGATAGCAGCCGAGATGCTTCTGCGGGGAAGGAGGCATCCGCCTTACGCCGCCTCCAACGCCTGCGCCAAGTCGCCGACGATATCATCGATGTGCTCGATGCCGATGGCGAGACGGACGTAGCCCTCCGAGACGCCGGTGGCGAGGCGGTCCTCCGCCGAGAGCTGCGAGTGCGTCGTCGAAGCCGGATGGATGGCGAGCGTCCGGGCATCGCCGATGTTGGCGACGTGGTAGACGAGCTGCAGCGCATCGATGAAGCGGCGCCCGGCTTCGCGGCCGTCGGCGAGCTCGAAGCCGAGCAGCGCCCCGTAGCTGCCCCCTTCCAGATAGGCATCGGCGCGCCGGCGCATCTCCCCCTGCTGGTGGCTGGGATAGATGACCTTGGCCACCTTGGCGTGCCCGGCGAGGAAGTTGGCCACGCGGGCGGCGTTCTGGCAGTGGGCCCGCATCCGCAGCGGCAGCGTCTCCAGCCCCTGCAGGAACATGAAGGCGTTGAACGGGCTCATCGGCGCGCCGATGTCGCGCTGCAGGGTGACGCGCATGCGCAGGATGTAGGCGATCGGCCCGAGCGGCTTGGCCGCCTCGACCCAGACGGCACCGTGGTAGCTGGGGTCCGGCTGGTTGAGAGTGGGGAAGCGGGCGGCGTTGCCCTCCCAGTCGAAGTTGCCGCCATCGACGACGAGGCCGCCGATCGAGGTGCCGTGGCCGCCGATGTACTTGGTGGTCGAATACATGACGACGGCGGCGCCATGATCCAGCGGCCGGCAGATCACCGGCGCCGCGGTATTGTCGACCACCAGCGGGATGCCCAGCCGGCGGCCGCTTTCCGCCACCTCGCCGATGGGGAAGACGTGGAGCTTGGGGTTCGGCAGCGTTTCGGCGTACCACAGTCGGGTGCGATCGTCGCTGGCGCGGGCGAAGGCTTCGGGGTCGGTTGGGTCAACGAACCGGCACTCGATGCCGAGCGGGCCGAGGGTGTTGACGAACAGGTTCCAGGTGCCGCCGTAGAGATCGGTGGAGCTGACGAAGTTGTCGCCCGCTTGGCACAGGTTCAGCACGCAGAAGGTGGACGCCGCCTGTCCCGATGCGCAGGCCATCGCCGCCGCACCGCCCTCCAGCGCCGCCATGCGCTGCTCCAGCACATCGCAGGTGGGGTTCATGATGCGGGTATAGATGTTGCCG
>JAEULG010000031.1 GCA_016793875.1 Rhodospirillales bacterium | reverse complement strand
GGTAAAGCCCGCCAGCCACCGCTGCCGGCGCTCCGCCGGCCACGCGTTGGGCAGCGCCAGGGTGAGGAGATAGGCGCGCGGCTCGGCGCCCATCGAGGCGAGGTCGGACAGATTGACCGCCAGCGCCTTGACACCGAGGCTCTCCGGCGGATCCTCATCGCGGAAGTGGACCCCCTCGACCAGCATATCGGCGGTTACCACCAGTTCCCGCCTTGCCGGCAGTGACAATACCGCGGCATCGTCGCGAAGACCGAGCGCCCCCGCCTCGGCGGCCGCCAGCGGTGCAAAATAACGGGCGATCAGCTCGAACTCGTCCACGCCCGCCGCCTTTCTCAGCCTGCTTCTGCGGGCCGCCCGCCCGGGCCGCCGCTGCGGTCCGCCGGCAACATTCGCAACCGCAGCGCCAAGCGATCGAGGACGGCATTGACCAGGCTCGGTTCCTTGCCGGCGTAGAAGGCGTGGGCGATCTCCAGATATTCGGTGATCACCACCTTGGGCGGGACTTCACGGCGCTCCGCCAGTTCGTAGGCGCCGGCGCGCAGGATGGCCTGCAGCAGCAGTTCGAGCCGTGCAAGTGTCCAGCCCTGGCTCAGCGCCGCCTCGATCTCCGGGTCGAGGCGAGGCTGGTGGGCGAGAACGCCATCCACCAGCAGCCGCAGCCAGCCCTCATCCGGTTCGGCCTGCGGTGCTGCATCTTCCGCTGCATCGCCATCGGCCGACCAGCGGCGCTGTGCCAGATCATCGATGATCCGCTCGCTGCCGGCGGCACCGGCAACCGCCATGGCGTAGAGTGCCTGCACCGCCGCCAGCCGCGCCGCGCTGCGGCGCTCGCGCGATGATGTTCGCGGGGCTGGATTCATGCTGGTGCGGCGACCAGCCGGTGCCGCACCTCCATCATCCGCAGGCACGCGTGCGCGGCATCCGCTCCCTTGTTCTTGCCCTCGACCGCCGCACGCACCTTTGCCTGGGCGTAGGTGGCGCAGGTCAGTACGCCGAAGCCGAGAGGCAGCCGACAAGCGACGCTGAGGTCCATCAGCGCCCGGCTGACCTCGCGGCAGATGTGGTCGTAATGGTCGGTTTCGCCGCGGATGACGCAGCCCAGCGCAATGACGCCCTGCCAGGGCGCCTTGTCCGGATCATCGCCGATCGCCATGCGGATGGTTGCCGGCAGCTCGAAGCAGCCGGGAACGGCAATGCGCTCGAAGGTTACGCGCGCCGCGGTCAGCACGGCACCGGCGCCGGCGGCGAGATCGTTAGCGAGGTCTTCGTAGAAGCGCGCTTCGGCAATGAGCACGCGGCGAGCCTGGGTCATGGAATGGTGGTTTCCTGGGTAATCGGCTGCTGTCCTACGACCGCAAGGCCGTACCCCTCAAGACCGATGATGGTGCGCCGGGTGTTGGAGACGAGGATCATCTCGCGGACGCCAAGGTCGAGCAGAATCTGCGCACCGACACCGTAGTCGCGCAGCGCGCCCGGCGGCTGATCGCAGCCCTCGACGCGGGCCCGCAAGCGCTCGGAAAGGCTGGTGAGGTTGAACTCGCGGACCAGCACGATCACGCCGCGGCCGGCGGCGCCGATCATCTGCATCGCCGCGTGCAATTCGCCCGCCTTGCGGTCGTGGGTATCGCCGAGGATATCGTCGAGCAGGTTGAGCGCGTGCATCCGCACCAGGAGGGGGCCGTCGGCGTGGATGTCGCCCTTCACCAGTGCCACGTGCTCCACGTAGGCGGCACGGTTGGCATAGACGATCATGTGGAACGCGCCGCCATAAAGGCTGTCCAGCGTCGTCTCCAGCAGCCGCTCGACAATGCGGTCGTGGCGCAGGCGGTAGGCGATCAGATCGGCGATGGTCGCGATTTTGAGGCCGTGGAACTGGGCGAAGCGGATCAGATCCGGCGTCCGCGCCATGGTGCCGTCGTCGTTCATGATCTCGCAGATGACGCCGGACGGGTTGAGACCGGCCAGCCGGGCGACGTCCACCGCTGCTTCGGTGTGTCCGGCGCGCGCCAGCACCCCGCCGTCCCGAGCTTCCAACGGAAAGACGTGCCCTGGCGATACCAGGTCGTCCGGACCCTTCGCCGGATCGATGGCAACGGTGATCGTTCGCGCCCGGTCGGACGCGGAAATGCCGGTGGTCACTCCTTCGCGCGCCTCGATGGAAACTGTGAAGGCTGTCTGGTGCCGCGAGGTATTGCGCTGCGGCATCAACGGCAGCTTCAATGCCGCCACCCGGGCGCGGCTCAGGGCGAGGCAGATCAGGCCGCGGCCGTACCGTGCCATGAAGTTGATGGTGGCCGGCGTCGCCATCTGTGCCGGCACCACCAGGTCGCCCTCGTTCTCGCGGTTCTCGTCGTCGATCAGGATGAACATCCGCCCGTTGCGGGCGTCGTCGATAATGTCCTCGATGCTCGACAGCTGCGGCGGTCGCGTCACGCCTTCACCCGTTTTCCATTAGGCGCGCAACATACCGTGCGAGCAGGTCGATTTCCAGATTCACCCGGCTGCCCGGTTGCGTCGCGCCGAGGCTAGTGACGGTCCAGGTGTGGGGAATGATGTTGACTCCGAAGCGCGCGCCTTCCACCTCGTTGACGGTGAGCGAGATGCCGTCGATGGCGATCGATCCCTTCGGCGCAATAAAACGGGCCAGCGCCGCTGGCGCCTCGAACAGGAAGCGGTGGGATTCGCCGTCCGGGGTGATCGAGACGATGGTGCCGACGCCGTCGACGTGCCCGGAGACGAGGTGGCCGCCGAGTTCGTCACCAACCTTGAGCGCCCGTTCCAGGTTCACCCGGGTACCCTTCCGCCAAGCGCCGAGTGTGGTGCAGGCGAGCGTTTCTGCGGACGCCTGCACGGCGAACCACCCCTCTTGCCGCTCGATCACCGTCAGGCAGACGCCGGAACAGGCGATCGACGCGCCAATCGGCACCAAAGCCATCTCGTAGGCGGTCGCGATCTCGATCCGCGTGTCACCCTCGCTGCGGATATCCCGCACCCGGCCAAGGTCGGTAACGATACCGGTGAACATGCGTCGCGCGCGCTCCTCTGTGCCTCGCGACTGCATCGAGCCGCGGGGGCCGTTGTCCCGCCGAATGGCCGATGCTGCCGGACGGCGCTCGCGAGCGCAACAACATCCCGCAACGCAACAGCCGCACGCACCTGCGACTCACCCCACATTCTCCCACAGCATCGCTGCCGCGAAGAGCAGCAGGATGCTGCCGGTGAGCCGGCCGATCACCCGTTGCACGCCCGGCCGGGTGAGACGGCGCCGCGCAGCTGCGGCGGTCACCACCAGCAGCGACTGCCAGAAGACGTTGATCAGCAGCAGGACCATCGACAACGTCGCGACCTGGGCGACGGATCCACGGGTGGCGTCGATGAAGTTGGGGTAGAGCGCCAGGAACAGCACCAGCACCTTGGGGTTCAGCAGATTGCACAGCATCGCGTCGCGACAGGCGCGCCCGGGACTGGCCGGTGCGGCCCTTCCCACGTCCAGACGGCTGCCGTGCCGGAGGCTCTCCACCCCGAGGAAAGCGAGGTAGCCGGCCCCGGTGAGGGCCATCAGCCGGAACAGCAGCGGTGAGGCAGCGATTGCCGCAGATACCCCGGCCGCCGCCAGCGCCGTGTGCACGCCGAGCCCGAGTTGCACCCCCGCCACTGCAGCGAAGCCGGCGCGCCGCCCCGAGCCGAGCGAGGCACGCAGGATCAGCATAGTATCGGGGCCCGGCGAGACGACGATCGCCGCAGCCATCAGCGCAAAGGCACCGAGAACGGAAAGCTCAACCGGCATGGGCGTGGAAGTGACGGCCGCGGGCGTGCCAGGAAAGGGCGCTGTCTTCGCCGTCTGGCTCTATAGGTGCGTTTGCCGCGGTCCCAGCATGTCTTCCGGCCGGACCCAGGCGTCAAACTCTGCCGCCGTCACCAAGCCTAGGGCAACCCCCGCTTCTTTCAGCGTCGTGCCATCGGCATACGCCTTCTTGGCAATCTTCGCCGCGGCGTCGTAGCCGATGTGGGGGTTGAGCGCCGTGACCAGCATCAGCGAGCGGTTCATCAGATCGGCGATGCGCTCGCGGTTCGGGGTGATGCCCTCGACGCAGTGCTCGGTGAAGCTGCGCGATGCATCGGCGAGCAGCCGGACCGATTGCAGAAGATTGTAGATCAGCACAGGCTTGAACACGTTCAGTTCGAAGTGGCCGGAGGCGCCGGCGACGGTGATCGTCGCATGGTTGCCGAACACCTGCGCGCAGACCATGGTCAGCGCCTCGCACTGCGTCGGATTGACCTTACCCGGCATGATCGACGATCCCGGCTCGTTCGCCGGCAGAATCAGCTCGCCGAACCCGGAGCGGGGGCCCGAGGCGAGGAAGCGGATATCGTTGGCGATCTTGCTCAACGAGACCGCCACCACGTTGAGCGCGCCAGACGCTTCGACAACGGCATCGTTGCCGGCCAGCGCCTCGAACTTGTTGACCGCCGGCACGAAGGCAAAGCCGCTCAGCTTCGCCACTTCCGCGGCGAACGCCTCGGCGAAGCCGGCCGGAGCGTTGAGGCCGGTGCCCACGGCGGTGCCGCCCTGCGCCAGTTGCAGCAGCCGCGGCAGCGTCCCTTCCACACGCGCGAGGCCGTTGGTCACCTGCTGCGTGTAGCCGGAGAACACCTGGCCGAGGCCCACCGGGGTTGCGTCCTGGGTATGGGTGCGGCCGATCTTGACGATGCCCTGAAATGCTACCGCCTTTTCCGCCAGCGCGTCCATCAGCTGGCGCAGCGCCGGCAGCAGCCGTTCCGTAATCTCGACGACTGCGGCGATGTGCATTGCCGTCGGGAAGGAATCGTTGGACGACTGGCAGCGGTTGACGTGGTCGTTGGGGTGGACGAGGCGGCGCATGCCGACCCCGCCCCCGAGGATTTCGCTTGCCCGGTTGGCGATCACCTCGTTGGCGTTCATGTTGGTCTGGGTACCGGAGCCGGTCTGCCAGACGACGAGCGGAAAATGATCGCCGAGTTCGCCCGACATGACTTCCTCGGCGGCAGCGACGATGGCCTCGCCGGTGCGCCGGTCAACCTCGCCGAGCGCCATGTTGGCCAGCGCCGCCGCCTTCTTCTGCAGTCCCAGCGCCCGGATCAGCGCCTCGGGCATGCGCTCGCCGCCGATGCGGAAGTTCTCCAGGCTGCGCTGGGTCTGGGCGCCCCAGTAGCGGTCCGCCGGCACCTCGATGTCGCCCATGCTGTCGCGTTCGACCCGCGTTGCATTGATCCCGATCATTTCCGTCCCTCCGCCCGACGCTTCTCCCGTGATGTGGGAGCACGCTGTGTCCGATAACTACGATAAACAGGGCGGCAGGCGCCTAGCTTTGCCTTTTACCTTACGCAAAGGTGACAGGGAGTCACCGTGCGCCCGGGAGATCTAAAGACCTTGCAGGAAGCCGGTGAGAGCCTCGATCGCGTCCTGCAGGTTCTGCTGCTCGCTGCGCCCGGAACTGCGACGCGGTGCGAAGCTGTGGTCGCCGTCCACCAGCCAGTGCACACGGATGGCCGGGGCGAGGGAGTAGGCGTCCACCTCGTCGCGGCTGCCGAAGGGATCGCGACTGCCCTGCAGGATCAGCGCCGGCGTTCGCAGCGTCTGCAGATGGGCGACACGCAGCTTAAGCGGCTGTCCCGGCGGATGGAAGGGATAGCCGAGGCAGGCCAGACCGCGCACCCCTGCCGCTTCGGCAATCATGCTGGCCATCCGGCCGCCGAGGGACTTGCCGCCGATCACCAGCCGGCCCGGATCCAGCAGGTCGATGACGCTCTGCCACGTATCCAGCAGGACGTTCGGCCGGTCGGGCGGACGCCGGACGCCACCAGAGCGGCGCGCCGCCATGTAGGGGAACTCGAAGCGGACGACGCGAAAGCCGGCCGCGGCGACGCCCTTGGAGAAAAAGGTCATAAACGGACTGTCTAGCGGCGCACCTGCCCCGTGCGCCAGGACCAGCGTCAATGGCGCCTCGGTGGGTCCGTCGATAAACAGTTGCGGTGCCAGCGTCGTTTCCTGCAGGTGCGAGAGAACGATGCTGCATAGCGCAGCGGGACCCGGTATGTCGAGCCAACCGGCGGGAGCGCCGACGGAACAGAACACGACGGGAGGACCCACCATGCCGATGCGCGAACATTCGATCCTGGGCCTCGGACCACACGGCTTCCACCGGCTCGTCTACTTCGAGTGGGGAGACCCGGCCCAGGAGCGGGTGCTGATCTGCGTCCACGGCCTGACCCGCCGCGGCCGCGATTTCGATGACCTTGCCCGCGCCCTCGAAGATCGCTACCGGGTGATCTGCGTCGACTTGCCGGGACGCGGCCGCAGCGACTGGCTGCCGCTTTCCGCCGGCTACCAGCCGACGACCTACGTCCAGGACATGGTGGCGCTGATCGCCCGCCTCGGCGTCGAGCAGGTCGACTGGCTGGGCGTCTCGCTCGGCGGCCTGATGGGCATGATGTTGGCGGCCACGCCGAAGACGCCGATCCGCCGCTTGGTCCTCGACGACATCGGCGGCTACGTCGGGGTCGAGGCCCTGCAGCAGATCGCGACCTACGTCGGCCAAGACCCGGCGTTCCCCGACCGCGCCGGACTGGAGGCCTACATGCGCAACGTCAACATCGGCTACGGCCCGCTGACCGACGCTCAATGGGCTCACATCATCGAGCACGGCCACCGCATCGACGAAAACGGCCAGTGGCGCCAGCACTACGACCCGAAGCTGGCCGAGCCGTTCAAGGCCGGATTCTCGGAGTCGGTATCGCTGTGGCCGCTGTGGGACGCGATCGCCTGCCCGGTGCTGATCCTGCGCGGCAGCGTCTCGGAGATCCTCACCCGCGAGACCGCCGACGGCATGGTAACGCGCAAGCCAGGGACTACCCTCGTCGAGTTTGCCGGCATCGGACACGTGCCGATGCTGATGGCCGACGACCAGATCAAGGCCGTCCGCGACTGGCTGGGCTGAACCAGTTGCCGCGTCGCGCCCTCACCCTGGATCAGCGCTCCGGAGCGTCCGGGAAGTAGAACGCGGTGTCGACCGAACCGCTGCGCGGCACGGTGACCTGCCGGCTGACCACCTTGCCGCCGCTCTCGGCGGTGATGGTATAGGGGCCAGGGGGGAACTGTGCCAGCAGCCGCGGCCCGTGGGCGGTCTCCTCGAAGACCGATTGCCCCTGTCGGTTTTGGATGATCACCGGCACCTCGCTCAGGTACGCACCGGAGCCCTGAACGGCGAACAGGAGGCGCAGGTTGTAGCCCCCCTCCATCTGCTTCAGCGCGAACGTCTCGTCGAAGCCAACGCCGCCGCTCACCCAGCGGATGCCGCCCGAGGTCGTCTGCGGTTCCGGCCCGACGACCTGCGCCACCGCCGTCGAACACAATCCGGCAATAACGGCGGCAAGCAGCAGTCGCAAATGCGGTTTCATGCGTGCACCTAGCCCATTTTACGCGGAAGTCGGCCACTACGTCGGTGACGTCGCCGCGCGAGGGTAGCGCATTCACGCGGTTCTTAGCGACCACACATTACGCAAGGTCCTCCGCTCCAACGCGCCGCCTTGCGGCCCTGTTCCGTTTCCGCGGGCCGCCGGCGCAATCAGGCCGCTGCCGCTCAGGAGCCTGCACCGCTCCGGCAGGTGCGGATGCCAAGGAGGCGGTAGGCCGGGCACCAGCCGACCAGTGCCGTCGCGATCGGGACGAGGCCGATCCAGCCCCAGGGGACCTGCGGCCCGACAAAGACAAGGGCGATCAGGATCAACCCGACGACAACGCGGAGAATGCGATCGACCGTGCCGACGTTCTTACCCATTACGCCTCTCTCCTTCCTTGTTCTGGGTCTGCCGCGTGCGCCGGCCTGAGGCGCGCGTCCGGCGGGTTTGTCAGAATGTCACGCTGTCGCCGTTGCCAAGAAAGGCATGGCTATCGCGCGCGGCCGTCGAACGCTTCGGATAGCCAAGATAGGCGTCGGTTCCCTTGATAATTGGGACGCCGTGGCTCGCCGCCTTCTCTGCCCACATCCAGCCGGTGCAGTGGTTGCATCCCATCTTCGTCATGCCGAGCGCCTTGATGTCGTCGATGATGCTATCGAACTCGGGTTTCCAGGTATCGAAGATGCTCAGGTGCAACCCGCCGTAGCAGCCATAAAGGCCGGGTCCGGCGAGGGAATCGCGAGCAAAGCCGAGCAAATTCATAATCCCGGCGTGGCCACAGCCGGTGACGGTAACGATCCCCTTGTCGGCGACGTTGACGTAGAGGGCATTCTCGCCCCTTACCTGAAGCAGCATCGAGACATCGAACAGTCGCAGGGCCACGCCCGGAAGCAGGCGGTAGACGCCGCTGCCATCTTCCCCGCGCATCTCGGTGAGAATCAGCTCGCCCTCGTGCGGGACGGTGTTCCTGCAGATAGAGACGGTGCGCTTGTCCCGGTCCTGGACTTCGATGCTGGTCCGCTCCTTCAGCAGCGCCCGGTCCTCGCTGCGCCATGTCGACGGCGCATAGACCTTGAGCTGCGGGTTGTGCTTCAGCGTCGACTCGATGCCCCAGAAGTGGTCGAGGTGCCAGTGGGATAGCACCATGAAGTCGATCTCGCCCCGCTCCAGCATCCGATCGACGCCATGCCGGGCGAAGACGTAATCCATCCAGTCGTTGTTCCAGCCGGTGTCGAGCAGGATCCTGCGCTGATCGCCATCGGACAGCGTCACCGTGAGCAGCGCGGCATAGCCACCGGCGTTCTCCGCAGCCCACGCGATGCGGTACTGCGACTGTTCGCTGCCGCCGCCATCGGCCATGTCCTGCCTGAAGCGGGTATCATCGAACCAACCGGTTTCCGTCAGCACGTCGACCCGCAGGCTCTGGACGGTGCCGATGTCCAGCTTGTCAGGCATCGTTCGGCTTCTCTGCGAGACTAGCTTCCTCGTGCGCGGGTGCCCGCCCGTGTCCGTGCGCGTGCAGGTGCCTGTGCTCATGGCCATGTCCGCAACCGCAGCCTGCCTGCACATCAGACCGGGGTCGCGCCAGATACGCTTTGACTGCTTCGATGGGATCGGCGAGTTCGGTGGCGTCCACCACGATGCCGCGCGCTGCCATGCGGGCAGCAAACCCTTCGCCGAACGATCCGGCAATTACCACGTCGACCTCATCGAGGGGATGCGGACCGTCGGCGTGGAACTCGTGGATCGACAGCTCTTTCGGCAGATCGAGGCGGCCAGCTTCAACCGGTTCGCCGTCCCCGGCCTCGTACACGAGGAACCGGCGGGTCTTGCCTGCATGCGGCGTAACGGTGCGAAAGTTCTGGCTGGTAACGGCAATTTTCATCGTCGTTGAACTCCCTCCAACTGGAAGGCACAAGGCCGGGGCGGACGTGCTGGCGGATACACCGGCGTGTGCGCGCGTCCCCCCGGAGGGCTTGGCAACTGGAGGCATAGCCACCCGCTTGCGGTTCTGCCCTGAACAAACCCGATCGTGCGGATACCAGCGGCCTCCAGTGCGGTGTTTGCGTCAGACACGGAGGCGATATTCGCTGATCGTCTCGTCGGCGCGGTCGCGCAAGACCCTGAGGAACTGACCCGCATCCACGAAAGGCTCGTGGTCGATGCCATACGCCGCCAGCAAGTCCTCCTTGGCGTCGCGATAACGCCGCTCAGGTTCCCCCACCGACGCCCGCATCAAATTCGAGAGTTCCATTTCTTCACGGAACAGGGCGCCGAGTCCGGCGTGGTCGGACGGGAATGCCCGTAGCTGTTCGACCAGATCGAACAAGGCCTTTTGACTCTTCTCGATCCTCGGGTCTTCCGGACGGCTCAGGACCTGTTCCGCCCGCCCTTCGGCGGCTGTCTCGATCTCATCGATAAGCGCCGCTTTCCAAGCCTCGAATTCCATCGCCTTCCTCCTCTTCACTCGCCTCTCCGGAGGCGTCCGGGGCGACGGCTGCGACTACCACCGCCCCTTCTCGATCTGCGTTCATTCGCCTCGCGAGAACCGGTGTCTCCAGAGAGCTACCTGCAATAAATCTGGTACACCAAATACCAGTTTAAGGCAAGTGATCATGCCATGCTGCTGATGCAGTCCTCCAACGTTGCAACGGGCTAGCTGACCTCCCCTTTTCAGAGGGGCTGTATCTTACCCGAGGTCGCCCGCCGCGCGGTCGTGATCGGGGACGCATCGAGATCGTTACCAGTAGCAGCCGCCCGCTCCCCGACCCTGACCTTGGCCACGACCGGCCGCCATGCCCGGGCCGCCGCCACCGCCGGCCCCTCGGGGCCCGATCGCCCAGTTCGGACGCAAGCCCTCGTCGCGAAGATCGAAGTTCTGGTCACCAACCTTCAGGGACTTGGCCACATAGGCATCCTGCGGCATGGTGTCGGTGCGGAAGCCCTCGAAGGTGATCTGCTGGCCGGCGGAGAGGTGATCAAGCACATCGTCCAGCGCTGCCGCCGGACCCAGATGGAGGTTGATCATCCTGCCGTCTTCGGCTTTTACGATCAGATGCGCACCTTCGGCAGAGCGGCCGGTGGTCCGCTCGCAGGGACCGATCTTGATGTCCTTGATGGTGCCTGACATGGTCTCGACCAGCGGCTTCACCACCTCGCGCGCCACGCCGGTCGGGTTGCCCATGCCCTTCTGGGCTACAGCCGGCGCAGCACACAGCAGCCCCGGTAATAGGATAAGAGCTGCTTTCCAGGTTCTGGATTTCATTGCTCGTTCCCCTTTCGTTTCCCGATTCAAGGGCAAAAGCGCTTGATACCCGAACACAATACATGTATACGATTTACCTGTATTATGCAATGAGGAGTTCGCGCTCTTGCGGATGACGCAGTTTTCCAACTTTGCGATCCGCCTGCTGATGTATGCGGCGCTGAACGGGGAAAGGCCGAGCGCGGTGCCCGAAGTCGCGAGAGCGTACCGGATTTCCTACGACCACCTGAAAAAAGCAGCGGCGGAGCTCTGCCGACGCGGTTACCTGGAGACCGTGCGCGGCCGCAATGGCGGCTTTCGTCTGGCGAGGCAACCGGCCGAGATCCGGATCGGCGAGGTGATCCGGCAAACGGAGGGAGAGTCGGCTCTCGTCGAGTGCTTCGCTCCACAGACGAACACGTGCCCGCTGCTCGATGTCTGCCGACTGAGGATTGCGTTGCAGGAAGCTCTAGCGGCGTTCTTCGCCGTGCTCGACCAGTACACGCTGGCCGACCTCGTTCGCGCCCCTCAACAGCTGGCACCGCTGCTCGGGCTGGACCCGGAAGCGGGCAGAAGGAGGACCACCCCCGGGAAAGCTGGCGAGACACCCGCGTAACGACTTGCTTCAGCCGCGTCTCGATGCCGAACGACGCGGGTGGCCTTGCCGCGAGCGCGCAGCTCATTCCTCGACCTTTTGCTCTCGGATAATCGGTTGCGTCCGCCAACATAAATGCTCAGCTTGGCGCCAAAAGCCGGAGAGCAACGCCAGCATGCCGTCACCCGAAGGTCCATCTGTGCCAGAGACCTCAGCTCAGTTCGTCGGAACGGACGGGCTGTGGGTGCAGGTGCTCCGGCAACCGGACAGCGGCACCGCGGGGCCGGCGCTGTTCCTCGATCGCGATGGAACCATCGTCGAGGAGATAGGCCATCTGTGGCGTCCGCAGGACGTTCGGCTGCTGCCCGGCGCGGCAGCGCTGGTCGTCGCCGCCAATCGCGCCGCAGTGCCGGTCGTAGTCGTCTCCAATCAGTCCGGTGTCGGCCGGCGGCTGTTCTCCTGGGATGACTTCGCCGCGGTGCAGGAACGGATGATGGACCTGCTGGCGGCGCAGGGGGCCTTCATCGATGCAGTTATCGCGTGCCCATACCATGCCGACGCCGAGCCGCCGTGGCGCCATCCGGACCACCCGGCGCGCAAGCCCAACGCCGGCATGCTGCAGCGCGCGGCGCAGCGGCTGCCCATTGACGTTGGAGACTCATGGATCGTCGGCGACCGGGCCAGCGATCTTGCCGCCGGACGCAACGCCGGCGCGCGCGGGGGCCTGCTGATCCTGTCGCAGACCGTGGATCAGCCGGGCGAGTTGCGCGGGGTGCAGATCCTCGCAAGCACGCAGTTTCGCGTCTTCGTCACCCCGACGCTCATCGACATCCTGCGGCTGGTACCGCTGCTGCGACCTGCCGCCATCAACGGGGCAGCCGCCGGGTCCTAGTCGCGGACGTCGTGGACATAGTCGGTCCAGGTCCGCTCCACTTGGCGCAGCATCTGGCAGACGGCCCCGATCGAGGTGTTCGCCATCTCCGCCAGCCCGAGCTGCGCAGCGATGCGCTGCTCCAGATCGCGGACGTCATCGACGATGGCCAAGCCGCGCTGGGTGAGGCTGATGCTGACCGAGCGGCGGTCGTGGGTCGAGCGGGCTTGGTCGAGATAGCCCATCTCCACCAGCTTCTTGACGTTGTAGGAGACGTTGGAGCCCTGATAATAGCCGCGTTCGACGAGATCGCGGATGGCAATCTGCTCGCGGCCGATGTTGGCGAGGAGCAGCGCCTGGACGCTGTTGATGTCGCGGATGCCGAGGCGGTTAAGCTCGGCTCGCAGCAGATCGAGGAACCGCCGGTGTAGCCGTTCGATCAACCGGGTCAGTTCCAGGTATTCCTTCTTCACCGACGGCGCTCCTTGCAGTCGTCTCGACGTTTATCTGTGGTCGAGAAAACCACAAAAAGTGCAACGAACGGTAAACGGCCCGGCGCTGCTTGCCTTCCTCGCGGCAGCTCGCTCCGCCTCGCGACAGCGACGTGCCCGCTATCTGGTGAAGGCCGCCAGCATCGGCCGCCGTTCGACGTGCTTCTGCACGGTCGCGCGCAGACTGTCCATCGAGGCGGTGAGCTGTGCCGGCGTCAGGTCGCCGCGGACCATGGCAAAACGCAGGAAGACGCCGTAGGTGGCAAGAACATCGCAAAGGCAGTAATCGGCGACTTCACCCATCCGTCCGGCTGCAACGTATTCCTCGACACGGCTGCCATCCATCCCGCCGATCTTGACGGGGATGTCGGCTAGTGCCGCCATTTCCGCGAGGCTCGGCTTCGGCGAGGCGCCGTAACACGATAACTGGTCGCAGAGGTCGGCGTGGTCGTGGCCGAACCGGTGCCAGTAGTCCCTTTTGGCGCCACCGTGCAGCGTGGGTACCGGCAGGCCGAGGGCGAACGCGCGATAACGCAGCAGCGGCAGATCGAAGCCGTTGCCGCCAAAGGTAATGAGGGTGGGACCGCTGCCGCGGTTATCCACCGGCAACGCCTTGAGGAAGCCCAGCAGAACTTCCGCCTCGGTCTTCTCCCCGACAATCCGGCTGCCGATCTGGGAGACGGTCCAGCGGCCGCTCCCCTCCTCCCGCTTGGCATTAAGCGTGGCGATACAGACGATGCGGTAGACGGGGACTTTCAGGAACGTCGTTGCTGGATCGGCGCCGTCGCGCGCGTAGCGCTCACCCAGCAGTTGACGGATGTCGGCGTCGGGCGTGCTCTCGTCGCGCCCGAGCAGGCGACGGGCCGTCACCAGGTCGGGAACCGCTTCGATGTCGAAGACAACCACCGTGCTCATTGATCAGTCCGTCACATGAGGAGAGCCTGTCGGCTCGTTGTAAAATGCCGGGCGGCGCCGGGGGTTGGCGGAGGCCGTGGCAAAGCTGCCGCATAGTGAGACAGCGGCCGCCCGGTGTTGCGCACGCAGGAAATGGCACCGGCACTTCGCATGTCCGCCGCCAGGAATTGCGAGCGGATCGCAGGCTGCCCCTGGACCGCTCCCACGCGCCGGTTTATCAAGGCGGCAACGAGGGGTCCTGATGCAGGGAGAATGACAATGCGGTGCCTGCCGGTGTTCGTTGCGATCGCGACCGTGGTCTTTGTATCGTCCGCCAGTGCGCACGATCGGACCGCCCCCCTGGATGACTTCGGCAAGGTTCTCGATGCGCTGCGCACCGCCGGCTGCTCCGCCGCCCAAAAGGTTGAGGTCGAGAAGAGCGGCTTTGAAGCCGAGGGCGTCGTGTGTGGCGACAAGCACTTCGAGATCTACCTCGACGGGCACTTCAACATCACCTCGAAGCGCGAGGAACGGCACTGACGCTAGCCGGCGACAACCAGGCGGGCGTTAGCCGCGCAGACTCTGGCCGCCACCGGCGGCACGAGCCGCCCGCTTTTACTACGCACCGTCCATCGGAAACAGCTTGTCGAGACGCTCCATCTCCAGCGCGGCGACCTGTACGGGATTGCCGGAAAGGATTCCCGCAACGTTGCGGAAGGGAGCGCCGATGTGCATGCCCCGATTATCGATCCTCAATTCGCGGATGTCCTTTTCGTGGGTCGATCCGCGCATTTTGAGCACCGTGAGCCCCCGTCGCATCTCGCCGAACAATTCGACATAGCGCAGCAGCACGATGGTATCGGTGATCGAGGAGATGTGCGCTTCGGTGACCGAGGTGCCGCCGGTCAACGTCGGCGTCGTCGAGGTGAACAGGCCGGTGATCTCCTTGTGCTTGATGAAGGAGGTCAGGGCCAGGACGAACTCGCGGAAACCCCGCACCGTCGAGATGCGCTCCAGCGCCGAAATCGAGTCGACCGCGATGCGGTTCGGCGCGAAGTTCTCGATCTGATGCTTGATGTGGACAAGGTGGTCCTCCAGCCCGGCCGCCTCGGGGTACTCACAGACCACCCGCAGCTTGCCCTCCTGTTCCATTGCATCGAAGTCCATGCCCCAGCCGATCGCATTGCGGCCGAGCTGTTCGCGGCTCTCCTCAAAGGCGAAGAGCAGGCATTTCTCGGCTGCGGCAGCGCCGCCATCGACGAAATGGGTGCTGAGCAGGGTCTTGCCGGTGCCGGTCGCACCTGAAACGAGGATGATCGAGTCGCGGAAGAGGCCGCCGCCGCACATCCGGTCGAGGTCGCTGTTGCCCGAGGTCACGCGGATGTCGCCGGAGCGCTGCTTGAGCTCGATCGCCGACAGCGGAATGACGACGATGCCGTCGGTCGGAATGACGGTGAACGGATACTCCCCCTTGTGGTGAGTGGTACCGCGAAACTTGAGGATCTCGATGGTGCGGCGCCGCTTCTCGTCCTCCAGCGAGTTGCGCAGAATGATGACGTTGTCAGCGACGAACTCCTCGACACCGTTCACCGCGATTGCTCCGTACTCCTCGCGTCGCTCCGCCGTGAGGATCGTCGTCACTCCCATATCGCGCAGAGCGGACGCGATCCGGAAGAGTTCGTGGCGGATGCGGCTTGCACCCGCGAACTGGCTGAAAACGGCACCGATCGAATCGAGGGCCACCCGGGAGCCGCCGACGGAACGGACGGCATGCTCGATCCTTGCCAGCAACCCGCCGAAGTCGTAATCGCCGACGATTGTCATCTCATGGCTCGGCTCCGGCGAAGCATCAACGAACATCCAAGCCCCTTCGTCCTCCCAGCGCTGGATATCCCAGCCAAAACTCCGCATGTTGCGACGGATGTCCTCGGGCTGCTCCTCGAAGGTAATGAAGACGCCGGCCTGATTGAGGCGGCGGATACCCTCGGCCAGGAATTGCGTGGCGAAGATCGTCTTCCCGGAGCCGGCGGTTCCCGAAACCAGCGCCGTCCGGCCATGGGGTAGGCCGCCGTCGGCAATGAAGTCGAATCCCGGAATGCCTGTTTCTTCCTTGTGGACAGACGAGAATGGCACGGCAGCTGTCATCGGTTTCTCTTCTGCTCTACAGAGACCGTGCGAACGAGGTCCAGCCCGACAAGAACGCGTTCCCGGTCTGACAGGTCTCCGACAACCCGGCGCAGCGGCGGTGGCAGCTCTTTGACCACTGTTGGTGTCGCCAGAATCTTCTCGTCCTCGGCAAGCTGCGGCCGCTCTAGCACGTCGATCACGGCGAGGTCGTAGACACTCGCGAGATCCTTCTCGCAGATCGCCTGCATCGCGGAAATCGCCCGCTCGGTGCGTGGGGTGCGACCGGCGACGTAGAGTTTCAAGACGAAGCGCTTCATTACGGCCCTCTTCCTTGCGGCTGTCGATCCGCGCGGAAGGGCGTGGTGGGCGAGGAGCCGCCCGATCGGGATCCCCACGACAATCGACGGTAGTAGGAGACGAGATAGCCCATCAACTGCACCAGCAGCAGCCTGCCTTCCTCCACGTAGACCCGGTTCTCGGATGGAGTGCGACCCTTGAGCCTGCTGGCCATTGCGGCCTTGTGCAGATCGACGGCGTCCCGTGGCCCGGCCTCCAAAGCTCCCAGGTGATCCGCAATATCGATGAGGCTCGAGACAAATACGGATTGATCCTTTGCCGACGCGTTCACCGGTGTCTGGTCAAGCAGCGCACCATAGCGCTCCACCAGCGACGCAAAGCCTAGGGCCTCAGCGTGCGATAGCGGCATCGCTCCAAAGCTGCGCTCCGTCGATGGCAAGGGTACCGGACTGCCGAGAGCGCCAAGCCTGGCAATCTCGCGATCCTGGGAAAGCTGTTCGCCCGTCTCGCTGGAACTGAGCTGGAACCTGCCGCACCTGATCGCGTCGCGGAGGGCGCACGCTACCACTGGGCCTTCTCGCTCGGGGCTACCCAGGCGACCCTGGGCCTCCGCCTGAAGTGCCTCTATTGCCTTTCTCGAGGAGTCGCATATGGCGATAAGGGGGGCATCCGGCTGCTGCTGACGAAGGCGGACGATCGTCTCCATCCAGTTGCTGTCGACATCGACGAGCAGCAGATCGTACGCGACCTCGGCTGGGTGATCGAGGGACGCATCGGGCCGCTGCGTCGTGACCACCGCGCCGTCCAGGACCGCCTGAATGGCGTGTTGGACACGAACGGCAGAATTATCGTCATCACTGACGAGCATGATCTTGCGCGAAGTCTCCGGCATGGGCGCTTGGCCGCTCCTCCCTTGGGGGATTGCTCGTCCCTTATCGTAGGCAGGCGGTCATAGGTTAAACGAGCAAGTCAACAACAACCACCCGACTAATCCCCCGCCAGCCCTGCCGAAACAGGCGGGGCTGGCGGCACATGATTTGCAACGGTGATCAGCCCTTTGCGGTCTCGCCCCCGATCGCCTACAACAGGGGAACGATGACGATTTCCCCTATCGACGACAGGACCTCCTTCGCCAATGGCTCGCAAGCGCCTGCTGATCGTCGACGATGAGCCCCGCTTCGCGTCATTCGTGGAGCGCGTGGCTTCGCCCTTGGGTTATGACGTCGAGGTTACCAACCACGGGCGCGACTTCCAGTCGGCCTATCGCCGCGATCTTCCGGATATCGTCGTCATTGACATGGTCATGCCGGATATCGACGGCAACGAACTGGTGCTCTGGCTGGTCGAGCAGCAGTGCTCGGCTGATATCATCATCATCACCGGCTATCATCCGGATTATGCGGTCAATGCCCGGTTGCTCGCCGAGTTCAAGGGGCTGCGGTCCGTTGCCACATTGAGCAAGCCGGTGAGCGTAACCCGGCTGCGCACTGCGCTGCTGCATCCTGGCCGGGAGCCGCCACCGGAGGATGAGGGTGAGTGACCGACGGGCACTCGTCGTTCTTTTCTTGATCATGACGGCAATCGCCGTTGCCGTTGCCGCCGCCGCCATCGGCACGCTCTACCGCGCCGAGTTGGATCACCGGGGAAACGACCTGTTAACGGCGGTGCAGTTGCAGACACACCTGCTGCAGCTTCAACCCGACTTCCTGCAGGGCGGCGCCCCCGCACCTTCTCTCGATGAATCGACTCGCATCTACCGCCTGCTCGGACCCGACGCCTCCCTCGCGATCGGCCGCCTCGACGGCGAGACAGTCGTCTATATCGATAATCCCTGGCTGCCCGACCTCCAACTACCGAGGCCCGCTCCGGTCAATTCGGACCGTGAGGCGCCAATGCGCAAAGCTCTGGCTGGCGAAAAGGGAACGACGATCACGCACAACGAGGACGGCACGACCGCCTTGGCTGCGTTTGCACCGGTCCCCGGCCGCAGCCTCGGCATCGTCGCCCGCAGCGACCTTGATGCCTTCCGCGTCCCCTTCATCGATTCAGCGATGCTGGCAGCAGGGCTCGCATCCGCCGTGATCCTCATCGGCACCCTGCTGTTTTTCGCGGTCGGCAACCCCATGGTCCGCCGTAGCCGCGAACGTGCCGACCGCTTTCGCCATCTCTTCGGCAACATCCGCTCAGGTGCAATTGTCGTTCGCGCGATCGGCGAAGGCAACGACTTCCTCATCACCGGCTTCAACCCAGGCGCCGAGCGCATCGAGGGCCTCTCGCGTCAGGAAGTGGTGGGCCGCCCCCTTTCCGAGGCCTTCCCGGCCCTCCGCCAGAGCCGGCTGATGGAGACGCTGAAGCGGGTCTCGCGCACCGGGCAGCCGGAATATGTCCCGGCATCGCTTTATGGAGACGAGCAACACCACGCCTGGCGCGAGAACTACGTCTACAAGCTGCCCTCCGGCGAGATAGTCGCCCTCTCCGAGGACGTAACCGAGCGCAAGGAAGCCGACGAGGCGCTGAAGGAAAGCGAGGCACGGTGGCGATCGATCATCGAGGCCCACGCGCAGGCGATCGTCATCGTTGACGGCAAGCACGAAATCCGCTTCGTCAACCAGGCGGCGGAAGCCCTCTTCGGCCATCCCCAACAGGAACTGCTGGGCGCTCCCTTCGGGTTTCCTCTGGTGCAGGGGGACGCCGCCGAGATCGAGATCATCCGCTCTGCCGGCAACATCGCCTACGGCGAGATGCGGGCGATTCCGATGCGTTGGGGCGGCCAGGACATTTTCCTGCTGTTCATCCAGGATATCTCCGCTCACAAGCGTGCCGAACGCGACCTGCGCAAGCTGTTCCTCGCTATCGAGCAAAGCCCGGCCTCGGTGATGATCACCGACGTCGAGGGCCGCATCGAATACGTCAACCCCAAGTTCACCGAGACGACGGGGTATACCTACGCCGAGGTCGTCGGTAAGAGCCCTGGCTTCCTGAAGTCGGGAAACATGTCGAAGGAGGACTACGGGCGCCTGTGGGACACCATCAGCTCCGGCCAGGTGTGGCGGGGTGAGTTCAACAACCGTCGCAAGAACGGCGAGTTGTTCTGGGAGCTGGCGTCGATTGCGCCGGTTCGCGACGGCCGTGGCAAGGTTACGCATTATGTCGCGGTCAAGGAGGACATCTCCGAGCGCAAAGTGACCGAGGAGCGGTTGCGGCAATCGCAGCGCATGGAGACCATCGGCCAGCTTACCGGCGGCATCGCCCACGACTTCAACAATCTTCTGGCGATCATCATCGGCAATCTGCAGCTCATGGAGGAGCGCGGCGGTATCGACCGAGAGAGCCGCGAGCTGATCGCCGACGCCATCTGGTCCGCAGAGCGGGGCGCCCAGCTCACCCATCGGTTGCTCGCCTTCGCCCGCCGACAGTGGCTCAACCCGAAGGCAACCCACATCAACCTGATCGTCGGGGAGATGGCCGGGCTCCTGCGCCGCACCCTCGGCGAGCGCATCGAGATCCGCGAGGAATTGGCTGCGAGTGTCTGGGAAACGATGATCGACCGCGGCCAGTTGGAAAGCGCGTTGCTTAATCTGGTGGTCAACGCCCGCGACGCGATGCCGAACGGCGGCGTACTGACCATTGCCACGGAGACCGCCCGGCTCCCGGGCACCGTGCAGACCCGTGGCGAGGACGTCACCCCCGGTGACTACGTCGTTCTTTCCGTTGCCGACACCGGCATTGGCATGAGTCCGGAGATGCTGGAGCGGGTCTTCGAGCCGTTCTTCACCACGAAGAAGTTTGGCGAAGGCTCCGGCCTTGGGTTGAGCATGGTCTACGGCTTCGTCCGTCAGTCGGGCGGGACCATCACCATCGATTCCACGGTCGGCCATGGAACGATCGTGCGGCTTTATCTCCCGCGAGCGAGGCGGGATGAGAACGACAGCGAACCGCCTAATGAGGTGCCGGTCCGCCGGCCCTCTCCCAGCGGGGAGGTCATTCTCGTCGTCGAAGACGACAGCCGGGTGCGTAAGACGGCGAGCAACATCCTGCGAAAGCACGGCTATGAGGTCGTCGAAGCGGAGGATGCCGGGGAGGCGCTGCAAGCGGTTGATCGGCTGCTGCGCCTCGACCTGCTGTTCACCGACGTCGTCCTGGCAAACGGCATCAACGGCTCGGATCTGGCGCATCAGGTGCTGTGCCGACGACCGAGCACGCGCATTCTGCTCACGTCTGGCTACGCCCAGCACAACTCGAGCGTCGACAAGCTGCTTGCCGAAGGAATTGAGCTGCTGGCCAAGCCGTACCGCGGTGCTGAACTGGCGAGCCGGGTACGCACCCTGCTCGACCGGCCGCCAAGCTGACGGGAAGGCGCGGCATCCCCGCGGCTCGCACGCGAGCCGCCTCGTTGAACAGGATCGTCCCATAACAGCTGCCGCCTCGATATGCTACAAGCAGATCGGCGGATGTACCCAGTTTCAGCGGGCACTCTCAGGCGCAGAACATCGTCCGGCACGGGCGGCCGTGGCAACGGTCCGGCGGGCGCGCGGGCAAGGGGATTCGGATGGAAAGGCACGGCGGTGTGTTCCGCGGAATGGTTCTTGGCGGCATTCTGGCATTTTCCTGCGGACACGCGGCGGGAGCCGCAGACCCGCTCGTAGGTAACCTTGGCGACTTCAGCGGGCGCACCGCTCAGGTCAGCACGCCGTACAGCCAGGCCAAGATCGACGCCGCTGCGTGGGTGAATGCCCACGGCGGCGTCGGCGGCAAGAAGATCGACCTGCGCACCTTCGACTACGCCTATGAAGTGCCGCGAGCGATCGCGACCTATCAGGGCTGGAAAGATGCCGGCATGGTCGCCGTGCAGGGCTGGGGTACCGCCGATACCGAGGCGCTGGTCGGCTTCGTCGCCCAGGACCAGATCCCCTATTTCTCCGCCTCGTACTCGGCGCATCTCACCGACCCGCTCGGCCTCGGCGGGGAGACGCGCAAGCCCGCACCGTACAACTTCATCATGGGTCCCTCCTACTCCGACAGCTTGCGGGCGATGCTGCACTGGGCCAAGGACGACTGGGAGCGGAAGGGTCGGAAAGGCACGCCGAAGTACGTGCACATGGGCGATAATCACCCGTACCCCAACGCGCCGAAAAAGGCCGGAGAACTCTATGCCAAGGAGTTGGGCTTCGAGGTGCTGCCGGCAATCCAGTACTCGCTGGCGCCGGGCGACTTCAAGGCTCAGTGCCTGAGCCTGAAGCAGCTTGGCGCGAACTATGCGTTTCTGGCTAACAGCTCGGATTCCAACGTTGCGTTGCTCAAGGCGTGCGCTGCAATGGGCGTGGACGTTCAGTTCCTCGCCAACATCTGGGGCTTCGACGAAAATCTGATGAAGGCTGCCGGCACCGCGGCGAACGGCGTCGTCTGGCCGCTCGGCGCCGCCCCCTGGACCGCCGACGTTCCTGGGATGAAACTGGTGCACGACATCGCCAAAGCTGCCGATCCGACCACCACCTACGAGACGGTGCATTACATCCGCGGCATCTGCGCTTGGTACTACATGAAGGAAGCGATGGAATGGGCCGACAAGAGCGGCGGCATCACCGGCCCCAACATCAAGCAAGGGATGTACCAGAAGAAAGATTGGGTGCCCGCGGGCCTGGAAGGCGTCTGCCCGCCGGCGACGTGGACCGCCGAGGACCATCGCGGCTTCACCCAGGTGCCGATCTACCGGGCGGTGGTCAAGGCCGACCCGCCGGCCGGCGCCAACCTTGCGACCCTGACCCAGGATGGCACCATCGGCATGATTCAGGTCTACGAGATGACCGTGCCGCGGCGCCCCGACTGGCTCGGTTGGTGATGCCGGCCGAATTGCACGCGGGCCGCCGAATCCCCCGACGGTGGCCCGCTCAGGAAGAAGAGATGACGGCGCCCCTGGCGCCGGAGGTGGTGCATTTCGCTGACCCCGCGGGTGCCAACACCTGAGAAGGCCCTGCTGGCGCCGACAAGGCCTTGACGACAAAGATTATTGCCGATCCAGAGGGAACTGCGGTGATCATCGCAGGCCATAACTTATCGCGGGCCTCCTTCGGGTGTGCCGTGATGTGTCGTGGCATGAATGGCGAAGTCAAAATGGTGCCATAATCGGGTGGCACTGTTGGGGCTATAGACCTCCTACGTGAGTGATCGGAGCTTCCCCCAAGCTTCGATTCCCCGAATCGGCAAGCAAATGGCGGCGGCCAGTCTCCCCCAACTGGCCGCCGTTCCACTTTTGTCGCATGGTCATCGCCGCTGGCGGATGGCGGTAACGAGGAGGCCCGATGCCGGAACTGGTTGGCGAGTCCATCGCCTGCATTCGCGGCGAGCGGCAGGTATTCGACGGGCTGACGTTCCGCCTTACCAGCGGCGAGGCGCTGGTGCTGGTTGGGCGCAACGGCGCCGGCAAGTCGAGCCTTCTGCGCATCCTCGCCGGCCTGTTGCCGCCGGCGGCGGGGCGGCTGTGCTGGGACGGCAACGACATCCGCCCCGATCTCGATAGCCACCGCGCGCGCGTCCGCTTTGTAGGCCACGCCGATGCGGTCAAGCCGGCGCTCAGCGCGCTCGAAAACCTGCACACCTGGGCAGTGCTGTGGGGCGGCCGGCACGGCGCCGAAGCCCGCGCCCGCGAGGCGCTGTCCCGTTTCGCCATCGACCGTCTCGCCGAACTCCCCGGACGCTGGCTCTCGGCCGGCCAGCGCCGCCGCTTGGCCCTCGCCCGACTCCTGCTGGCCCCGGCCCCCCTATGGCTGTTGGACGAGCCGCGCACCGCCCTCGACGTCGATGCAGCGGCGCTGCTCGATGCCGCGGTGGAGCGTCATCGGACGGAAGGGGGAATGGTGGTCATGGCGCTGCACGAGGGTGCCCGGCCGCCGGGCGCGCGGACCCTCGACGTCGGCGCGGCAAGGCTGGAAGCATGCTGAGCGCCGCCACTACCCTCGTCCGTCGGGACATACGCCTCGCCTTGCGCCAGGGCATGGACAGCTTGATGGCGGTGGTATTCTTTATCCTCGCCTGCGTCCTCTTTCCCCTTGGCGTCGGTCCCGAGCCGCAAACGCTCGCACGCATCGCCTCGGGAATCATCTGCGTCGCTGCACTCCTGGCGGCGCTGCTGTCGCTGGAGCGGCTGTTCCAGGCAGACTACGAGGACGGCTCGCTGGAGCAGATGGCACTCTCTGCCCTGCCCCTTCCCGCTATCGTGCTCGCCAAGGTCGCCGCCCACTGGCTGACGACCGGTTTGCCGCTGATTATCGCCGCTCCGGTTCTGGCGGTGATGCTGCAGCTTGACGGCCATGCGTTCGCCGCCCTTGTCGCCGCGCTGGCGCTGGCCACGCCGAGCCTCAGCCTCATCGGCGCCGTCGGTGCCGCCCTGGTACTGGGAGCGCGTCGCGGCGGCGTCCTGCTGGCACTGCTCATCCTGCCGCTCTACATCCCGCTGCTGATCTTTGCCGTCGCCGCCATCGATGCTGCCGCGTTCGGGTTGCCGGTGCAGCCGCACCTGCTTCTGCTCGGCGGCATCGCGGCGGCGGCGCTGGTGCTCGCGCCGTGGACGGCGGCGGCAGCTCTGCGCCAGGCCCTGGCCTGACCTGCGGCCGTTTCGCTGCTCGACGATGCGGAAGCGAAAGAGCAAGGTCCGGGCTCGTGCCGCCATATGGCTTGCGGCATGCTGCGCCACCAAGGCGACCCAGAAGCAATCCAGGGAACAGGAGAAGCGCATGGAAATCCGCAGGTTGTCGATGGCGGAAGGGGCGGCAGCAGCCCGCGGTACGGCGGTCATCATCGATGTCTTCCGGGCGTTCACCTGCGAGCCGCTGATGCTGCATTGCGGTGCCCGGCGCATCATCCTGGAAGGGGAGCCCGCGGCCGGCTTCGCCTACCGCGCTGAGGTCGATCCCGAGGCGGTCCTGGTCGGCGAGGTCAACGAGGTGCCGATCCCCGGCTTCGATCTCACCAACTCACCGTGGCTTATTCTGCAGCGCGGCCGGGAGCTGTTTGCCGGCCGCACCGTCGTCCACCGCACAACTTCCGGCGTTACCGGGGCGATTACCGCCCTGCCCCGCTGCGACGAGGTGCTGCTGGCGTCGTTCGCGACAGCGGGAGCCACTGCAGCGCATATCCTCGCCCGGCGCCCGCAGGTGGTCAGCATCGTTGCCATGGGCATCCGCTCCACCGCGCCGGCGCCGGAGGACGAGGCCTGCGGCGATTTGATCGAGAGCCTGCTGGGCGGCCGCCCCTACGATCACACCGCAACGCTGGCCACCATCCTCGCTCATGAGACGGCGCAGAAGTTCCTGCGCGCCGACAAGCCGCATCTCCCGGCCGAGGACGTCAGCCTGTGCCTGCAGCGCGACCTCTTCAACTTTCCGCTGCAAGCGAGGGCCACCGACGGCCGAATAGAGGCGATGCCGCTGCCGCCAATGCAAACATGACAACCCAGCCCCGCACGCAGCGGCCGGCGGAAAGACGCATATGGATTTTGTTCATCTTCGCCCGCGCCCTATCATCGCAGTGCATCAAAGATGTTGTGCAACGCAGCACCTCTATGGAGGGGTCAGATGAACACTCCCACCCGGAACACTACCGCCAGCCCGCCGGCTCTTCCCGCGCAACAGATCAGCCATTTCCGCGCCTCGCTGAACGAGCCACTTCCAACCCAGGCTTCTGCAGCGCAGTCGCCGCGCGGCAGCCGCTGGGGTAAGGGCCCGCAGGCCTCATTCCGCGCGTCGCTGAACGAGCCGCTTCCCACCCAGGCTGCTGCGGCGCATTCGCCGCGCGGCAGCCGCTGGGGTAAGGGCTCCGAAGGCTAGGCGCTGCAGGCCTTGCGCCGCGGCGGAACGCAGCCGGCGCGTTGCCTGGGTTCAGGCGGCGTGCCGGACGTTCAGCGCCCGAATCCCGGGGGCGCCGCCGGTGCCATCGGGGGAGTGACCGCCAGAGCCTTGAACAGCAGGCCCATTCGGCCGGGATGAACGAGCCGGCGGATTGCGCCGCTTATCGCATCCATCTGCTCTGGTGCCGCTGCGCCCAAGGCTGCTCCACGCTCGGCCACCCCCAGGCGGCCCAGGAACAGCCCTTGCGGCACGGGCCCCCACGCGCGACCGCCGGCGCTTGTGACCGCCTGCGCCAGCCGCTCGAAGTCGACATGATGGGACAGGTCCGCCTGCCCGAGAGAGGCCAGGAGATCGGCCGGCCGGTGGTGGCGGAGGGCCTGGAGGGTCTCGCCCGGAGTACTGCGGGCCGGGCCGTAGTCGATGATCAGGGCCGCTCCGCCGTTCGTTGCCACCCTTGCACCAAGGTCGGCGGCCAGCCGCTCGGCTTCCGGGCAACGCTCGACCAGGATGCCGTCAGGAGCATCCGGCAGATCGGCGAGGTCGGGTCGCTCCCGGGAATCGACCGCAAGCCCAAGAGAGAACGCCAGGACCCCGTCGCGGCTGTCGACGCAGCGCTGCCACCAGACGCCGGCGTCGCGGACATATTGTTCCACCGGCAGCGCATCGAAGAATTCGTTGGCCAGCACCAGCGCTGGACCCGGCGGCACGGCCGCGAGGCTTTCGTGCCAGACCGCGCGGGGGGGGGCCGCCAGGGCGGCGATCGCTGAGCGCTGCTGTTCGCGCAGCGCGCCGCTCACCTCCACCAGGTGCAGCCGCGCCGCGTCGGCGAGATCGGGGGCAACGGCGGCGATCGTGCGCCACAGGTCGGCCAGCAGGGTGCCGCGTCCTGGACCCAGTTCAGCCAAAACGACCGGCCGCGGCGCTCCCATTGCCTGCCACACCCGGACGCACCAAGCTCCCAGCACTTCGCCGAAGACCTGGCTGACCTCCGGGGCTGTGATGAAATCGCCGCACCGGCCAAGCGGGCCGGTCGCTGCCGCTTCGCTGCCGGCGTAGTAGCCAAACCGCGGGTGGTGCAGCGCCGCCGCCATGACACCCGCCACCGGCAGCGGTCCCTTTGCCGCGATCTCCGCCTGGAGCAGCGCGGCGAGCGGCGTCACGGCGCCGTCGCCGGTCCCCGTCGCCACATCACGATGATGAAGCCGAGGCCGATCAGCACCAGCGGAGCGGAGAGAATCTGGCCCATGGTCACGTGGCCGACGATGAAGCCGAGGTGGGCATCCGGTTCGCGGAACAACTCGGCGAACGACCGGAAGATGCCGTAGCCGACGAGGAACGCGCCGGTAAGAACCCCCGGCCGGGTGCGAACCGCAGGGATCCGCCACAGCAGAAACAGGATGACGAACAGCAGAGCGCCTTCGAGCGCGGCCTGGTAGAGCTGGCTGGGATGGCGGGGCAGCGGGCCCCAGCCGGGAAAAACCATCGACCACGGCACGTCGGTCGGGCGGCCCGCCAGCTCGCCGTTGATGAAGTTGGCAATCCGGCCCAGGCACAGGCCGATCGGCGCGGCGCAGAAGATCAGGTCGGCAAAGGCGAGGGTCCGCAGGCGTCGCCGGGCGCAGAAAGTGACCCCCGCGACGACGACGCCGAGCAGGCCGCCGTGGAAGGACATGCCGCCGTGCCACAGCTGCAGCGCCTGTAGTGGATAGTCGAGATAATACCCCGGCTTATAGAACAGCACGTAACCCAGCCGGCCGCCGAGAACGACGCCCAGCGTCGCCCACATCAGAAAGTCATCGATAGCCTCGACGGGAACCAGCCGCGGCGGCCGCGAGGCCAGCGTCCGCGCGTACCACCAGCCGAGCAGCAGCCCGGCCAAGTAGGCCAGCGCATACCAGCGGATCGCGAACGGCCCGATCTGAACCAAGACCGGGTCGATCGCGGGATAGGCTAGGGCAAAGGTCATGGCAGCGGCTCCCGCCTCCTCGGCCGGCTCACGGCGGGCAAACGGCCGGCGAAAGCGCGGCCCTTATATGGCCCCGGCACGACACGCGCAAGCTGCCGCCACCCACCTGCCGCTTGTCACTAACCGGTGTCGCTCCCAATTGCTCGTGAAAGGTGCGATCCTGCCCTGCCGTTCTTCCCACCCGCCGTGGATCCGCGACGGAGCGGCCCTGAACTCCGGGAGCCTTCATGCCACCGCGCAGGTCGCTGATCGTTGGTGCTTTGCTGACCGCGCTGGTCGCTCTTGGACAGATCTCCACGTCCATCTACGTTCCCTCTTTGCCGGCGATTGTCGTTGACCTCTCAGCCACCCAGTCTCAGGTCAACCTGACCCTCTCCGGCTTTCTGGCCGGGTTCGCCGTCTGCCAGCTTGTGTTCGGCCCGTTTTCCGACCGCTGGGGCCGGCGGCCGACGCTGATCGCCGGGCTAAGCCTCTATCTCGTTGCATCACTTTGGTGTGTCCTCGCCCCTTCGATCGGCATGCTGATCGCCGGCCGGGTGCTGCAGGGAATGGCCGCCTGTGTCGGACCTGTCCTCGGCCGGGCTATCGTCCGCGACATCTACGGCCCTGACGGAACGGCGAAGGCGATGGCGATGATCAGCGCCGCGCTGGCTGTCTCACCCGCCGTCGCACCGATGATCGGCGGCTATCTCGATGTGTGGTTCGGGTGGCGGTCGACGTTCATCTTCCTCAGTGGCGTCGGTGTCCTCATCCTCGGGGTGACGCTTTGGCTGCTGGCGGAAACGCGTCCCCTGCGCAAGCACGGCCATCCCGGCAGTGCGGGTCTACTGGCAGCGTCCCGGCAACTGTTGAGCAACCGCACCTACCTTGGCTATACCATTGCCGTCGCCTGCATCTTTGCCGGACTGATGGCATTCGCCGCTGCCGGTCCGTTCATCTTCATCGAGGTCATCGGCCTTGCGCCGCAGCACTACGGCATGCTGGCGGTCTTCACCGTCGCCGGATACCTCGCCGGCACGCTGCTGGCCGGCCGACTGGCAGAACGCATGGCGCACGACCGGCTGGTGCTCCTCGGCTTGGCTGGTTCCCTCGCCGGCGCCATCGGCACGGCGGCGATGGCTGCAGCGATGGCGCCGTCGGTGATCGCGGTCGTGGCGCCGATGGCTCTCTTCACCGCCGGCCTTGGCATTGTCCTGCCGGTGGCCATGGCGGCGGCGATGGCCCCCTTCCCGCTGATCGCCGGTTCGGCATCGGCACTGCTGGGCTTCGTGCAGATGCTGGTCGCCGCCGTCGCCAGCTTCGTCGTGGGCGTGCTGCCGCACTTCTCGGCTCTTCCGATGGGGATCGTCATCCTCGCCTGCACGCTTATGGCCTTGTTCAGCTTCGTCATCCTCGCCCGCCCGCAAACTCAGGATCGGCCACCAGGGTGAGCCGCGCCGAAGCGGCGCGGGCGAAGCGAAGCAGAAGCGCCCGCCGGCGACCCGGGTTGAGCACAACGATGGGAGGCCGGCGGAGCACCACGGCCTCGAAGGCGTCGGCAATGATAACGCCAGCGTCGCCCGGCAGCAGGTCCAGCGGGAAACCCGGGGCGACGGCGAAATAGAAGCTGTCGCAGAACGCCCGATAGCAGGGCCACTTGCCATCGCTGCGGAAGTCGGCGAGCGACGACTTGACCTCGACGATGGCAAAGGCGCCACGGGCATCGATGGCAACGACATCGGCGCGCCTGCCATCCGGCAGCGGAAATTCGGTCAGCGACCGGTAGTCGAGGCTGGTCAGCAGGCGGACGACACCGCGCACGATGCGGACGGCCGCTGCCGGACGGGACGCCAACGGCTGCGTGGGTTCGCCGGTATCGCCCCCGGCCAATGGCAGCCCGTTCCCGGGCAGCATGTTCCTGCTGTGTTCCATATGCCGTGGTTACCGCGCGGCCGGCCATGCCGCAACCCCCGAATGCCTCCCGGTCGGCGCGGTCGGGGCGCCCCGAAGCGGGCCGTGCAGTCGCAAGTTGGCCGTCGGCTAACGGACGTACTCGCAGAAGATGTCGGTGCCGAGCCTGCAAGTCTGCCGCAGCCGGAACGCAGGTGCCGCCCTCACCGCATCGAGACCCAGCGCGGCTACCGCGGGGATGCCGTCGCCGCCGATGATCTTCGGCGCGGTGAACCAGCACAGGCGGTCGATCAGGCCGGCGCGCAGGAACGAAGCGGCGAGACGGCCGCCGCCCTCGATCATCACCCGGGTCAGGCCCCGTTCCGCCAGGGCCCGCGCCATTGCCCGCGCATCGGGAACACCCTCGCTACCGCCGGCAACCTCGATGACCGTCACTCCTGCCGCCTGCAGTGCTTCCCGCCGGACGGCATCGGCGGCAGCGGTGGTCAGCACCCACGTCGGCAGATCGCGGGCGGTGCGCACCACCTGCGCCTCGGCGGGCAGCCGCAGCCGGCCGTCAGCCACCAGCCGCAACGGCGAGCACCGCGCGTGACCGGGCAGCCGGCAGGTAAGTGCCGGATCGTCGGCCAGCACCGTCGCTGCCCCCACCAGCGCCGCGTCATGCGTCGCCCGCAACAGGTGGGCGCAGCGGCGGGCCGGCTCGCCGGTGATCCATTTGCTGTCGCCATTGCCGGCAGCGATGCGACCGTCGAGGGACGTTGCGAGCTTCAGGGTGAACGTTGGACGGCCTTCGGATACGCGCAGCAGGAAGCCGGTGTTGAGATCCGCCGCCTCATCGCCGAGAACGCCTTCGGTCACCTCGATGGCGCCGGCACGCAGTCTCGCCAGCCCCTGCCCTCGGACCCGCGGATCGGGGTCCTGCAAGGCGATCACCGCGCGGGTGATGCCGGCCGCGATCAGAGCATCAGCACACGGGCCGGTGACACCGTGGTGGGCGCACGGCTCCAGCGTGACGTAAGCGGTGGCGCCGCGGGCAAGGTCGCCGGCCCGGCGGAGCGCCTCGGTTTCCGCATGCGGACGGCCACCCGGCTGCGTCCAGCCGCGGCCGACGATGCGCCCCTCGCGCACCAGCACGCAGCCAACCGCCGGATTGGGCCAGACGTTGCCGAGGCCGCGGCGACCCAGCGACAGCGCCGTGCGCATGAACGCGATATCGTCGCCAGAAGCGACGAGTGCTCTGTGAGGATAGGGCCCGCTCAACGGTCGCCAAGACTCTCGACGAACTCTTCGAAGTCCTTTGCCTCGCGGAAGTTGCGGTAGACCGAGGCGAAACGGACGTAGGCGACCTGATCGAGCTGCGAGAGCTGCTCCATCGCCATCTCGCCGATCACCTTCGAGGGGATCTCCGACTCGCCGAGGGTCTCCAGCCGCCGCTGGATGGAGTTGACGATGCGCTCGATGCGATCGTCGTCCACGGGCCGCTTCCGCAGGGCAATGCGCAGCGAGCGGAACAGCTTGTCGCGGTCGAACGGCGCGCGCTCGCCGTTCTTCTTGACGACGGTGAGCTCGCGCAGATGCACCCGCTCGAACGTCGTCCAGCGGGCACCACAGGCGGGACAGTAGCGTCGCCGGCGGATCGCCGCGTGATCGTCGGTGGGCCGAGAATCCTTTACCTGCGTGTCATCGTGCCCGCAAAATGGACACCGCATCCTTTTTTACCCCGCCTCCCATCGGCCAGCGCAGCCTCGAGCGCCGCTCCTTAGGCCCGCACCACCTGCCGGTCTCAAACCCTGTCGTAGATCGGGAAGCGGGCGCACAGCGCCGCCACTCCCTCGGCTGCCGCCTTCTCGGCGGTTCCGTTGTCATCGGGATGCGCCATCAGTCCATCAAGGACATCGGCGATCAGGTCGCCGACCCGGCGGAATTCCGCCGGCCCGAAGCCGCGCGTCGTCCCGGCGGGCGAGCCCAGCCGGATGCCGGAGGTGATTGCCGGCTTCTGCGGATCGAACGGGATGCCATTCTTGTTGCATGTCAGCCGGGCGCGACCGAGGCTTTCCTCGGCAGCCTTGCCGGTAAGCCCCTTCGGCCGCAGGTCCACCAACAGCAGGTGCGAGTCGGTGCCACCGGAGACGATGTCGAGGCCGCGCGCCTGCAGCGTGACCGCCAGCGCCTTGGCGTTCTCCACCACCCGCTCGGCATAACGGCGGAACTCCGGGCGCAGCGCCTCGCCGAACGCGACGGCCTTGGCAGCGATGACATGCATCAGCGGGCCGCCCTGAAGGCCGGGGAAGACGGCGGAATTGAACTTTTTGCCAAGCTCGGCATCGTTACTGAGGATCATGCCGCCGCGCGGACCGCGCAGCGTCTTGTGGGTGGTCGTGGTGACGACGTGGGCGTGCGGCAGCGGGCTGGGGTAGACGCCGGCGGCGACCAGCCCGGCAAAGTGCGCCATGTCCACCATGAAGCAGGCGCCGACGGCATCGGCGATAGCGCGGAATCGGGCAAAGTCGATGATCCGCGGGTAGGCGGAACCGCCGGCGACGATCACCTTCGGCTGGTGCTGATGGGCCAGCCGCTCGATCTCGTCGAAGTCGATCAGCGCGTCATCGCGGCGAACGCCGTACTGCACCGCCTTCAGCCACTTGCCGGTGATCGACGGCGGCGCGCCGTGGGTCAGGTGGCCGCCGGCGGCGAGCGACATGCCCATCAGCACGTCGTGCGGCTGCATCAGCGCCAGATAGACGGCAGCATTGGCCTGCGCACCGGAGTGCGGCTGGACATTGGCGTAGGCGCAGCCGAACAGCTTCTTCGCCCGCTCGATGGCGACCGCTTCGGCGACGTCGACGTATTCGCATCCGCCGTAATAGCGCTTGCCGGGATAGCCCTCGGCATACTTGTTCGTCATCACCGAGCCCTGCGCCTCGAGCACGGCACGCGAGACGATGTTTTCAGACGCGATCAGCTCGATATGCTCCTGCTCGCGCCGCAGCTCGTCGCGAACGGCCGCCGCGATCTCCGGGTCGGCCGCCGCCAGCGGCGCCGCAAAGAACCGGTCGTCGTCCGCGGCGACAGGAAAAGGGAGGGTCTGCGACATGCGATACTCCTGGATGAAGGCTCAGGCCGGGCGGGACAGCTTGTCCACCCGGAGGCTGTGACGACCGCCATCGAACGGCGTTTCGAGAAAAACTCGCAGGCAATCGAAGGCAACGTCGGCGCCGATCATCCGGCCGCCGAAGCAGATGACGTTGGCATCGTTGTGCTGGCGCGCAAGCCGGGCTCCGAGTTCGTCGTGGACAAGCGCAGCGCGCACCTCGGAAAAGCGATTGGCGGCGATGCTGATGCCGATACCGCTGCCGCAGATCAGAACGCCGCGGGCAACCAAGCCGTCGCGCAGCGCCCGCGCCATGGCGTAGCCGTAGTCGGGGTAATCCACTGACGCGGTGCCGTCCGGCCCCAGGTCGAGGACCGGGCGATCCAGCGCTGACAGCCTCTCTTTCAACACCTGCTTCAGTTCGAAGCCAGCGTGATCGCTCGCTATGCCGATGCTTCCGTAGTCTGTCAAAGGAGTATCACGTCCGGTTCGAGCCGACATTGCTGTTGCGGCGCCGATTTATCGGCTGCCGGTGAATTGGTACCATATCTCGGCATCGCCCGCCAGCCCGCCACAATAGGCACGGATTTGCACGGCCCGGGCCGGGGACGCCGCACCACCGCGACTGGTGGTTGCAGAATTCGCACTTTTCATCGGTCGCTGTACCGGGTTTTTACTGTCACACAGCAGGCACACTCGCGCGAATACTCCGCCCATTTCTTTTACCATTGACACTGCAACGGGAAGGTGTGCTACACAGCAAACGCCCAACGGCACCGTATTGCAATCAGGTCCAATTCTCATGAGCGACAACAACGGCGAAGTATCGCGGGACGACTTGTTACGGATGGCTGTAGACGTGGTGGCAGCGTATCTCAGCAACAATCAGGTTCCGACCTCGCAGATCTCGGACATCATTCACAGCGTTTTCGACTCCCTGAACACCCTTGAGGTTCAGCCGGTCGAGGCGCCGCCGAGCGTACCCAAACCGGCTGCCCCTGTGCGCAAGTCGGTGACCCCAGACTACATCATCTGCCTGGAAGACGGCAAAAAGCTGAAGATGCTGAAGCGGCATCTGCGCACCACCTACAACATGACACCCGAAGAATACCGGGCAAAATGGAGCCTGCCGCCGGATTATCCGATGGTGGCACCGAATTATGCCCGTCAGCGCTCCGACTTCGCCAAACGCATCGGACTGGGCCGCAAAGGACAGGAGACCGAGGCGGCCTGAGCCTGCCTCCTCCCGAGTCGGGGCCGCCTGTTCTGCCGCGCCACGGCGGGACCGAACGATGCGGCGCGCGATACCGAAGTAAAAGGCCCGGCGGGTGGACCCGCCGGGCTTGGTGTCTTTCCGGCCCTCCGGCCAAGCTATTGAGCGTAGTCGTACTTGCCGTCCTTCCAGACATAGAAGACGTAGCCGGGGGCCTTGACGTCGCCCTTCTCGTCGAAGCTGATCTTGCCCAGCACGGTATCGAATGTTCCGGTGTGCAGCTTGTCGACGACCTTCGCGGTGTCGGTGGCTCCGGCTTCCTTTGCCGCATCGACCCAGGCCTGGATCGCACCATAGGTATAGAGCGTGTAGCCCTCAGGCTCGATCCCCTTGCCCCGGAATTCGGCAACCACCGGCGCCGCCGCCGGGTTCTTGCGCGGATCCGGGCTGAACGTCATCATCGTGCCTTCACCCAGCGGGCCGGTGATGCCCCAGTATTCCTGGGTGACCAGCGCATCGCCCGAGATCAGCACCGTCGACATCCCCTGCTCGCGCATCTGGCGGACGATCAGCCCCGCCTCGGTGTGATACCCGCCGTAGTAAAGAACCTCGACGCCCGCCTGCTTCAGCTTGCTGACCAACGCCGAATAGTCCTTCTCGCCCGGGGTGATGGTCTCGTACAGCACTTCCTGTACGCCCCTGGCGTTGAGCTCCTTCTTCGTCTCGTCAGCCAAGCCCTTCGAATAGGCCTGCTTGTCGTGAACGATCGCGACCTTCTTGCCGGCGAAGTGATCGGCGATATAGTCCCCGGCGACCTTGCCCTGCTGGTCATCGCGCCCGCAGGTGCGGAAGATGTTGTTGCGCCCCTGCTCGGTCAGCTTGGGGTTGGTCGAGGCGGGGGAAATTTGGATGACGTTCTCTTCAAGGTAGACGTCCGACGCCGGAATCGACGAGCCCGAGCAGAAGTGGCCAGCGACCAGCTTGACGCCCTTCGCCGTCATCTGGTTGGCAACCGCCACCGCCTGCTTCGGATCGCACGCGTCGTCGCCGACCTCCAGCACCAGCTTCTGCCCCAGCACCCCGCCGGCCTTGTTGATGTCGGCCACCGCCTGTTCGGCGCCCGCCTTCATCTGGGCGCCGAACGCGGCGTACTGACCGGTCATCGGCCCGATGACGGCGATCGGGATGTCGGCCTTCGCCGCCGTTGCGCCGACGGCGGCGACAACCGCCGCAGCGGCAACGATAGATCTAACGAGCTTCATGAAGTGCTGCTCCTCTCTCCCTGGTCGGGTGCGGTGCGACGGGGCGTCAAGACGTTTGGCGAAGCCGGCCTGCCCGCGCTGGCACGATCAGCCAGAAGCCATGCGTGGCACTTTCGCCAATGTCAAGACTACGGCTGATCGTCTGCGTCGCCGTGCAGCGGGCGCCAAGTAAAGAGGCCCCGCCGACGGTAGAGCCAGGGATACTGGCTGACCATCTTGTGGGCGCGGGTGGCGAGGAAGGCGAAGCTGCCGATGAGGACCAACAGAGCGCTGCCAATCAGGTAGCCGCTGACGGAGAGCAGCACGCCCTGGAACAGCCCATAAATGAGAAAGCGGGCCGCCGCCCCCAGCAGGGCGCAGTACACAACTACCTGCCAGTAGGGCCGCCAAGTGGTGGCGATCGCCTGGCCGGTCATGAAGGCGCAGAAACCGGTCAGGATGCCGGTGATCCCGAAGAAGACGGCGGGGCTGGTGCCGAGCAGCGATTCCATCAGGCCTATCCCTTCAGTGTCCACCTTCCAGGTAGGCTGCGCGGATCTCGGCATTGGCCAGCAGCTCGCGCCCGCTGCCGGAAAGGCTCACCGAGCCGTTGACCAGGACGTAGGCCCGGTGCGCCAGCTTCAACGCATGATAGGCGTTCTGCTCCACCAGAAAAACGGTGACGCCCTGCTCTCGGTTGATGTCCTCGATGGTGCGGAAGATCTGCTTGACCACCATCGGCGCGAGGCCGAGCGACGGCTCATCCAGCAGCAATAGCCGCGGCCGGCTCATCAGTGCCCGGCCGATCGCCAGCATCTGCTGCTCACCGCCTGAAAGCGTGCCGCCGCGCTGGTCTGAGCGCCGCTGCAGGATCGGAAACAGCGCGTAGACCCGGTTCAGATCGTCAGCCAGATGTGCAGGATCGCTGACCGTAGCCCCCATCAGCAGGTTTTCGTGCACGCTCATCCGCGGAAAGATCCGCCGCCCTTCCGGCGACTGGGCGATGCCCGCGCGGATGATGGCGTGGGTCGGCCAGCGCGTGATGTCCTTGCCTTCAAAGACGATGGTGCCTCGGGAAGCACGCGGCTGGCCGCAGATGGTCATCAGCAGGGTTGACTTCCCGGCGCCATTGGCGCCGATCAGGGTGACGATCTCCCCCTCCCGCACCTCCAGATCGACGCCGCGCAGCGCCTCGATATTGCCGTAGAAGGTATGCACCCCCCCGATCGTCAGCATCAGCGGCCGCCCGTTCCGTCGTGCGCCAGGTCCTGCGCGACCTCCGGCGGCAGTTCCTCGCCCTCCTCCTCGCCAAGGTAGGCTTTGATCACCGCCGGATCGCTGCGTACCGCCGCTGGTACGCCCTCGGCGATCTTGCGGCCGTAGTCGAGCACGACGATGTGCTCCGAGATCTGCATGACGACGCTCATGTCGTGCTCGATCAGCAGGATGCCGATCTGGTGGTCATCGCGAATGGAGAGCAGCAGCGTGTTCAGCCCGGCACTCTCGCGGGGGTTGAGTCCCGCCGCCGGCTCGTCGAGACAGAGCAGGACCGGGCGGGTGCACATCGCCCGTGCGATTTCGAGGCGTCGCTGATCGCCATAAGGAAGGCTGGAAGCCTGCCAGTCGGCCCGCTCCAACAGCCCCACCTTGTCCAGCCAGTAGCGGGCGAGATCGACCGCTTCCCGCTCCGCCCGGCGATAGCGGGAAAAACCGAGCAGGCCGCCGATCGAAAGCCACGAGGCGCGCATAAGCCGATTGTGCTGGGCGACGATCAGGTTCTCGAGCACCGACATCGCCCCGAACAGCCGGATGTTCTGAAACGTGCGGGCGACCCCGGCGCGCTGCGGAATACGGAACCCTTCCATCTGCTCCAGCAGCATCGGCCCCTGGGACGGGTGCTGCAGGGTGAGACGGCCGACGGTCGGCTTGTAGAACCCGGTAAGGCAGTTGAAGACGGTGGTCTTGCCGGCCCCGTTGGGGCCGATGATGGCGGTAATCCGCCGGTCATCGGCGGTGAACGAGATGTCATCCACGGCGACGAGGCCGCCGAAGCGCATCGTCAGATGCTCGACGGTCAGCAAAGCCGCCGGTTGCCGCGTTTGCCCTGAAGTCATCCGCGATGTTCGCCGGTTGGCGCCGCCGTCCGGCGCGGGCCGAGCCGGATGGTCGGATCGCGGAAGGCGAGCAGCCCCCGCGGCCGCCAGATCATGATCAGCACCATCAGACCGCCGAAGGCCAGCATGCGAAAATCTTCCAGCTGGCGCACCAGCTCCGGGCCGCCGATCAGCACGATGGCGGCGACGACCACACCGACCTGGCTGCCCATGCCGCCCAGCACGACGATGGCAAGGATGATCGCCGACTCGATGAAGCTGAAGCTCTCCGGGCTGACGAATCCCTGGCGGGTGGCGAAGAACGAGCCGGCAAAGCCGGCGAACATGGCGCCGATGGCGAACGCCGTGAGCTTGGTGTTGGTCGGATTGATGCCGAGCGAGCGGCAGGCGATCTCGTCCTCGCGCAGACCCTCCCAGGCGCGGCCGACCGGCAGCTTGCGGATGCGCAAGGTGAAAAGGTTGGTGAGCAGCGCCAGGACGAGGATGAGATAGTAGAGGAAGATCACCCGGTGCAGCGGCGAATAGGCAATGCCGAAGAAGCTGCTGAAGGTTTCGCCGCCGCCGGCCGGCGTCGTCGCAAACGGCAGGCCGAAGAACGACGGGCGGGGGATCCCCGACAGGCCGTTCGGGCCGTTGGTCAGCTTGTACCAGTTGATCAGGATCACCCGGATCATCTCGCCGAAGCCGAGGGTGACGATGGCAAGATAGTCGCCGCGCAGCCGCAGCACCGGAAAGCCCAGCAGCATCCCGAAGGTGGCGGCGAACATCCCCGCCAGCGGCAGGCACATCCAGAAGCTGAGGTCGAAGTTCAACGCCAGCAGCCCGTAGGAATAGGCGCCGACCGCGTAGAACGCGACATAGCCGAGATCGAGCAGGCCGGCGAGGCCGACGACGATGTTCAGACCCCAGCCCAGCATGATGTAGGTGAGCACCAGGATCGAGACGTCGAGGATGTAGCGGTCGGCAAAGGGCAGCAGCGGCAGGGCCAGCGCCAGCAGGATGGCGATCGGCCCCAGCCACCTCGCGGCATCGCGGAATGCCCGGGCGGCCGGGCCGGCGTCCTTGCGGGCGCGGGGTTGGCGCCGGACGGGGCGCAGCAGCGCCAGCAACAGCCGGCCGATAAAGACGGAAACGACGGCGATCGCCACCCAGCTCCAGCGGGTGCGGAGCACCAGGCCGGAGGCTCCCTGCACGGTTTCGAATCCGACGAGCGGTACGGCGACGGCCAAGGCGACGAGTGCGGCGACGGCGGCCTCGCGCAGCGGCGCCAGCAGCGGATGGCGGGCCGGCGGTACCGCGGGGGGAGGCGCCTTTGCCGGCGCAGGTGCCGCCGTTGCGATCGGTGCGGCGGTGCTCATACCTTCTCCGCCTCCGGCCGGCCGAGCAGGCCGGTGGGCCGGAAGATCAGCACCAGCACGAGGATGGAGAAGGCGGCGACGTCCTTGTATTCGATGGTGAAGTAGGCCGACCAGAACACCTCGATCAGGCCGATCAGCACCCCGCCCAGCATGGCGCCCGGCAGCGAGCCGATGCCGCCGAGAACCGCGGCGGTGAACGCCTTGATGCCGGCGAGGAAGCCGATATAGAAGTCGATGACGCCGTAGTAGAGGGTCACCATCATGCCGGCGACGGCGGCGAGCGCCGCGCCGATGACGAAGGTCGTCGAGATCGTCCTATCGACGTTGATGCCGACCAGCGCTGCCATCTTCATGTCCTGCTCACAGGCGCGCTGCGCCCGACCCATCGGCGTGCGCGCGATGAACAGCGAGAACGCCGCCATCAGCGCCAGCGTCAGCAGCATGATGACGATCTGCAGATAGCTGATCTGCACGACGAAGCCTTGGTGCTCCATCAGGGTGAACCCCCCCGGCAGTACCGGCGGCAGCGACTTGACCCGCGCGCCTTGCAGGATCTGCACGTAGTTCTGCAGGAAGATGGACATGCCGATGGCCGAGATCAGCGCCGTCAGCCGCGGCGAGCCGCGCAGCGGCCGGTAGGCGATGCGCTCCAGCGTCCAGCCGTAGATCGCGGTGAAGAACATCGCGCTGACGAGAACGATCAGCAGCGCCAGCGGCAGCCAGGTGATGCCGAGCACCCCCAGCAGCAGGAAGGTGATCAGCGAGATGAAGGCGCCGATCATGTAGACTTCGCCGTGGGCGAAGTTGATCATGCCGATGATGCCGTAGACCATCGTATAGCCGATGGCGATCAGCCCGTAGATGGCGCCGAGCGTCAGCCCGTTGATCAGCTGCTGCAGAAAATATTCCACGATCCCCGATCCCGGACGATTCGACCCTGCCGTGGGCCGAGCGGCCCACCGCGAACCGAGGATACCTCTCCACCGCTTCCGCCACGGCTGCCGCCGC
>JAEULG010000007.1 GCA_016793875.1 Rhodospirillales bacterium | reverse complement strand
TTGATGCGCGCGGTCATTTGCCCTATAAAGGGGTGTCCCGCGAGCGTCCATGGCGGACCGGTGCTCCAAATGGATACCACCAGCCCGTCGTTGACCTCCTCCCTATCCGAACTCGCGCCGCCTTCGGGCGGCGCTTTTTTTCACGCATGCGGATGAGCAACGCTGCTGCGGCGTCTCGCGTGCTGTCGATCGAACGAGGGAAGGAAGAGGCGGCGCTCGCGCTGCCGCGCGGCCTCAGCCCTTGAGGCCGAAATCCTTGAACCTCTTCTTGAACTTCGCTAGCTGACCGCCAGAATCGACTAGCCGGTGAACGCCGGTCCAGGCGGGGTGCGTCTTGGAATCGATGCCCAGCTTGAGCACCTCGCCCTTGCTCCCCCACGTGGAGCGGGTGGTAAACGTGCTGCCGTCGGTCATCTCGACGACGATCTCGTGGTAGTCGGGATGAATGTCCTTCTTCATCGTCTCGCTCCTGATGGGAGGCTCTATATAGCGGCGGCCTTTCACAACCGCAACGCTGGCGCTCACCGCCAGTGGATCATCGAGCGGGTGCTTTCGTTTATGGAAGCGCCCGGACATGTTGGTCCACTATTCGCTCGGCGATGTTTCGGGCTCTTGCCCGAGCGACAGCTCAGGAGGTGCCAGGGGGATGGCGATCGATCCGACGTTTGCTCCGGCGCTGGCCCGCCGGCTCTGGCCAGCGGGCAAGGCCGTACCAACCCGGGATTGGCATGACCGGCTGATCAACGTGCCACGCATGCTCTATGCCATTGCCCGCGACGTGGCGGAAGGACGGATCATGTTGCACGCGGCCAGCCTCGTCTACACGACGTTGCTGTCGCTGGTGCCGCTGGTGGCGCTCGCCTTCTCCGTCCTGAAGGGCTTCGGCGTTCACTACCGCTTCGAGCCGATGCTGGCCGCGTTGCTGGCGCCGCTCGGCCCGCAGGCCAAGGAGGTCAGCGACCGGTTGATGGATTTCGTCTCGAAGGTCGATGTCGGCGTGCTCGGCGCGGTCGGCCTTGCCGTGCTGTTCTACACCGCAATTTCGATGGTGCAGAAGGTGGAGACGGCGTTCAACGACATCTGGCACGTCAGCGCGGAGCGTCCGCTGGCCCGCAAGTTCACCGATTATCTGAGCGTCCTGCTGATCGGCCCGGTGCTGATGTTCTCGGCAATCGCCATCACCGGGACCCTTGCCTCCAGCGAGACCGTCCAACACCTGAGCGCGTACCTGCCGCTCGCGCTGCTGTTCGATGTCGGTGGCCAGTTGCTGCCGGTGCTGCTGATCGCCTTCGCCTTCGTCTTTCTCTACAAATTCCTGACCTACACCCGCGTCTATCTGCTCTCGGCAGCCATCGGCGGGGCGGTTGCCGGGGTACTGTGGTTGATCGCCGGCTGGGCTTTCGCGACCTTCGTCGGCGGCACCAGCACTTATACCGCCATCTATTCCGCGTTCGCCGCCCTGATCCTGTTTCTCCTGTGGCTGAACGTGAACTGGACCGTTTTGCTCATCGGTAATGGCATCGCCTTCTACCACCAGCATCCGGAGTATATGCTGCTCGGAGGCGGCCCGGCCCTTCTCAGCAACCGCTGTCGCGAGCGGCTGGCGTTGGCGATCATGCAATCGATCGGCGAGGCGCAGTACGCTGGCACGCAGGCGCCCACCGTCCGCGACCTGCGGCGCCGGCTGGGCGCACCGGAGGAGACTGTACAGCGGGTCTTGACGGCGCTGCGCGAGGCTGGCCTGTTGGCGACCTCGGGAGACGATCCGCCGCGCTGGATGGCGGTCCGGCCGTTTGATGCCACGGAGATGAAGGTGCTGGTGGACGCGGTGCGCAAGGCGGGGGAAATCCACGGTCTGGAACTCGAAAGGATCGCCGCGGCGCCTGCCGTCGAGGCGACAGAGGCTGGCATTGCCAGTGCCGTCGACCGCGCGCTCGACGGGCTGTACCTGAAGGACCTGATCACCGGTGAACAGGCCGATGACCGGCCCGAACCCAGCCGGCGGGGCGAAGGAGACCGCATTGGCGAGGCCGTAGCGGCAGCCGAGCCCCGGCGGCGTGGTGCAGACGGGCGGATGCAGCGGAGATGAGGGCGGCACCTCCCCCTGCGTCGCCGGCATCCCCGCCCGCGACACCAGCGCGCTGGTGGCGCCGCCGCGGCGCCATCGTTGCAGCGATCATCGCGGGCGTGCTGCTCGTTCTGATCCTTTTCGTGGTGGTGGCTCCGCGTTACATCGCCCGCTACGTCGCCGACCGCTATTTCACTGGAATCGATGTCGATGTGGAGGGCGTCAAGACCATCGACATCGACCTGCTCGATGGCACATTCGCGGTCGGGCCCGTCCGCTTCCGCGGGAGCGGGAGCGCACCGGCGGACGCCGGCACATTCGGCCTGCTCGGCGTCAAGATCAGCCTTTCCGACCTGTTCGACAAGCAGGCGCTGGTGCGGCGTGCGGTGGTCCGTGACGTGGACTTGGCGATCAAGCAAGATGCCGATGGCGAACTCTCCATCAACGGCATCCCGTTACGACAGATACTCGCCAAGCAAGCTGAACAGGCCCAGAGCGAGACGCCTCCCGCCGAGCCGGGGAAGGCGTCCGCGTGGGGCACCGGCATCGACAATCTGGAGGTGCGCGATGTCCGCGTCGCCTTCACCAACCGTGATGGCGGCACCGCGCGGCTCCTCGTCGACTACCTCGACCTCAACGGCTTCCGCTCCTGGGAGCCAGACCATCCGGGGAGGTTCCTGCTTAAGGGTGACGTCAACGGCATCGAGGTCAACGCCAGTGGCACCGCCCGGCCATTCGCCGAAAAGATCACCGCGGACGTCGAGGCTGGGATCAGCGGCATCGATCTCACCCGCATCGAAGAGTTCACCGGCCCCCTCGGCTTTGATCCGACCAACGGCACGCTGACCGTTTTCGCCCGCAGCAAGCTGGAGCTGTTCCCCGACGGCCGGCTGGACGGGACCGCCGATGCGACCCTCGTCCTCGCCAACATCGATGCGGCCCGTCTCGCCGGCGCCAGTGTCAAGCTGGATCAGGGCAGCGTTATCGTCAGCGGTCGCTACGATGTCGAGCGGGACGGCGCGCTGGCGTTCGATGGCCGCGGCGAGGTCAAGCTGAACCAGGCGAGCACCGAGCCGGTTGGCGGAACCACCGTCTCGCTGGCGGCGGCAAACCTGACGTTGGCCGACATTGCCCTGGCGAAGCAAGCCGATGGCGCGCTGTCGCTGAAGGTCCAGCCGTTGCTGGAGGTCGAGAAACCGGCGGTCAAGGGGCCCGCCGACGCCGCTGCCGATCGTCTCGTCGTCGAGTTGGCGCCGGTCGCCGTCGCCCGCACCGCCAACGGTGCGACCAGCGTGCAGGCTCGTGCCGGGGGCGGTGGTGCCGCCCCCGCTCCCACCACCGGCGGCAACGCCGCCAAGGATATACCGGGAGGCGGCCGCATCGACTTCAGCGCGCCAGTACTGCGGGCCCCCGCCGCCTTCCGGGCCGATACCCTCGGCTTCGATCTGGCCGCGTTGGCGCTGCAGCTGGACGCGGCCGGCAAGATGACGGTGGATGCGCAAGGAACGCTGCGCTCCACCAGCGGCGAGATGAAGCCGCCGGCGGTGCCGGATGCCGGCGCCACGACCGTCCGCTTCGGTGAAATGACAGCGCCCTTGGGTCCGCTGACGCTGGTCAAGGAGGGCGGCGAGGTGCGGCTGACCGGAACGGCGCGCCTGCAGGCGCAGGCGCTCGACGTTGCGGTCGCGCCGCCGGCACCGCCGCAGGGGACCGCCCCCTCCCCCTCGCGTGTCGCAGCGAAAAGCGCGGCGCTAACTCTGACCGACGTCAAGGCGACGCAAGCCGGCGGTGGTCTGCGCCTCGACGCCGGGATCGGCAGCGAACTGGCCGGCATCACCGCCCTGTGGCCGGCCCCCAGTTCGCCACCGCCGCCGGGGCGCGGCCGCGCCGCCGCCTCTTCGCCAGCCGAGGGGCAGCTCGCGCTGGACACGTTGCGGCTCGGGCCGACGCCCGTGCGCGTGGCGGTTGCCGGCGGCAAGACCACCGTTGCCGGGGATTTCGCCACCGAACTCGCCGGCCTCGCAGCGACGGTGCCGGCGGACCCGCAGCAGGCGCCGTGGAAGGTCGCGCTGACCAAGTTGCGCCTTGCCCTTTCCGGCATCGACAGCGAGATCGCCCCGACGGTTACCACCGGCACCGCTAAGCTTGAGCTAAGTGCCAGTGGTGTCGCCGCCGAACAGGCGGCGCCACCACTGCCACGGGCGCCGGCCAACAACCGCACCCGCTATGCCGTGCAAAGCCTGCGCGTCGCACCGGCGCAATTCGGGTTGCGCTTGCTACCCGACCGGCTTGCGGTCACCGGTGATGCCGGAGCCCAGGTGGAGGCCATCGCCGCGGAACTGCCGCGCACTGACCGCAACCCGGCCGCGGTCGCCGGGATCCGCAGCGTGCGTGCGCAGATTTCCGAGATCACCGCTGATAAGGCCGGGAACGAGCTGGCGTGGAGCGTGCGGATGGACATGCTCGCCGACGGGCTGAGCAATCGTACCGAGGGCGGCAAGCTGGCGTCGGTCGATCTGCGCTCGGTCAGCATCGGCGACCTGCGCGCCGATCACCGCCGCAAGGCGGCGGTCGAGCGCATCGTCCTCGACCACCTCGACGCCTTTCTCACCCGTGAGTATCTGTTTGCTTCGACTGTCCAGGCGGAGAGCAGGCCGAAGCAAGCCGTCGAGACGGTGCAGAAGGCGGCGGAGGAAGGATGGAAGTTTCAGCTCGGCAGCCTCAGCACCGTCAACGGCGCCCAGATCCGCCTGCGCGACGGCACGGTCGATCCGAATACCAACGCCACCGTCGACATCCAGTCGCTGCAGGTGCTGAACCTCAACACCGGTGATCCCGCGCAGAAGACGCAGATCCGCACCGAGGCGACGATTAACCAGTTCACTGAGCTGGCGGTGGCGGGCTGGGCGGCGCCGTTCGGAACCCAACCGGACTTCGACCTGAACGCTCGGTTGCGCCGGCTGGAGCTGCCGACGCTCTCCGTCTACGCGGCCAAGGCCATCGGCCTGAACGTCGAGAGCGGCCGCCTCAGCCTTGACGTCACCGCTTCGGCCAACGAGGGCAATCTCAAGGGGCTGCTTGACCTGACCCTGCGCGACCTCGGCTTCAGCCCACTGTCGCCGCAGGACGCGCAGCGCCTTTCCGCCGCGGTCGGCGTGCCGATCGAGACCATCGTCGGCCTGCTGCAGGACGACGAGGGACGCATCAAGCTCAGCCTGCCGGTCTCCGGCAACCTCGCCAGCCCGTCATTTGATCCAACCGATGCTATCCGCCAGGCGTTGACCGGAGCGGTTCAGGCGGCGGTGCTGGCGCCGTTCCAATTGGCCTTCGCGCCGGTGGCACTGATCGCCAAGGCGGCTGGGGCGGGCGGTGGCATGGCCATCCAGCCGATTCCGTTTCCCGCCGGCGTCGCCAAGCTCGACGACGCCGCCCAGGAGCAGGTGAATGGGCTGGTCCGGGTACTGGCCGAGCGCGACCGGCTGACCCTGCGGGTGTGCGGACGCGCCACCGCTTCCGACCTGACGGCGGCGCTGGCCGCCGAGGGCGCGCCGGCCAGCGGTCCGGAACGCGACGCGGTAGCGGAGCGTCTGGCGCCGCAGCTGTGGTCGCTGGCCGGCGAGCGGACGTCGCGCACCCGCGATGCGCTGATCACGCAAGGTGGCGCGAAGGCGCGGCAGGTCGGCGAATGCCGCATCCTCTACGACCCGACCGACACCGGTCCCCCCCGCGTTGACGTGACGCTGTAGGCGGCTGGGGAGAACGCGAGCTGATACCAGGGCTCGCGTTCGCGCCGCTGCGATCCTCCTTCCCTGCACTCTCGAAAGCGGTTGCCCTCCTGTCCGCCCCGACAGGCCGGGCAGCCTCACCTGCCCTCGAGCGGAACCGAAGCGGCTCCTCGTCCATTGCTGTTGGAGGATTGAGCGGGACACGGAGGATCACAATATGCTGAAGGTTGCTGCCGTTGCCTACCTGCCGATCGCTGCCGTGCTGTTCGGCGTGCTGGTACTCGGGATCAACACCATCCCGCAGGTGGTTCACGACTTCGAGGCTGCGACCACCCTCTACTACGGAGCGGCCGTGCTCAGCTTCCTGCTGGCTTTTCCGGTCGCCTGGGTGGTGGCACGACGGATGCTGACGCGGCGCGAGAAGCGCCTCCTCGACGCCCACGCCGGCACCGGCCGCTGACGGAAGGACCGCGCCGCGAGACCGCTGCCCGCTACGCCAAGCCGCTGCGGTCTATGCCGGCCCCAGGTGGGCGAAGAACGCCAGCATGATGAAAACGAGGGCGATCAACGTCGGCACCCAGATGCTGGGCTTCAGCCCCGGCCTGACAGCTTCCACCGACGTTCGGGGAGGCTGCGCCAACAGCGGGTCGGGCATGGTCGTCTGGGCGGACAACCGGCGCAGAAAGCCCTCGGCCAGTGCCTGCGCCGCCCGCTCGATCGCGCCTCCGTCCTCCGCTGCCAGCCGACCGCCGATCGTCGCGTTGATTTCGCACCGGACGAGGGTGCCGTCGCCGGTCGGCAGCAGTCTCATGCAGACGGTGCCTGAGCCGGCGTCGGCGGCGCCGGCCTCGCTTTCGAAGGTCAGCCGGCATCCGCGCGGCGGATCGCGGTCGAGGATGGTCACGCCGCCGACTAGCCGGGTAGCGGCAGCGCCGATCCGCACCCGCACCACGGCATCGAGAGCGGTCTTGCTGCGGTACGAAAGCTCCTGACAGCCGGGAAGGCTGCGCTTGACA
>JAEULG010000218.1 GCA_016793875.1 Rhodospirillales bacterium | reverse complement strand
GACCACGAATTCCAGGGTCGTGTAGTGCGGCTCGATATGGTAGAGCATCGGAGCGCTGTACGCGGGGCCAGCAACGAGCCAACCTGCCGCCGTCAATGCAGCCAGCCCCCATCGACGTATCGTCATCGGCAAACCTCTTGTCATCGGCGAATGTCCGCAGCCCTCGCGAATGAACGACCGTGCATGTACTCAACGACTGCGAGGTCGCGATCTCTCTAGCCCATAGCCTCTGAACAAGGGGAGCTGGATCTCAATTTGCTGTGATTCGGTAATATTCGGCAAAGGCACGGTTTGCCGAATACACAGCATACGCGCAACGTTTAGTCTAATCGGGGCTTGGCCTGCGCTGCGGATGCCGCCTCGATGATTCAGTCGGGGACGCGCAGGCGGTAGCCGACGCCGGTTTCGGTGAGGATATGGCGGGGGCGCTCTGGGTCGGCCTCCAGCTTGGCACGAAGCTGGCGGATGTAGACGCGCAGGTACTGGACGTCGCCGGCGGCGCCCCATACCTCGCGGATGATCATCCCGTGGGTGAGCACCTTACCGGCGTGCAGCACCAACAGCCGCAGAATGTCGTACTCCTTCGGCGACAGCTTGATTGCGCTGCCGCCCACCGTCACTCGGCGGTGGACGAGATCGACGCTTAAGCCAGCGGCGCGGAACACCGGCTCGCCCCCTTCCGCCTGCACGCGATGACGGAGCGCCGCACGGATACGGGCGACGAGCTCGCCCATGCCGAACGGCTTGGTGACGTAGTCGTCGGCACCGAGGTCCAGCGCCTCGATCTTGCCCTTCTCGTCGCCGCGGCTGGAGAGGACGACGATCGGCACCCTCGACGATGCGCGGATGCGGCGGATCACCTCGATGCCGTCGAGGTCGGGCAGGCCGAGATCGAGGATGACCACGTCGGGCTTGTCGTGCCGGAGATGCTCCAGCGCCTGCTCGCCGGTCGCCGCTTCGGTGACGCGATAGCGCTGTGCTGCAAGGCTGGTGCGCAGCAGCCGGCGGATCGGCGGCTCGTCGTCGACGACGAGGATCAGCGGCCCGTCGCTGCTCATAGGGTGGCATCTTTGATCTGCCGCGGCTGTCGCAGCGGCAGCGGAAATTCGATGGTGAAGACGGCGCCGCTGCGGTCGGAGCGGTTGCCGGCGGCGATGCTGCCCCCCAGCGCCTCGACGAAGCCGCGGCAGACGGCAAGGCCGAGGCCGGTGCCGGCGCGCTGACGGTCGCGCTGGTCGGCACGATAGAACTTATCAAAGATATGGGCGAGATCGGCCGGGGGGATGCCTTCGCCCTCGTCGCGCACCTCCAGCCGCACCGTATTGTCGTCGTCGGCTGCTGCCACCGTGATCGTCGAGCCTTCGGGGGCGTACTTTGCGGCGTTGTCCAACAGGTTGACCAGGACCTGCTCGAGCAGGACGGCATCGAGCGGCAGCATCGGCAGGTCGCGGGCGAGCCGAAGCTCGACGCGATGGCGGGCGAGTGTCCGCGCCGACCGTTCCAGCGCGGCACCGACCACCTCACCCAAATCGACGACGTCGGCATTAGGCGCGAGCGCGCCCGATTCCAGGCGGGTCATGTCCAGCAGATTGCGGACGAATCGGGTCAGTCGCTCGGCTTCATCGCGGATGGTGCCGACCATCTCCCGGCGTTCCGTCGGCCCCAGGAGGTCGTCATACTGCTGGATCGAGGTTGTCGCCGCGAGGATCGCGGCGAGCGGCGTCGTCAGGTCATGGGAGATGGAGGTCAGCAGCGCCTCGCGCAGACGCTGCGTTTCCGCCAGCATCCGCGCCGCGTCGATCTCCTGGGCGAGGCGCACCCGCTCGAGGGCGACGGCGGTCTGGTCGAGCAGCGCATCGAGCAGCCGGCGCCCGTCGGCGGTGAGCAGCGGGCCCGGGAGCTCGCTGTCGAGTCCGACGACACCCACCGGCCCGCGCCCGGTGCGGAGCGGCAGGAACAGCCGCTTCGCGCCGGGCAGTGTCTCAGCGCCGCGTCCTGCGGGCCGGTTGTTTTCCCAGCACCAGCGGGCGGCCCCGACGTCGGCGCCGTCGAGGGCGTCCTCCGGCGGATATCCGGCGCGCACGCTCAGCGTTCCGTCCTCCGGCAGCAGTGCGACGACGTTCAACCGCAGCATCGAAGCGATTTGAAAGACGGTCGCCCATAGCAGGTCATCGAGGCTAGCGACCCCGGCAACCTTGCGGCTGAAGGCGTACAGCGCCTCGGTGGTGCGCGCCCGCAGCCGCGCCGTCTCGGCTTGGTCGCGTGCCCGCCCGGCCAGATTGCTGACGATCAGCGCCACCAGGAAGAAGAAAAATAACGCCGCGATGTTCGCGGGATCGGTAATGGTGAAGGTATAGAGCGGCGGCAGAAAGAAGAAGTTGTTGGCGAGCACGCTGGCCAGCGAAGCGAGGACCGATGGCCACAGGCCGAAACGGACGGCAACGCCAATGATTGCAATCAGGAAAACAAGATCGATGCTGTCGACGCCGAGAAAATGCCGCACGAAGAGGGCCACGGCGAGCGCCAGCCCGACCGCGGCGAGTGCGGCGATATACACCCTGGCGCCGGCGAACGGCACCTGCGGGCGGATCCGCACCGCGTCCGGGGGAGCCTGGTCTGCAGGGGCCTTGGAACCTGCCGGGATCACGTGAATGCCGATGCCGCCCGATGCGCGCAACAGCGCGTGGACGACCGAGCCGCGCAGGAGATGCGACCAACGCCACCTTTCCGACCTACCGACGATGATCTGAGTTACATCGTGGGCCCGCGCGTAGGCGATGATTTCGGCGGCGATGCTGCGGCCAGGGATGCGCGCGGCCTCACCGCCCAGGCCCTCGGCCAAGCGCTGGCAGCTGGCGATAATGTCTTTCTCCTGTTTGCCGAGACACTGCGCCGTGGTGTTTTCGACGTAGAGCGCCGCCCACGGCGCCTGCAGGCGCTGGGCAAAGCGATGCGTATGGCGGACGAGCGCCGTGGACTGAGGGTTGCCGCTGATGCAGACCAGCACCCGCTCGCTGGCATTGTCGGTGTCCGCCATCAAAACCGGCGCTCGTCTGATGCCTGCTGGAAGGGTGGCGGCACGCGCCACCCCATGGACAGCAGGAGCTTCGCTTGCGGGCAATCGTTACGACGACGCGGCGTCCAGCGCCAGATTGAGTTGCAAAACATTCACCCGCGGCTCGCCGATGATGCCGAACAGCCGGCCTTCGGTGGCGGCGCGGACGAGCCCCCGCACCCGCTCATCCGGCAGCTTCCGCGCCTGCGCCACGCGGGCGACCTGCCGTTCGGCAGCAGCCGGGCTGATGTCCGGATCGAGCCCGCTGCCCGAGGTGGTCACCAGGTCGGCTGGGATGCTCGCGGCCGCGGTCGAGTAAGCGGCGACGTCGGCTGCCACCCGATCGACGAGTACCTTGCTGGTCGGGCCGAGGTTCGAGCCGGCGGACGCGACAGCGTTGTAGGGGGCCGCCACCGTCTTCGTCGGATCGTTCAGATCGGCGGCGGTCGTCGCCGACGGCCGCGGATGGAAATAGCGGTCTGACTCGAACCACTGGCCGATCAACTCGGATCCGACCACCGCGCCGTTGCGTACGATCAGGCTGCCGTTCGCTTGGTCGGGGAATGCGAGTTGGGCGAGGCCGGTGACGGCGAAGGGGTAGGCAAGGCCGGTTGCGATCGTCAGCAGGACGAGCAGAACCAGGGCCGGACGGATCTGTTTGCTCATGGCGAAAGTCCTCAGGCGAGGCCGATGAAGGAGACGAGGAGGTCGATCGCCTTGATACCGGCGAACGGCACGACGACGCCGCCGAGGCCATAGACCAACAGGTTGCGACGGAGCAGGGCGGCGGCGCCGGTCGGCCGGTAGCGGACGCCGCGCAGCGCCAGCGGGATCAGCGCGATGATGACCAGCGCGTTGAAGATGATGGCCGAGAGGATGGCGCTCTGCGGGCTTGCCAGTCCCATGACGTTCAGCGCCGCCAGCTGCGGGTAGAAGGCGAGGAACATCGCCGGGATGATGGCGAAGTACTTCGCAACGTCGTTGGCGATGGAGAAGGTCGTCAGCGCGCCGCGGGTCATCAGCAGTTGCTTGCCGATGCCGACGATCTCGATGAGCTTGGTCGGGTCGCTGTCGAGGTCGATCATGTTGCCGGCCTCGCGCGCCGCCATAGTGCCGGTGTTCATGGCAACGCCGACGTCCGCCTGCGCCAGCGCCGGGGCGTCGTTGGTGCCGTCGCCGCACATCGCCACCAACTTACCCTTGGCCTGCTCGTCGCGGATGAGCTGCAGCTTCGCTTCCGGCGTCGCCTCGGCAAGGAAGTCGTCGACGCCAGCCTCGGCGGCAATGGCGGCAGCGGTCAGCGGGTTGTCGCCGGTGATCATCACCGTGCGGATGCCCATATGCCGCAACGCATCGAAGCGCTCGCGGATGCCGCCCTTGACGATGTCCTTGAGGTGGACGACGCCAAGGATGCGGTCGTCCCGGGCCACCGCCAGCGGCGTCCCACCGGATCGGGCGATGCGCTCGACGATCTCCTGCAAGGCGGGCGGGACCGGCATGTTGGCGTTGCCGGTTACCTTGCGCACAAGCGCCACGACGGCCTCGGTCGCGCCCTTGCGGATGGCGTGGCCGTCGATGTCGATGCCGCTCATCCGCGTCTGCGCGGTGAACGGCACCATGTGCGCGTGCAACGGCGCCATCTCGCGGCCGCGGATCCCGTACTTCTCCTTGGCGAGGACGACGATGGAGCGGCCCTCCGGCGTCTCGTCGGCGAGCGACGCCAGTTGCACCGCATCGGCGAGCTCGCGCTCGGAGACGCCGGGCAGTGGCAGGAACTCGGTCGCCTGGCGGTTGCCCAGCGTGATGGTGCCGGTCTTGTCGAGCAGCAGGGTATCGACGTCGCCAGCCGCCTCGACCGCCCGCCCGGACATGGCGAGGACGTTGAAGCGGACCAGCCGGTCCATCCCGGCGATGCCGATCGCCGACAGCAGCGCACCGATGGTGGTGGGGATCAGGGTGACGAAGAGCGCGATGAGGGCAATGACCGGAACGGCACCGCCTGCATAGGCGGCGAAGCTGGGAATGGTAACCACCGCCAGCACGAAGATGATGGTCATCCCGGCGAGCAGGATGTTCAGCGCGATCTCGTTGGGCGTCTTCTGCCGCGAGGCGCCTTCGACCAGCGAAATCATCCGGTCGAGGAAGGTCGAGCCGGGAGCGGCGGTGATCCGGACGACGATATGGTCGGAAATGACCTGGGTGCCGCCGGTCACCGCCGAGCGGTCGCCGCCGCTCTCGCGGATCACCGGAGCGGACTCGCCGGTGATCGCCGCTTCGTTGACCGAAGCCACGCCCTCGATCACCTCGCCATCGGAGGGGATCAGATCGCCC